>NZ_JARKOZ010000131.1 GCF_029978005.1 Solidesulfovibrio sp. | reverse complement strand
CCCCCCCCCCCCCCCCCCCCCCCCCCCCCCCCCCCCCCCCCCCCCCCCCCCCCCCCCCCCCCCCCCCCCCCCCCCCCCCCCCCCCCCCCCCCCCCCCCCCCCCCCCCCCCCCCCCCCCCCCCCCCCCCCCCGCCGGAGGCATCTTCGCCTTCAACTCTTCCGCTTACGCACAGCGCTCGTCCGCGCCGCCCACGCCCACGCCCACGCTCACGCCTACGCTCACGCCTACGCTTTCGCCTTCCTCCCTGGCCTCGGCCTGGGCACGGGCCTGGTGGTAGGCGTTGAAGACTGCCAGGCCGCCTTTGCCCATGTAGCGTTCGAGCTGACGGCGGTCGGCCTGGAGCAGGTCCACGACGATGAGGCCGTCGAGGCAGTTGGCGAAATCCTTGTCCACGTTGAAGGCGAGGATCTTGCCGCCGAGTTTGAGGTATTGGCGCAGGAGGACCGGGATGCCCTTGCGGTCGGCTTCGATGTCGTCGATGAGCGCCAGCAGGTCGTCGAGGTCGTCGACCAGGGTTTTGGACGCCCGGGCGAGCCAGGTCTGGCCGCGCAGGGGCGTTTTGGGCCTGACGAGGCGGGCCAGGTTGGGGTTGTTGACGTTGCCTTCGAAGTAGCTGGCGATGAGGCGTCTGGAGGCGTGTTTGTATTCGTTGGTGATGCTGACCGGGCCGAAGAGGACGCGGTAGCGCGGTTCGCGCACGACCATTTGCGCCAGTCCCTTCCAGAGCAGGAGCAGGGGCGAGTAGCTTTTCTGGTATTCGGGGCGCACGAAGGAGCGGCCCATTTCCAGGGCCGGGCTGATGCGGGAGAAGAAGGCGGCCTTGAGCACGAACAGCGTGCTGGTGTAGAGGCCTTGCGCCCCCTTGGCCTCGAGCAGTTCGTCGGTGCGCCCCACGCGGTAGGCTCCGGCGATTTCCTTTTTCTCGGTGTTCCAGAGGAACAGGTGGCGGTAGAAGGGATCGAATGCGTCGAGGTCGCAGGCCTTGCCGGTGCCTTCGCCCACGCGGCGGAAGGTCAGTTCGCGCAGCCGGCCGATTTCGCGCAGGGCCAGGGGGATGTGGTCGGCCTTGGCCTCGATGACGGCGAATTCGCCGCTTTGGTGCAGCACGGCCCCGGCCGGCAGGCGGGCGATTTCGTCGGCCAGCAGTTGCGGCGGCACCGGGGCGATGAGGGCTTCCTGGCGGGCGGCGGTTTTCTGCGGGAAAAGGGGCGGCCGGCGGCGGGGCCGGTCGGGCCGGTCGCGCAGCAGGTCGGTGCGCAGGCGCAGGTAGCGGGTGACGCAGGCGTCGGCTTCGGTCTCGCAGGCGGACACGCGGGCCAGGCGGGCCGGGGTGATGGGGCTGCCGATGCGGACCACCACGGACTGTCCGGATTTGTTTATGAATTCCCGGGGCAGCATGGCCGTGCGCAAAAGCGGGTGCACGAGGCCGAGGGTCTGGAACAGCCGGCTGTTGCGGCCGCTGAAGTGCACGGGCACCACGGTGGCTTCGGTGCGGCGGGCCAGGCGGGCCACGGTGGTGTTCCAGGCCGGATCGGCCACGGTCAGGCGGCCGTCGACCAAGCGCGGGTGGGACACGACCCCGGCCGGGAAGACGCCGAGCAGGCCGCCGCCGCGCAGCACGCGCAGACATTCCTTGAGCGGGCGCACGTTGCCTTCGGTGGCCGAGGTCCCGCCGAAAGGATCGACGAAGACGAAGAGCTCGCGCAACTCGGGGATGCGGGTGAGCAGGAAGTTCGCCATGATGCGGGTGTCCGGCCGCACGGCCAGGAGCATCTTGGCCAGGATGAGCCCTTCCAGACCGCCGAAGGGGTGGTTGGCCACCACGACCACGGGGCCGTCCTTGGGGATGCGGGCGAGTTCGTCAGGGGACAGGCGCACCTGGACGCCCATGGATTCGAGCACGGCGTCGATGAAGTCGCCGCCGGCAAGCCCCACGGGGATGGAACGGTAGAGGTCCTCGATGGGATCAAGCGACAAAAGCCGCGACAGGACCGGCTCGACCAGGGACAGAACCCGGTGGGCCAGGGTCCCGCCGAAGGGCGGTTTGAGGGCGAATATGCGTGAACGATGGGCGGCTTCCATGGCATCACCTCATGGGGGGCGGCGTCGGGGCCGACGGCGCAGCTGCCTGCCGTCGAACCTTCCGTTTTCTAGCCGTTCCCGGTTACGAACCCATGGAGATCGCGCGGCGCTCGGCGACGATTGCGCGCTCTTCCGTGACGCTTCAGGCGGATTTGTTACATGGCCCCTTTTAGCCCTTCTCCGCGCCGCTGGCAACAGCCTCGCGGCTTGACACCGCCGGCGCGGCGCTCCTAGGCTGCGTTGCCGGGCGTCGCCCATACGCCCTTGTCTCACGCCTTGCCGGAGGGGGAACGATCCGTGGCCGAAACACGCCTCTATTCCGTGGCCGCCATCGCCAAGACGCTGGACGTGCCGGAATCCACCCTGCATTACTGGAAGAACCGCTTCGACGACGTGCTGCCGAGCGTGGGGCGCGGCCGGGGCAAGCGTTTTCGGGCCGAGGCCGTGGACATCTTCCGCGCCATCGGCCGACTGCTGGCCCAGGGCATGTCCTCGGCGGACGTGCGCACCGAACTGGCCCGCTCCTATCCGGTCAACGTCGCCGTGGAACCTGCCTCGCGGCCCGAGCCCGTCCCAGCCTCGGCCCAGGCGTCGCCCGACGCCGCCCTGGCCATGGCCGCCCACATCGGGGCGGAGATGGCCAGGTCCCTGGCCGAGCATCTCAAGGGCCTGGTCACGCCGACGGCCACGTCCCTGCCGGCCGGGGACACGACGGCCCTGGCCACGGAACTCGAGGCCGTACGCGCGGAAAACGCCGCGCTCACGGAAAAGATGCGCCTGCTCGAGACCGAGCTGGTGCGGCTGCGCAAGGACCGGCGCGAGCTGGAACAATACCTCGTGGACAAGATCAACGCCCTGCGCCGCGACGGCTCTTCCGCTTGATCCTTCGAGCGGCGGCTGCTGCGGCGGCTTTTTTCTCCTTGACGGACCAGACCGACCGGTCTATTCGTCGCCCGAACAGCGCTGTCGCGCTTTTTTTGGCGCCACGCAGTAGACGACCGGTCTGCTCAAACCCAGGAGACGCCGTCATGACCGACATCGGCATTCTGACCTGTTCCAACACGACCCAGGACGTGGGGTGCAGCGCTTTCGGCTGCCTCAAGGCCGCCTACGAGGGTGAGGGGGCGTTTTCCGCCTATCCCGACGGCGTGCGCGTGATGGGCGTGATCAACTGCGCCGGCTGCGCCGGCAAGCGCAGCCAGGCCAAGATCCTGCGCCGGGTGGGGGCGCTGGCCGCCTCGGGGGTGTCCGCCGTCCACCTGTCGTTTTGCCTGCTCAACAGCTGTCCGTTCGTGGCCAAGTACGAGGCCGCCATCAAGGAGGCCTTCCCGGACCTGGCCGTGGTCCGGGGCTCGCATCCCGCGCTTCCCGAAGAAATCGAGGGTCCGCTGCTGGAGGAGATCGGCTACTGGATGACGGCCCCGCGCAAGAGCGTTCCGGAGATCGGGCGCGAACTGCGCCAGCGGCTGAGCGCGGCTCAGGCGGAGTAGCCGCATAAAAGGGGAGGCCGTTCCCCCGGTCTGCCATACCGGGTTTTCGGCCTCCCGCTCCTCGAGGGATCTCGTCTTGCCCGGGCCGCCCCGACGCCGCGGAAACGTCGGTTCGCCTTCCGGTGAGCGGCGGCGGCTCGGGCGATGCGTCATGACGGATTCCGGCGGCCGAGGCCGCGGCCGGTCCGTCGTTTGGAGGCGTTCCCTAGACGTCCATGATCTCCAGATAGACCAGGGTCTGGTTGAGCAACTCGTAGGCGATTTCGCCGAAGGTCACCGGCCCGGTGAAGGGTTCGGTCTTCTTGCCCTCCAGTTCGGAGTAGAGATAATTCAGGATGCAGTTGCAAGAGAAGGCCACGCGGCTGGATTCGATCGAACATTCCTTGCTGAGGCGGTCGTTGAAGACCTTGACGTAATCCGCCACCGGGCGGGCGTGCTTGTAGCGGATGCCCGAGAAGACCGGAGCGTAGAACTTCACCTGGCCTTCGACCTCGTCCACGTCCTGGAAGCTGATGTTGACCATGGCCCCGTAGTAGTCGGCCACGAGCGGCAGCTTGGTGTCGAGCTTGTTCTTGACGATGTAGGCGGCGAAGTTGCGCTTCTCGCCGTTGACCATCACGTCCTTGGCGGCGAACCCGTCGGCGTTGAAGGTGAGGATGTCGCCGTCGCCCTGCTCGAAGAGGTTGACGATGCCGATCTCGGCCACCTTGCCCTCGGGCAGTTGGGCCTGGAGCACCAGGGCGCCCTCTTCCAGCATATCGCCAGTCTGGCCGTTGACGACCTTGGGCGTCTTCTTGCCGAGGTCGCTCAGGTGCACGCCCGCGACCCAACCGATGAGCGGACGCACGCCGAAATCCTTGTAGTTGGGAGCGTTGAGCGCAAAAGACATGTGGGTCTTACTGGCGGCGGGAATGATGATGAAGCTGAAGCCGTGCTTGGGTCCTTCGGCATAGAGCCGGGCCAGGCTGTTGTCGTCGTAGGCGACGATGTCGATGGAGGCCACGATATCGGTGATATCCGTGGCGCAGATCATATCACGACTGACCATGCCGCCCTTGTCGGCGGAGATGAAATAGGGAATGGTTCCGGCAATCCAATCGCCCTTGGGGAGATGACGCAACGCGTCCTCGTCGCCGGCCAGAAGGAGCTTGCGTCCCGACTCGATCATCTGCTTGACGTCCGCTACGCTGGAAATGGTCTGTCGCATATCGCCCTCCTAGCCGAAAATTGTTTTCAAATCGTCCTGAACGCTGGGCATGTTCACATTGTTGGCAAAGATCGCGTACAGTTGATCGACGCTGGCATTGATATTGTCAGGCGAGGGATCTTCCTTGACCGCCCTGGTCAATCTGCCAAGCAGAATCTTCGC
>NZ_JARKOZ010000130.1 GCF_029978005.1 Solidesulfovibrio sp. | reverse complement strand
CCCCCCCCCCCCCCCCCCCCCCCCCCCCCCCCCCCCCCCCCCCCCCCCCCCCCCCCCCCCCCCCCCCCCCCCCCCCCCCCCCCCCCCCCCCCCCCCCCCCCCCCCCCCCCCCCCCGCCGGAGGCCTCTTCCTCTTCCTCTTCCTCTTTCTCTCCCCCTCTCCTCCTCTTCCACATCACCCCCCTCGCACGAACGCGCCGGGCGTGATGCCGAAGGCGTCGCGGAAGGCGGCGATGAAGGCCGAGGTCGAGTCGTAGCCGCATTCGATGGCTGTGGCCGTGACGTTTTTGCCGGCTTCGAGCAGCGACAGGGCGGTGAGCAGCCGCGATCGGCGTCGCCAGTTGCCGAAGGTCAGCCCGGTTTGGGCCAGGAAGAGTCGGCCGAGGGTTCGCTCGGTCATGCCGGCGGTCTTGGCGAAGTCCTTGGCGGTGCGGCTGTCGTCGGGCGTGTCGGTGAGCGTCTGGCAGACGGCGGCCAGGCGTGGGTCGCGGGGCCAGGGCAGGCTGTAGGCGGCCTCGGGCAGCGTGGCCAGCTGATCCAGGAGCACGGCTACGAGTCGGCCGGCCGGTCCGGCCTCGTCGTAGTCGGCGGGCAGGGCGGCCGCGGCCAGGATGAGTTCCCGGGCCAGGGGCGTGACGGACAGCACGAGGCAGCGGGGCGGGGAGAATGTGTCCTGGTCGGCGCGGATGTAGAGGCTGCGCATTTCGGCCCGGCCGGAGGCGGCGACCTGGTGGGGCATGCCGGGCGGCACCCATACGGCGCGTTGGGGCGGGGCCACGTGGCTGCCGGTTTCGGTGCGCACGAGCAGCACGCCGTCGCCGGCGAAGGAGAGCTGGCCGAAGGGGTGGCTGTGGGGGGGCGAGGTGGAGCCGGCGGCCAGGCTTTCGCTCCGCGGGAAGACCAGGCGGGGCAGTCCGTCGAGGGAGGGCAGGGTGCGCAGGATTTCCATGTCCATTTTTCGCTATATATTGTCAAGTTAGCGCGAGACGGAGGCGATGTCCATGCTTAGTACACTCCAGGCGCGGCATAGGGCGGCGCGTCGCAATTTCAGGCGGCCGGCGGGCCGGGGAGTGAAGGACATGGTGGGCAGGATTTTGCGCAAGATGGCCAAGGATTGGTTTCTGGCGGGCATGATCACGGCGGTGGCGTTGGCCACGCTTTTTCCGGAGTTCGGGTCCACGGGCGGGACCATGCATGCGGAGACGGTGTCGGACGCGGGCATTTTCGCGGTGTTCTTCCTGCACGGCCTGGCGCTGTCCACCCGCAGCCTCCGGGAGGGCATGTCGCGCTGGAAGCTGCATCTGCTCGTGCAGTCGCTGACCTTCGTGGCCTTTCCGCTGTTGTTCTTTCCTTTCCGGGCGGTCTTCGGCGGCATCGTGCCCGAGGGGCTGATGCTCGGCTTTCTGTATCTGTGCGCCCTGCCTTCGACCATCCAGTCGTCGGTGGCCATGACGGCCATCGGCAAGGGCAACGTGCCGGCGGCCATCTTCAACGCCACGCTGTCGAGCCTGCTCGGCATCGTGCTCACCCCGGCCATCGTGGGGCTGGTCATCGACATGCAGGGCGCGGGCGGCATGTCCTTCGGCAAGGCGGTGGTCAACATCGCCACCATGCTTTTCCTGCCCTTCGTGCTGGGGCAGCTTCTGCGACCGATCCTGGGCAACCTGGCCTCGCGCCACAAGAAGTTCATCAACGCCTTCGACAAGCTGGTGATCCTGATGCTGGTCTACGGCTCGTTTTGCGACTCGGTCAAATCCGGGCTGTGGACCAACAACGGCCTCGAGGTCATCGCCATGACCCTGGGCGGGGCGGCGATCTTTCTGGCCATGGCCCTTTACATCTCCTCGAAGGTGTCGCGCTGGATGGGATTCTCCATGGAGGACCGCATCACGGCGATCTTTTGCGGCTCGAAGAAGACGTTGGCCTCGGGCGTGCCCATGGCCAAGCTCCTTTTCGGCGCGCATCCGGCCCTGGGCATGATCGTGATGCCGATCATGTTCTACCATCAGCTCCAGCTCTTCGTGTGCTCGATCATGGCCGGCCGTTTCGCCGACCGGTTCAACAAGGTGGCGCAGGTCGAGGGCGAGGGGACGGCGGAGGGCGAACCGGCCCTGGCGGCGGTGCGCGTGCGCGGCTGATCCGGGACTTCCATAATAAAGGCGGGCGCGCTCCGGGTCACTGGAAATCGGTGGCCAGGGGCGCGCCCGTCGCGTTTTCTCCGGGGCGGGACACGGGCAGGGGCGGCGGGGCGCAGGCCGCTTCCCGGGGGATGGCCAGCACCCGGCCCACGGAGAGTTTTTTGGGGTCGATGCCAGGGTTGGCGCGGGCGAGGGTCTCCAGGGGGATGCCGAAGCGCTCGGCGATGGCCGCCGGGTGGTCGCCGGGCAGGACGATGTAGCGCACGTCGTCGGCTTCCTCGTCCGGGAGGAGGCCGGAAGCGGGCCGGTCGGCCTGCGGCCGCTGCGGCGCTGTCGCGGCCGGTGGCGGCGATTCGTCCGGCCGGGGCACCAGGATCACGTCGCCTACCTTGATGCGGCAGGGGTCGAGGCCTTTGTTGCGGGCCAGGATGGCGGCCACGGACACGCGGTAGGTCTTGGACAGCACGACCGGCGTGTCGCCGGGGCGGGCGACGTGGGCGACGTCCTCGGCCCGGGCCGCGCCGGCCGCCAGGGCGAGGACGAGGGGGAGCAGCGCGCGCCGGAACATGGCGATCCTCCGGTTTGCGGTGATTTACCGAATCCGTAGCAGCCCGGGGCCGGTTTGACAATCGGGACGGGCTTTGGGATAGCCTTGGCATCGCTTCGCGAAGTCAACCGGAGGTGAGGCCATGACCTTTCGCCGTCTTGCCGCGCCCGTGTCCCTGGCCGTTTTGCTCGTCGGCCTTTATGGCTGCGGCGCCTTGAAATTTTCCTCGTCCGAGCCCTCTGCGGGCGATTCCCTGACCGCGGGCAACGCCGCGTACGACCGCAAGGACTACGCCACGGCCTGCCGGGAATTGTCCAAGGTGGGGACCGGGGCCGGGGCCGAGACCCTGGCCCGGGCCGGGGACGCCTGTGTCCGGGACGGCCGGGAGAAGGCCGAGCGGGCCTTCACCACAGCCCTTTCCGCCAATGCCGGTTACGCGCCGGCCATGGAGGGCCTGGGACAGCTTTCGCTGGCCGACGGCAACGTCGGCCGGGCCAGGGACATGCTGGAGGCGGCGGCCAAGGCCGGAGGCAAGGACCCGCGCGCGGCCGTGGCCCTGGGCGACGCGCTGCTGCTTTCCGGCCAGTGCGACAAGGCCCTGGCGGCCTACCAGCAGGCCGTGACCCGCGATTCCGGCGGGGCGAGCCAGGCCCGGTCGCGCCTCGAGGCGGCGCGGATTCTGTGCGCCGCCCGGGGCAAGGCGGCGACGCCGGCCGCCGCGGGCGCTCCTGCCTCGTCGCGGCCCGAACGCTCCTCCGGTTCCGACCTGTCGCCGGCCGTTTCGGCCCCCGCCTCCCCGGGAAGCGGCCCCAAGGAGCCGGCCAAGCCCAAGGCCGCGCCGCGCACCATCGACCTCAACGACATTTGACGCGCCGCGCCGGCGCGCGCAAGCACGGTTTGCCGTCCCGATCACGATGGGACGGCAAGCCGCGCGATCCGGGCGTTCCAGGGCGGCCGGCCGCCCGGCGTGTCGCGGGGGACCGCCGCGTCAGGAAAGGAGGGGGTCGGGGCTGGGGCGCATGTCGGTGGGGGGCTCGGCGCCGCCGTCGCCGCCTGTCCAGACCGGCAGCTCCACCACGAAGGCGGTTCCGCGCGGGACCCGATCCTCGGCCCGGATGCTGCCGCCGTAGCGTTCGACGATGTGCTTGCAGATGGCCAGGCCCAGGCCCGTCCCACGGTTCTCGGCGTCGGTGGTGTCCCCCCGGCCGGCCTGGTGGAACTTGTCGAAGATGCGTTCCCGCTCTTCGGGCGGGATGCCGGGGCCGGTGTCGGACACGCGCAGTTCCAGCCGGCGGTGGGGCAGCTGCCTGGCCGAGAGGATGACCTCGCCCTCGCCGGTGTGGCGCACGGCGTTGGTGAGCAGGTTGACGAGCACCTGCATGAGCCGGTCCGGGTCCAGGCGCACGGGCGGCAGGCCGGGGGGCATGTCCACCACGAGGGCCATGGCCTGGTTCTGCTCGTACTCGCCGCCCACGGCGTCGATGGCCGCCCGGGCCACCTCGGACGGGTCGACGACCCGGTCGTTCCAGGCCAGCCGGCCGGATTCGATCTTGGACAGGTCCAGGAAGTCGTTGACCAGCCGCGTCAGGCGCGCGCCCTCGGCCTCGATGATGGCGAGGTTGTCGGCGATGCGGGCTCCCCGGCGGCGCAGGACGTCGCTGACCTCGGAAAACGGCATGAAGTCCTTGAGGAAGTCCCGGCGCGTCAACTTGGCGAAGCCGAGCACAGAGGTGAGCGGCGTGCGCAGATCGTGGGTGACCGTGGCCAGGAACCCGGATTTCAGGGCATCAAGCTCGCGCAGGCGTTCGTTGGCCTCGGCCAGGTCCTCGGCTTGGCGGGCCAGGGTGTCCGTGCGTTCGCCCACCCGGCGCTCGAGGTCGCGGTTGAGGACCTTGAGCCGCGAAAGTGCCATGTTGCGGTCGGTGATGTCGTAACAAAGGGTGAACAGCAGCGGTTCGCTGCCCGGCAGGTGCAGCATGCTGCTGGTCATGGAGAAGAACCGGCCGTCGAGGGGGCTTTGGATCTCCATGGCCACGCTCTGGCCGGCTTCCGCCAGTTCTCGGGGGCACCAGGGGCAGGGCGCGTCGCGGCCGTGCAGGACGAGGTGGCAGGGTTTCCCCACGGGGTCGCCGCCGGCCCGGCGGGCCACCGGCGCGTTGGCGAAGGCCACCCGGAGCCTGGGGTCGCAGGCCACGATGAAGCCCGGAAAACCGGCCACGAAGGCGTCGCGCCAGGCCTCGGCCCGGCAGGCCGTCCTGTCCCGGGCGTCGCGCTCGGCCAGGAGGTCGAGCACGGCGGCGACGCCCCGGGCGTCGAGGCCGGCAAGCAGGCGCAGGGTTTCGCCCTCGGGCGGCTCGGGCGGGGCGAAGTCCGCCCTGGCCAGGAAGACCGCATGCAGGGGCCGCCCGCGCCAGCGGTCCAGAAGCCGCGCGCAGGTTTCGGGCGTCGAATCGAAAAGGGGCACCACCGCCACGTCGGGCAGGGCGTCGCAGGAAAGCTCCAGAGCGGTCAGCGGGGAAAACGCGCCGGTGCGCCGGCCGGGCGCGGCCAGGCCGGCGGCCAGGAGGCGGGCGTCGCGGTCCGGAGCGCCGCAGACAAGCAGGCGGCCGCCGGTCACGCGTGGCTCCGATGGGCCGGGCATGGACGGAATCCGGAAGACGCTTGCGGCGCGCGGCTGCCGACGATGCGTCCTCGCATGTGCTGCATGGCGGACGTCTCCATGCGGGCAAGGCAATCCCGAAATGGGATTGTCTTGAAGTTCGGCATATTTTAGCACAGGCCCGCGCCGGGCACAACACGCCGGGCGCACCCCCGGCCGGGGACTTCCCAAGCCGGGGCGACAAGGATACACAGCCCGCTTCCGAAAAGGAGGAGGCGTGACAGCGAAGAAGTGGAAGGAAGGCGCGAAACGGCTCCTGCGCCGGCTGGGGCTGCGCCACGCCCTGCGCACGGCGGCGGCGGCCGTGGCCACCTACATCCTGGTCACGGCCCTGGCCCTGCCCCAGGGCTACTGGGCCGTGGTCACGGCCGTCATCGTCATGCAGGCCAACCTCGGCGGTTCCCTGTGGGCCTCCTGGACGCGCCTGGCCGGCACCGCCCTGGGGGCCGTGGCCGGCGGCGTGGCCGCCCACCTGGGCGGCCAGTCCTACCTGGCCGTGGGCCTGGCCGTTTTCGTCACCCTGGCCGTGTGCACGGGCATTTCCAAGCTGCGCGAGAGCTCGCGGGTGGCCGGCATCACCGCCGTCATCGTCATCCTGGGCGGCCATCCCGGCACTTCGGCCCTGACCATGGGCGTGGACCGGTTTTTCGAAATTTCCATCGGCATCGTCACCGCCCTGGCCGTCTCGGCCCTGGTGCTGCCCTCCCGGGCCAGCCGGGCCATGGAGCACGGCCTGGCCGCCATCTTCGAGGACGCGGCCGCCTATTTCGCCCTGGTGGTCGAGGGCCGGCTCCACGACGACTACGTGGAGCGGCAGGTGTTCGCCCTGAAGGACCGCATCCTGCGCACCCTGGCCCGCTGCCGGGAGCTGCGCCGGGAATCCGTCATCGAGGGCCGGGGCGGCGACGAGGGCGCGTTGCGCTCCATGCTGCTCTATCGGGGCGAGCGGCTCTTCGAGCACATCCTGGCCATGGACCACGTGGCCGCCGAATGGCGTGGCCAGGGGCTGCACCGCCACCTGCCCGAGGAACTGACGGGCCTGGAAGGGGCCGTGGCCGAAATCCTGCGCGCCTTGGCCGTCCACCTGCGCCGCCAGGGCCCCCTGCCCGCACTGGAGCCCCTGACCGCCGCCGTGGCCGTGGCCCGGGCGAAACTGACGGCCATGCGCCGCGAGCGCGCCCCGGCCGCCTACGACCTGAGCGAAGTCATGCACTTTTTCAGCTTCATGCACGGCATGCTCTCCTGCTCCTCCGACGCCGCCGAGATCGTCCGGCGCATCCGCGCCTACGAGGAGGAGGGCTAGCCCTCCCACGGGCGCAAGAGGCCGCGCATTGCCCCCGCGCCCCGGCGTTGCTACCTTCGGGGCGGTCGCCGGCCGGGCCGGTGGGGAGGCGAGAAACCGCATGCAGGCTTGGCAACTGCTGGCCGCCGCGCGCCGCGTGCGCCTGGGCGGCGATTTCGCGGCCCGGGACGGCCTGGCCGGCGGCTATCGCTCGGCCTATCGCGGCACGGGCCTCGAATACGAGGAATCCCGCGAATACGTTCCCGGCGACGACGTGGCGGCCATGGACTGGAAGGTCACGGCCAGGCTCGGCCGGCCGTACGTCAAACGCTTCCGCGAGGAACGCAGCCGCACCGTGATGCTGGCCGTGGACGTGAGCCCCTCCATGGGCGTGTCCCGGCCGGGCGGCGGCGACGCCGCCTTCTGCGCCGCCCTGGCCGCGGTGGTCCTGGCCGTGAGCGCCGCCCACAGCCGCGACCGGGTGGGGCTGGTGCTTTTTTCCGACCGCGTCGAGGCCTTTCTGCCTCCGGGCAAGGGACCCGGCCAGGCCGAGGCCGTGGCCGCCGCCCTGGCCGGGGCGCGCCCAGCCGGCCAGGGCACGGACCCCGGACCGGCTTTCGCCCTGGTCGCGGCCACGCTTTCCCACCGCTGCCTGGTCTTCGTCTTCTCCGACTTCGCCCGGGCCGATTTCGTGACCCCCCTCGGCCGGCTGGCGGCGCGCCACGAGGTCGCGGCCGGACTGGTGGGCTGGGGCCAGGGCGCGCCCCTGCCGACCCGCGGCATGGTGGAGTACGTCGAGGCCGAGACCGGCCGGCGGGCCGTGTGCGATTTCGCCGATCCGGCGGCGCGGGCCCGTTTCGCCGCCGCCCGCGAGGAAGGCCGCTGCAGGATAGAAGCCGGCCTTCGCGCCGCCGGGGTGGGCCTCGTGCCCCTCGACCCGGCCGGACATCCCGCCCTGGCCCTGGACGCCTATTTCCGCGCCCGCCGCCGGCCGGGACGCGCCATGCCGCCCGCCCGCGCGGCCGGAGCCGGCCATGGATGACATTCGCGACATCAAGGCCCCGGTCCCCTTGCCGACCGGCGCGGGCCGCGACGGGCTGCTCGCCGGCCTGGGTTTGGCCGTGCTCGCGGGACTCGCCGTGTGGCGCTGGCGGCGGATGCGCCAAAGCCCGGCCAGGCGGGAACTGGCCTCCCTGCGCCGGGAGCTGGCCGACCTCGAGGCCGCCTCGACGGGATTGGCCGACAGGGACTATTATTTCCGCCTGTCCGGCCTGGCCCGCCGCGTCCTGGCCCTGCGCCTGGGCCTGGCCGCCGTGGCCATGACCCCGGCCGAGCTTGGGCCATATCTCGCCGCCCTGCCCGACGAGGAGCGCGCCGACGCCGAGGCGCTCCTGGCCCGGGCCGAGGCCGCCTGCTTCGCCGGTCGGCCCGTTTCCGCCGCCCTGCGCCGCGCAGACGGCCAAACCGCCGCCAGACTGGCCGCCCGCGCCCGATTATGCTGACCCTGGCCCATCCCGCCGCCCTGCTCCTTGCGCTGCTCGTGCCCCTGGCCCTTGGGGTGCGGCGGCTGACCCGCCCTCCGGGCCTGGCCGTGGCCGACCTCGGGCCGGCGCTGGCCGCCGGCGGGCCGTCCCTTTTTTCGCGCCTGCCCATGGCCTGCCGCCTGCTGGGGCTGGCCTGTCTGGCTCTGGCCGTGGCCGGGCCGGGACTTCGCCGGGAGACCACGTCCTACGCCGGCCGGGGCCTGGACATCATGCTGGCCGTGGATCTCTCCGAATCCATGGCCGCCATGGACATGGCCGCCGGCGACCGCACGGTCACGCGTCTGGAGGCCGTGGCCCGGGCGGCCGAGGCCTTCGCCGCCGCCCGCCCCGGCGACCGTGTGGGCCTCGTGGCCTTCGGCAGCCGGGCCTACGTCGTCATGCCGCCAAGCGCCGACCGGGCCGCCCTGTCCCGGGCGCTGGCGAGCCTTGCCGTGGGCGCGGCCGGCCGGCGCACGGCCATGGGCGACGCCGTTGCCCTGGCGGTCAAGCGCCTGGAGGGCGCGTCCGGGCTGGCCAAAATCGTGGTCGTCTTCGGCGACGGCCGCTCCAACGCCGGAGAGCTGCGCCCGGAGACCGCCGCCCTGGCCGCCGCCGACCGGGGCGTGCGGATTTTCGCCGTGGGCGTGGGCGGCGACGGGCCGGCTCCGTTTCTGGTCAACCATCCCCTGCTCGGCCAGCAGATCGTGCGCGAGGACGCGCCCGTGGACACGGCCGCCCTGGGCGTCCTGGCCCAGGGCACGGGCGGGGAGCTTTTCCGGGCCGAGGACGCCGAGGCCCTGTCCCGGGCCGTGGCGGCCGTGTCCGAGCGGGCCAAAACCGACATGGTTCCGCTGCCGGGCCGCGACGACGTGGATTTTTCGCCCCTGGCCGTGGCCGTGGCCGTCTGCCTGCTGCTGGCCTGGGCGGCCCTTGGCCCGGCGCGCTCGCCGAGGTGGCCATGAACTTTTCCCGCCCGGAATTCCTGCTTCTGGCCGCCGCGCTTCCCTTGGCCGCCTTGTGCCTGCTGCTGGCCGGCCGGGCCCGGCGCGCCCTGGCCGCCGCCCTGGGCGCGCCGACGGGTCGGGGCGGGCGGCGCGTGAAAAACGGCCTCTTTCTCCTGGGGCTTGCGCTGCTCGTACTCGGCGCGGCCGGCCCGCGCTTCGGCAACGCCCCCGCGTCGGCCTCCGTCGCCCCGGTCATGGGCAGGGCCGCCCTGGTCGTGGCCGTGGACTGTTCGCGCAGCATGCTGGCCCGCGACCTCGCCCCGGACCGGCTCGGCGCGGCCAAGGCCGCGGCCCTTGCCGTCCTGTCGCAGCTTTCCGACGTGCCGGCCGCCCTGGTGGGGTTCGCCGGCCGGGCCTGGCTGGCCTGCCCGGCCACGGCCGACCGGGCAGGATTGGCGGGGTTCCTGGATGCCCTGTCCCCGGACGCCGCGCCGCTGGGCGGCACCTCCGTCGCCGCCGCGCTCGAGGCCTCGCGCCTGGCCCTGGCCGGGGCCGAAGTCGGGGCGGTGCTCCTTCTCTCCGACGGCGAGGAGACCCTTTCCGCCCGCGACGCCAGGGCGGCGACGGCCGGCGGGCCGCCCGTCTTCACCGTGGCCGTGGGCGGCCCCACACCCGTGCCGGTCATGCTCGGCCGGGGCGAGGCGTTGCGCCTGTCCTCGGGCGCGCCGGTCCTGGTCGGGGTCGATGCGCCGTCGCTTGCGGCCGTGGCCGAGCAGTCCGGCGGCCGGGCCTTTCGCCTGTCCCCGGACGCGCCGGATCCGGCCCCGGCCATCGCCGCCGCCCTGCGCGAGCGTTTTCCCCGCGGCGGGGGAGGGGAGCCAGGCCCGCCTTCCCCGGACCGCTCCGGGCTCTTCTATCTGGCCGGCCTGCTCCTGCTCCTCGGCGACCTGGCCCTGCCTGCCGGGCGCAAACTCCCCGGAGTGCTTTTGGTGACGTCTTGCCTGCTCCTTCCCGGACGGGCCACGGCCTGGCCCGGAGCCGCGCCGGACCTGGCCGAGGCTGCCAGGCAGGCCTCGGCCGGGCTCGAGGCCTTTGCCGCCGGCCGCGACGCCGAGGCCTTGCAGGCGTTCCTGCGCGCCCGGGTCCAGTCCCCGGACAGCCCGGAACTGCTCTTCGACCTGGGCGCGGCCAGCTATCGGCTGGGCCGCTTCGGGCGCGCCCGGGAGCTCTTCGCCCGGGCGGCCGCCGAGGCGGGCGCGTCCGCCTTGCGGGCGAAAGCCCTCTACAACCAGGGCAACGCCGCCTACCGCGAGGGCGACGCCGAGGCGGCCCTGGCCCTGTACGAGGCCGCCCTGGCCATCGATCCGAACGACGCCGACGCCCGGGCCAACCACGACTGGCTGCGGCAGCGGCCAAAGGCCGAAGCGCCCCGGGAGGAAGGGGACAAGCCCGGCGACAGGCCGGGCGAGACGCCAAAGCCCGATGCCGGCGGCCAGGGCGGGAAGGAAGGCGAAGGCCGGGCTCCCGCGCCCCAAGGCCGCGACGACGGCTCCGGCCGCGAACGGGAGGACGAGGACCGCCCCGCGCCGGCCGCCGGCGACCCGGACCGGCCCGGTCCCGGCCGGGCGGCCGTGCCCCTGGCCTCGCCCCAGGGTCGGGAGAAGTCCGGGGAGAAGCAGGCCGTCGCGCCGGGCGGCGCGGACGACCCCATCCTGTCGCGGGTGCCGGACCTGTCCGGCCTGCCCCAGGCCCCGGGCTACGGCCGGCCGAGCGTGGAGAAGGACTGGTGAGGCGGCTTAGTGCCTTTGCCCTGGCCTTGGCGGTCCTCGTCCCGGCGCTGGCCCGGGCCGGCGAGCCGCGCGCCGCAGCCGTGGTCGAGCCCGCCGAGGGCGTGGCCGGCCGGGGGCTCACCCTTCGCGTGACCATCACCGGCAACGACGCGGCGGTCATCGACGTCCCGGACATGCCGGACTGGACCGTGATCCCGCGCGGCCGCTCCGTGGGCGTTCGCGGCGAGGACGGCGAACCCGTGGCCGCCTACCGTTTCGAGATCGTGCCCCGCCGTTCCGGCACGCTCTCCGTGCCGGCCCTGACCGTGGAAACCGGCGGGGCGCGCCTCACGACGTCGCCGCTGACCGTGGCCGTGCGCCCGAGCCCCGCCCCGCCCAGGGCCCTGGCCGGCCGCGACGTGTTCCTCGACGCCGCCGTGTCCCGGGACGCGCCTTACGTGGGCGAGGCCTTCGTCTACACGGCGCGCCTCTATCGGGCCGTGCCGGCCGCCGCCGTGACCCTGGAGCCGCCGGCCTTCGCCGGCTGCGTCGTCGATCCCCTGCCCGGCCAGCGCGACGGCGAGGTCCGCGACGGCGGCAGGGCCTACGCCACGGCCGAGGTGGACTACCTGGTCACGCCCCTTCGCGCCGGGAGCCTGCGCCTGGGGCTGCCCACGGCGAAGCTTCGCGGCCTGGGCAAGGCCCCGGGCGAGACCGTGGTGTCCGGCCCGGAACTGACCGTGGGCGTGCGCCCCTTGCCGGCCTATGCCGGCACGGTCCCCTTCACGGGCCTGGTCGGGCGCATGGCCCTGGATGCGCGCCTGCTCGCCGATGCGCGCGGCGAAGCGGTCTACGAGCTGACCCTCACCGGCCGGGGCAACCTGGAGGCGGCTGCGCCGCCGACCCTGGCCGCGCCGCCGGGCCTTGCCGTACGGTCCCTGCCCACGGAAGGGGAGGTCGCCCCCACGCCCCAGGGCTACGAGGGCCGGCGCGTCTTCCGCTACGCCCTGGCGGCCCGGGAAGCGGGCGAATTCACGCTTCCCGCCGTGCGCCTGGCGGTCTTCGATCCCGTGGCCGGGGCCTACGGCGTGATCGAGGCCCCGGCCCGGTCCTTTGCGGCCGCGCCCGAGCCTCCTCCCGGGCCTGTCGCGCCGCCCCTTGGCCCGCCGCCCGTCGCGACCGCGCTTGGATCCCTGACGGAATCCTGGGCCGGCCGGGCGCTTCTGGCCCTTTTGCCTCCGGCGCTCTGGGCGCTCGCCTTGCTGCCGCGTCGCCGGTCGCGGCCGGCCGGGGAGGGCGGGCGGCCCGGCCCGTCCGCCGTGGCCGAGGCCCTGCGCCGGGCTCTGGACCGGGCGACGGACGCGTCCCGGGAACCGTGGCCCGAGGTCCGCGATCTCCTGGCCCGGCTGGACAGGCTCCTCTATTCCGGCGAGGCGGCCGACGCCGCCGCTCTGGCCGCCGCCCGCGACCGGGGGCTGGCGCTTTTGCGGAGGCTTGGGCCATGAGGCGATTTCTGGCGGTCCTGTGCCTTTCCTTCGGGATCTTCGCGGCTCTGCCTCCCGGCCGGGCGGCGGCGCTGGAGGCCGACCCGGTCGCCGCCGCTCGGCGGGCCTACGCCTCGGGCGATTTCGCCGGCGCGGCCAGGGCCTTCGAGGAAACGGCCGCGACCCGGCCGGCCCTGGCCACGGTCGGGCTTTGCCTGGACGCGGCCACGGCGGCCCGGCTCGCCGGCGAGCCGGGTCGGGCCGCCTGGTGGCTATGCCGGGCGGTCCTGCGCGCGCCCGGCGACGCCGGGGCGCGAAAGGCCCTGGCCGCCGCCGGTTTGGACGCGGGCGCGCTTTTTTCCGGGCCCTGGACGCCCCTGGGCTGGCTGCCGGCGCGCTGGTGGTGGGACGCGGCCCTGGCCGCCAACGCCGTCTTCTGGCTGGCCCTGGCCCTGGGGCGGCGGCGCGCCCGGCCCGTGCCGCGCCGGCCGGCCGCCTGGGCCGGGGGCTTCGTCCTTTGTCTGTGGCTGGCGGCGGGGTATGCCTCCCTGGTCCCCCTGGCCCGGCCCCGGGGCGTGACCCTGGCGGCCGTGGAGGCGGCCAGCGCCCCGGAGGCCGGGGCCGAGGCCGTGGGCCGCTTCGCCCCGGGTTCCCTCGTTGCCCTCGGCCCACGGCGCGCCGGTCGTCTGCTGGTCGTCGGCCCGGACGGCCTCGCCGGCTGGGTCCCCCGTGACGCGGTCGCCACAATGGTTCCGTAGAGTCCGTGGCCTGTCCCAACGGGCCTTGCGAAAAAGAGGCAATATGCTATCGCGGAGCCGTTCCCACCCACCTTCTCTTTCAGGACGGGTCGTTTGGTCATGAAAGATGTCCTGGCTCCCCTGGTGCGCACGAGTCTCGACCTGCATTTCGGCCGACTCGCGCCGCTCGCCTCGGAAACCGCCGAAAGGCCGGCTCTGGTCAAGGCGGCCGCGAGCCTGCTGCGCCACGTTTCCGAGAACCTGCTGCGCCAGGCGCCAAACGGCGAAACCGATCCCACCGTGCTGCGCCACGCCCTGGCCCGCGAGGCCGCCTTGCCCGCCTGGCTCGTCAACAAGGGCCTGGTGGCCTGCGAAAACGACCAGGCGGGCCTGGAGTCGGCCATCCACGGAGTGCTGCGCAACGGCTTCCACCGCCGCCGCTTTTTCGACTACGTCAGCGGCGAGCTTTTCCATTCCTGCTGGCGCTGGACGCCCGAGAAGCAGCGGGGCGACTGGATTGTGCGCCGGGTGGCCGACGCCAGGGAGAACGCCTACTGCATCGAGCTCAACACCTACGACTACGTGCTCAAGTTCGACGGGGCCATGTTCGCCAAGTCCCTGGAGGAGCCGGCCGTCTTCAACTGGTACGTCCGTTCCCTGGGCTCGGTGGCGCTGTTGCCCCTGGTGTCCAAGTCCCTGTTCGAGTTCACCGCCCGCCTCATCGAGACGCGCTACAAGACGCCTTTCGTGGCAACGCTTTTCCGCAACCTGTTCACCGCCGCCGGCCAGGCCAAGCCCATCGACCGCTACGGGGTGCTGGTCGTGGGCGACATTCCCAAGGCCTTGGCCCTGCGCGACTTCTTCGACGCCGCCCAGGCCGCCTCGCCCGTGGGCCTGCCCGAGGACATCGGCGTGCTGGAGCTTTTCAGCCGCCTGGTGGGGCAGTTCGACAATCCGAGCGCCCGCCGCTATCCCGAGGCCCGGTTCCGGGTCAGCGGCGAGCCGCCCCAGTCCCTGGCCAACAAGATCGGGGCCATGTTCTGGCTGCGCCGCACCCTGGACGCGGCCAAGGCCATCCAGGAGAAAAAGGCCGCCCCCACCCGGGGCCTGCGCGTGGAGGAGCGCACGGTCCTGGACGAGGCCCTCAAGCAGAAGAGCATCCTTTATTTCCGCCTCTTCGACGACCCCAACGACACGGCCATCAATCCCTGCCATCTGCGCGCCGTGCAGGAAGACGCCATGGTCGTGCAGTCCCCGCGCGGCAACCGTCTCAACGAAGCCAGCGCCGGCCAGGAGGTCCACGGCTACTTTTCCATCACCGGCCCCAACCGCAAGTCCACCTATCTGGATTTCCGCTCCAACGTCCTGTCCGCGGAAGCGGCCGACCCGGCCTATTCCCTGGTGGAGCTTTCCCTGCCGGCCGCCTTCGAGCTCACCCGGCGCACCCACAAGCGCCTGTCCCTGACCCCGGACCAGATCGCCGGCTTCGAGCTGGCCGCGCCGACCCTCGGCGCGGACTGGACGCAGTTCGGCTCCATGGAGAAGTGGCCGTCCCCGTTTTGCATCATCCCCGATCGCGCCGGCCACTGCGGCATCAAGGACCTTTCCGCCGGCGGGCTCATGCTGGAGATCCACCAGGACGCGCCGGCCCACGACTATTTCACCGAGCGCAACAAGGTGTACCCGCTGCTCGGCTTCCTGCACCTGATCGGCCGGGCCAACATGCCGGAGCTCAAGCTCGGGTTGCGGCTCGAGGTCAAGCGCATCCGGGACTTCCCGCCGCTGCGCAAGAAGTACGTGGGGTTCCAGTTCGCCGAGGCCGGCGAGGTGCGCCAGGACCGGCTCGTGCGTTTCGCCCCGGTGGGCAAGGAAGGGTTCTTTCTCGTCAACGACTGGATCTTCCGCAATTCCATCGGGCGCTGACTTCGCGCCGGAGACCCGCATGACCGTCATCGATCCTTCGCGCCTGGCCGAGGCGGCCGGGCGCATCCGGGATTTTCGCGCCGCCATGGCGCAGGTGCTCGTCGGACGCGCCGATCTTGCCGATCGGCTGCTCATCGCCCTGCTGTGCCGGGGGCACGTCCTCATCGAAGGCGTGCCGGGCCTGGCCAAGACCCTGGCGGTCAAGGCCCTGGCCGCGGCCGTGCGGGCGGACTTCCGGCGCGTGCAGTTCACCCCGGACCTCCTGCCGGCGGACATCGCCGGCACCGAGGTCTACCAGCCGGCCGCCGGAACCTTCGCCGTGCGCAAGGGGCCGGTCTTCACCAACATCCTGCTGGCCGACGAGGTCAACCGCGCCCCGTCCAAGGTCCAGTCCGCCCTGCTCGAGGCCATGGCCGAGCGTCGCGTGACCATCGGCGGCGAGACCTTCCCCCTGCCCGAGCCCTTCTTCGTGCTGGCCACCCAGAACCCCATCGACCAGGAAGGCACCTACCCTCTGCCCGAGGCGCAAGTGGACCGGTTCCTCATGACCCTGGTCCTCGGCTATCCCTCGCCCGGGGAGGAGATGGAGATCGTGCGCCGGGCCAGCCGCGACGAAGCCCCGGCCGTGCCGCCGGTTCTCGACGCCCCGGCCGTGCTCGAGCTGTGCGCCCTGGCCGGACGGGTGCGCCTGGACGAGCGGCTGCTCGCCTACATCGTGGCCGTGGTCGGGGCCAGCCGCGACCCGGCCGCCGCCGGTCTGGGCGATCTGGCCGGGGCCGTGGCCTACGGGGCCTCGCCCCGGGCGGCCATCGCCCTGGCCCGCGCCTCCCGGGCCCGGGCCCTTCTCGACGGCCGGGACTACGTGGTCCCGGGCGACGTCAAGGCCCTGGCCCCGGACGTGCTGCGCCGCCGGGTGCTGCTCTCCTACGAGGCCGCGGCCTCGGGCCTGACGCCGGAAACCGTGGTGGACCGCATTCTCGACACGACTCCGGTTCCCTAGGCGGGGCGGGCGCGTTTCGCCCGAGGCGCGTTCTTGATCGCGGTCCGGCTTGCGGGTATCCTCGCCGCAGGTCGGGCCAGGTGCGTGTCTCCCTTGCTTGCTCGACGACGGAGAGACATGGGCAAGGTCGATATCGACGATCTGCGTTGCGGCATGGCGCTTTCCTGCGACGTGGTCGGCAAAAACGGGCGCAAGCTGCTTTGCGCCGGCACGGTGCTCGAACCCGGGCATTTGCGGGTGCTTCGCATCTGGGGCGTCGGCGCGGTGGACGTGGCCGACGTCACGGCCGGCGCGGGCGAGGCGGCGGGCCACGCCCCGGACAACGGCGGCGAGGACCCGGGCGGGCAGGACGCCGCCCGCGAGCTGTTGGCCCGGCGTTTCGCCCTGGCCGACCGGAGCCATCCGGCCATGGACGCCCTGTACCGCTGCTGCCTGCGGGAGTTCGAGCGCGGCGACCGCTGCCCCCTGCCGCCTGCGCCGCCGGACCCGCCGGCGCAGGGCGACGCCTCCAAGCCCTTGTCCGATCCTCCGGCCGGTCCCGAGGCCCTCCTCGCCGGCGACGCCTCCCTGGCCAGCTTCCCGGACATCTATTTTCGCCTGCGCGAGGCCATCGCCGACCCCGGGGCCTCGGCCGGCCACATCGCCGGCATCATCGGCAGCGACCCGGGCCTGGCGGCCACGCTCCTGCGTCTGGCCAACAGCCCCTTCTACGGCCTGTCGCGGCCCATCGACTCCCTGGCCCGGGGCGTGCTGCTCATCGGCGCGGGGGAGCTGGCCCAGCTCGCCCTGGGCGTGGCCGTGGCCGACCGTTTTCGGGACATCCCGGCCTGCTGCCTGACCATGCGGCAGGTCTGGGAGCATGCCGTGGGCTGCGGCGTGCTGGCCCGGGTGCTGGCCGCCCACGTGGGCGGCGTGTCCCAGGAACGGCTGTTCGTGGCCGGTCTGCTCCACGACCTGGGCCGGCTGGTGATGCTGCGCCGCCTGCCCGGGCACATGGCCGCGGCCATGGCCCTGGCCCGGAAGGAGGGCCTCCCCGTGGCCGCGGCCGAACGCCGGCTCTTCGGCTTCGACCACGCCGCCGTGGGCCGGGCGCTGCTCGCCCTGTGGCGGCTGCCGCCGGAGCTGGCCGAGGCCGTGGGCGGCCATCACGGCGGGGAGGACATGTCCCTGGACGCCTGCATCGTGCATGTGGCCGACGTGGCGACCGTGGCCGCGGGGCTGGGCTT
Source organism: Solidesulfovibrio sp. (assembly GCF_029978005.1). Taxonomy (GTDB): domain Bacteria; phylum Desulfobacterota; class Desulfovibrionia; order Desulfovibrionales; family Desulfovibrionaceae; genus Solidesulfovibrio. The sequence continues at coordinate 13,322 of NZ_JARKOZ010000130.1, read as the reverse complement.
CAACGGCTCCGTGGCGGCCCCGCCCCTGGACCCGGCGGCCTGGGACGCCCTGGGCCTGGACCCGAGCGTGATGACCGTGGCCCTGTCCCAGGCCAGGCGGCAGGTGGACGACATCGTGTCCAGCCTGCTCGGCTGAAGGGGGCATTGGTGGACGACGCCGACCGCTTGCGCTTCCTGGCCGCCCGGGTGGAGAGCCTCAGCCGCGAGAAGGACGCGGCCCTGCTGGCCCTGCAGGCGGCCGCCGGGCTCGGGCATTTCGACACCAGCTACTCCCGCCTGGAAAGCCCGGAGCCGATCCTGGCCGAACTGGCCGCCCGGGTGGGCGAGTTCGTGCCCCTTCGCGCCGTGGCCATGTGGCTGGTGGACGAGGACACCCAGGACATGGTCCTGGCCCTGTCGCGGGGCGGCGCGGCCGGATTCGCCCCCGAAGCCGAGATCGAGGCCCTGATCGCCGACCATTCCTTCGCCTTCGTCCTGGACCAGCCCGGGCCGGCTTTTTTCCGACCCGTCGGCGGCGGGGGAGGGCGGCTGGTGCTCCACCGCCTGGCCACGCCGTCGCGGGTGCGCGGCATGTTCCTCGGGCTGCTGGAGGAGGGGGGGCAGGCCGTCTCGGACACGGCCCTGGCCCTTCTGACCCTGGTGCTCAACGCCGGCGCGGCGGCCCTGGAGAGCTACTTCCTCTACCACCACCTGTCGGACGTGAACCAGGGGCTGGAGCGCACCGTGGCCGAGCGCACGGCCCAGTTGCGCCGCGCCCACGACGAGCTGCGCCTGGTCGTGGATTCCCTGCCGGCCGGCGTGGTGGTCATCGATCCGGCCGACCACCGCATCATGGACATCAACCCGGCCGGCGCGGCCATGGTCGGCCGGCGTCGCGAGGAGGTGGTCGGGCGCACCTGCTTTGACTGCTTCTGCCCGGCCCAGCGCGGCAAGTGCCCCATCGTCGACGACGCCGCCGCGCTGCTGAGCGTGGAGCGGAACCTCCGGGACGCCTCCGGCCGCGAGATCCCCGTGCTCAAGACGGCGGTGCGGGCGAGCCTGGCCGGGCGCGACTGCATCATCGAGAGCTTCGTGGACCTCTCCGAGCAGAAAAAGCTCGCCTCCCTGCGCGAGGACGTGGAGCGCATGACCCGCCACGACCTCAAGGCCCCGCTGACCGGGGTCATCGGCCTGCCCGACGTCCTGCTGGACGACCCGGACCTGCCCGACCTGTACCGGCCCATGCTCGGCCTCATCAAGGAGTCCGGGCTCAAGATGCTCGGCATGATCAACCTCTCCCTCGACCTCTACAAGATGGAGACCGGGACCTACGTCCTCGATCCCCGGCCGGTGGACCTGGCCCGGGTGCTCGAAAACGTCGGTCGGGACCTCGGCCCCCACTTCCAGGCCAGACGGGTGTCCCTGTCCTTCGAGACCGACGGCGCGGCGGGCCTTGGCGGCCCGGTCGTGGTCCTGGGCGAGGAGCTGCTCTATTTCTCGCTCTTTTCCAATCTGCTGAAAAACGCCGTGGAGGCCTCGCCCGAGGGCGGCGAGGTGTCCGTGGCCGTGTCCGGCCGCGACATGGTCTGGGTGTCGGTGCACAACGCCGGGGCCGTGCCCGGGGAGATGCGCGAGCGCTTCTTCGAGAAGTACGCCACCTCGGGCAAGCCCGGCGGCACCGGCCTTGGAGCCTACAGCGCCCGGCTCATCGTCGAGAGCCTCGGCGGGCGCATCTGCTTCGCCAGCGACGAAGCGGCCGGCACCACCCTCGTGTGCATGCTGCCCCGGCCGGACGGCTTGTCGGCGCAGGCCGACTGAGGCGGCCGGCCGTCCGGCCCGCGAACGGGGTTTTCCGGCGTCCGCCCGGGAAGGCGCGTCGCGGCCGCGCGACGATTTGACGTCACGGCGTGTGCGGTGGCGTGGCCGTGTTGCCAACGTTGCGGAAATCAGGCACGGAATGATGACGATTCCCGGCTCCTGTTCGGAATCGATCCCACCAGCCTAGCTAGAAGGAGTCCCTATGAGCGATCTGATCGTCGTCGGCTATGACGATGCATTCAAGGCCGAGGAAGTGCGGTTGAAACTCCTCAAGATGCAGAAGGAATACCTGGTCGACCTCGAGGACGCGGTGGTGGCGGTCAAGAAGGCGGACGGCAAGATCAAGCTCAGCCAGATGTACCACCTGGCCGCTTCCGGGGCCATCGGCGGCGGCTTCTGGGGGGCGCTGATCGGGCTCATCTTCATGATGCCGGTGCTTGGCGCGGTGGTCGGCGCGGCCTCGGGCGCGGCGGCCGGGGCGCTCTCCGACGTCGGCATCGACGACGACTTCATGAAGAAGCTGGCCGAGACCCTCACCCCGGGCTCCTCGGTGCTGTTCGTGCTCATCCGCAAGATGACCGCGGACAAGGTCCTCGACGAGCTCAAGGGCACGGGCGGCAAGGTGCTCCAGACCTCGCTCTCCCATGACGACGAGGAAAAGCTCAAGCAGGCCCTGGCCGCGGCCAAGGCCGGCGCGTAGGACGTTTTTTCGGCGGACCCCGTCCGCGCCGAGGCCCCGTCGCGCCAGCGGCGGGGCCTTTTGCGTTCCGGCGGTATGAACATGCATACCGGGGCACCGGACGGTGCCTTCTTCCGTCGCCCCGGACGCGGCCGTATGAAGGAGGCCGCGAGCCGGACACACCGGCCGCGAGGAGGATGCCATGAAAACGCTTTTCGACGCCGTGTCCGTCAAGGGGGTCCGGTTCCCGAACAGGCTGTTGCGCTCGGCCACCTGGGAACGGATGGCCGACGGGGAAGGCAGGATCACGCCGGAGCTCGTGGCGGTCTACGACAAGCTGCTCGCCGGCGGCCTTGGCGGGATCATCGTCAGCGCCACGTACCTCGATCCGGCCGGCCGGGCCATCCCCGGGCAGATCGGCCTGTGCGACGCCTCCCACCTGCCCGGGCATCGGCGGCTGACCGAGGCCGGCCGGACCGCCGGCGTGCCCATGCTGCTGCAGATGGCCTTCGCCGCCCGAAACGGCGTCGCGTTAAGCGCGGGCGACCCCGCCACGGCCGAGCTCGACGCCCTGCCGGCCCTTTTTGCCCACGGCGCGCGCCTGGCCCGGGAAGCCGGCTACCAGGGAGCGCAGATCCACGCCGCCCACGGCTATTTCCTGAGCCAGTTCACCCACCCGACCGCCAATCCGCGCACCGACGCCTACGGCGGCTCGCCGCGGAAGGGACGGGCCCTTATCGAGGCCATCTACGCGGCCATGCGCCGCGAGGCCGGCGACGACTTCCTCATCGCGGTCAAGCTCGACTGCAAGGACCTTGAGAACACTCCGGGAGTGTACGAGTCCTGCCTGGAGACGGCCGTGGCCCTGGACGCGGCCGGCATCGACCTGGTGGAGGTCAGCGGCCTTGGCGGCAACAGGGGAATGTGCGACGGGCCGGACCAGGACGAATCGGTCCTGGCCGCCCAGGCGGCGGCCGTGGCCTCGGCCGTCGCCGCTCCGGTGGCCCTGGTCGGGGCCAACCGCTCCGTGGAGACCATGAGCGCGCTGCTCGCCGAGACCGGGATCGTCTTCTTCTCCCTGTCGCGGCCGCTTTTGCGCGAGCCGGGACTGGTGGCGCGCTGGCGGGACGGCGACTTGCGGCCGAGCCAGTGCGTCTCCTGCGGCGGCTGCTACGACGAGGCCGGCAACCGCTGCGTCTTCGGCGAGGCGTGATCCGGCCTGGCGCAGACGAAGGGTCCCCGTCCCTTGAGGGGCGGGGACCCGAGTCGGCCGGCCGTTTTGCCCGCAATGCGCTTCGCGGGCGCGAGCTGACGAGAATCCGGGGCGATGGTCTGAAAACGGCCGCGGGACGGCGTCGTCCCGGCGGCCCTCGTGCCGCGTCCTCGAAAAAAAGGGAATCCTTTTTTCAGAGACAGTATACTGATATAATTGTTTTTTCTTGAAAAATGCCGCCGTGTTTCTCTGGGGGGCGCGGCACTAGGCCTGGTCGATGGGCCCGTTGAAGCTGATGGACACGACCTCGTAGTTGATCTTGCCGCGCGGGGCGTCCACCACGAGCTCGTCGCCCACCTGCTTGCCGAGCAGGGCCTGGCCCACGGGGGACAGGATGGAGATGGAGCCCCGGCTGGGTTCGGCCTCGTCCGGGCCGAGCAGGGTGTATTTCTTCAAGTCGCCGGTATCCACGTCCTCGATCTCCACCGTGGCCCCGAAGATGGCCAGGTCGCCGTCCAGGGTGGCCAGATCGATGACGTTGAAGCGCGGCATGCGCGATTCGATGAAGTTGATGCGGGCTTCGAGCATGCCCTGGCGTTCGCGGGCGGCCTCGTAGCCGGCGTTCTCGCGCAGATCGCCTTCCTCGCGGGCTTCCTTGATGGCCTGGATGACTTCCGGCCGTTCTTTCTTGAGCCGTTCCAGTTCGCGCTCGAGTTTCCTGAACCCCTCAACGGAAATAGGAATACTGTCCATCGTCATACCTTGCGATCGGTTGGATTGTCGGGAAAAAAACCAACGACCGCGGCCCCGTCCGGACGGACGCAGCCGCGATGAGGTCGTGGAGACACTCGGTCACGGACGCCTTTTTGGTTAGACCATCCCGCCCGGGCGGTCAAGCCCACGCGGGAGCCGGCGGAGTTGCCCGGACAGGGCGTTTCGCAGTATCCTCGCCCTCGTCGAGCGTTTTCCCCTCACGCCGCCTTGCCCACGGAGCCCCCATGCGCGTCTATCTCGCCGGACCCCTTTTCACCCTGGCCGAGCGCCGGTTCATGGCCCATCTGCGCGACCGCGTCGCGGCGCTGCCCGGGGTCGCGGCCCTGTGGCCGGGGGACCTGTTCGTGGACGACGACCTGCCGGCCATGGGCTCGGCGGCCAAGGAGCACATCTTCCGGGGCTGCCTGACCGGGCTTGCCGGCAGCGACCTGGTGGTGGCCGTCATCGACGGGCCGCAGGTGGACGACGGCACGGCCTGGGAGGTGGGCTACGCCCACGCCAGGGGGCTGCCGGCCTGGGGGTTGCGCACGGATTTCCGGGTGGCCGGCGACACCGCCCATTCCCTGGTCAACTGCATGATCGAGTGTTCGCTCGAAAAAACCTTCCGCGATGTCGATGGGTTGCTCGCGGCCCTGGCCGCGGTCGCCCCGCAGGCGGCCGGGGACGGCGACGGGTAACCAAAGTTTCATTTGCCAGACTGTTACGAATGACATACTACTCGTGACACTTATCCCCAACGTTTCCATGTTCGCGACGTACCGAATTCGCGACGTACCAAGTCTCAGGGATGGCGCAGTCATGACGGAAATTTGTCACGATCCGCTGCGTTACCTGGTGGAACGCCTCTGCTGCCAGGTCTACCTTGACGGGGGCGGCAACGTGCGTCTGGGATTTTCCCGTCGCCACGACCTCACGGCCATGATGACCGCCCAGGGCATCGCCCGGTCCAACGCCGGGGTGCTGCGCGAACGCCTGCGCCAGGACGCGGCGGCAGCATCCTCCGTATCCTCCGACGCTTCGCCTCTCGGCATCGCCGACAAAGACGCCAGCTGGCCCGATCAGGTGGCCCACGGCGCGTTCTGTCCCCTGATCTGACGTTCCCGGCGGCGGCTCGGGCCGTCGCCCGCCCAGCGGATGTCTTCGCCGGGCCGTTTCCCGCAGAATTGTGACGTCACGGGCATGAAGCCGCCCAGACGCATGGTTTTCATGCCAAACCCAGACAGGAACGGCGTTCCGCCGGGCCTTCGCCGGCCACGGGGAACGTCCGGGGGGTTGGGATGGCGACGAACGCGGCCACGGGATCGGTTCTTGTCCTTTCCGACGTCCATTTCGACCCCTTCGCCGACCCGGCGCTGGTTCCGGCGCTGGCGGCCGCCGACGTTTCCCAGTGGAAGTCCCTGTTCGCCTCGTCCGGCCTGACCGGTTATTCCGCCTACGGAACGGACACCAACTACGCGCTGCTCGAATCGTCCCTGGACAGCATGGCCGTCGCCGCTCCCGGCGTGGATCTGATCATTTTCCCCGGCGACGCCCTGGCCCACGGCTTCTGGACCCAATACGCCGAGCTGACCGGGGACGCGAGCGCAGCCGGGCTCGACGCTTTCATCCAGAAGACGGTGGCCTTTTTCGTCGGGGAAGTGGACAGCCGGTTTCCCGACGCCACGGTGCTGTGGACCATCGGCAACAACGACAGTGCCAACGGCGACTACAAAAGCGCCCCCGGCGACGCCTGTTTCAGCCTGACCGCCGAGACACTGGCGACGACGTTTTTCGACAACGGCACGGATCGGGCCGCCTTCCTGGCCGGCTACAGTCAGGGAGGCCACTACGCCGTCGAGCCGGACGGGCCGACCGGCGTCAAATACGTGGTGCTCAACGACCGCCGCCACTTTCGCCGGCCACACCCACCGCGACGAGTTCCGTCTCGTCTCCTTCGACGCCGCCTATACGGCCGTCGAGCTCGCGAGCGTTTCCCTGTCCATCTCGCCCGTGGACGGCAACAACCCCGGCTACGAGATCTATGCCTACGACACGGGCAGCGGCACGCTTCTCGACAAGGCCACCTCCAGCCTGAACCTGGCCGCGCCGGCTTCGGGCTGGAGCCTCGAATACGATTTCGCCGACGTCTACGGCCATTCCCTGGCCACGCCCGGGGACTGGCTGACCGTGGCCGGCGGCGTCATGCTCGACCCGGTCTCCCAGACGGCCTATTCCAACTACTGCACGGCCCAGGCGGACACGCCGGCGGCGGTCACGCCCCGGACCCTGCCCGTCTACTGGCTGGCCATGACCAACGCCACGCCCGCGGGGTACGCTGCGTCGGCGTCCCTGCTGGCCGCGACCTGATCCCGGGCTTGGCCGCGCCGCCGTCTTGCCTCGGGGGCAGGTTTTTTCGCCGAAGCCTCTCGGGGTTGTTGACAATGATATTGAGTATCATTTACAGATTGCCTCCGACGCCCGTCCGCGCCCGGGAGCGTCGCGTTTCCCCGGGCGCGGACCACCGACCGCCGCAAGAATCCGGCGGCGGGTCTACAAGGAGGGGAGCCATGGTCACATCGATGCGGCAGCTGGCCGTCAATCAGAAGGGGTGCATCAACGCGGTCACGGCGAGCGGGGAGCTCGGTCGCCGCATTCGGGACATGGGCCTCGTGCCCGGCACGCAGCTCATGGTGGTGGGGCGCGCGCCCCTGGCCGATCCCGTGGCCGTGCGCATGAAGGGCTTCACCCTGTCGCTTCGCAACAACGAGGCGGACTACATTTCCGTGGAGGCGCTCTAAGATGGCGCAGACCATCCGCGTGGCCGTCTCCGGCCAGCCCAACTGCGGCAAGAGCACGATGTTCAACGCCATCACCGGCGGCTCGGCCCGGGTGGGCAACTACCCCGGCATCACCGTTGACCGCCTGGAAGGCGTCTACCGCGAAAACGGGCACATAAGTCACCTGGTGGACCTGCCCGGCACCTATTCCCTGACCTCCTATTCCATGGAGGAGCTGGTCGCGCGAAACGTCATCGTGGACGAGCGGCCGGACGTGGTCATCAACATGATGGACGCCACGGCCCTGGAGCGCAGCCTCTATCTGGCCGTGCAGCTCATGGAGATCGGCGCGCCCCTGGTGCTCGGGCTCAACATGATGGACGAGGTGCGCCGCAGCGGCGTGACCATCGACGTGGACAAGCTCTCCAGGCTCCTCGGCGTGCCGGTGGTGCCCTGCGTGGCCCGCGTCGGCCAGGGCGGCAAGGAGCTCATGCGGGCCGTGGCCGAGACGGCCGAGCGGACCAAGGGCAAATGGTCGCCTTTCCGGCTGTCCTACGGCCCCGACCTCGATCCGATCATCGAGCGCATGACCAAGGTCATCGAGGCGGCGAACTTCCTGACCGGCCGCCACGACCCCCGCTGGGTGGCGGTCAAGTACCTGGAAAGCGACGAGCAGGTCATGGCCGAGGGCAAGAAGGCCGGAACGACCCATGACGACCTGCTGGCCCTTTGCGCCGAGGCCGAGGCCGTCACCCGCCAGCACAGCGCCACCACCCCTGACGCCATCATCGCCGACTGGCGCTACGGCTTCATCAACGGCCTGATCAAGCAGGGCGTGGTCAAGGGCGGCGACGAGCTGCGGCGCAACAACTCGGACAACATCGACAAGCTTGTCACCCACCGGTTTTTCGGCCCCCTCATCATGCTGGCCGTGCTCTACGGCATGTTCCTGCTGACCTTCTCCCTGGGCGAGTATCCCAAGGGCTGGTTCGAGGCGGGCTTCGAGTGGCTGGGCGAGATGGGCACGACCTACATTCCCGAGGGGCACCTCCAGTCCCTCGTCGTCAGCGGCATCATCGGCGGCGTGGGTTCGGTCATGAGCTTCACGCCGCTGATCTGCATCATGTTCGCCATGCTGGTCTTCCTGGAGGACCTCGGCTACATGGCGCGCGTGGCCTACATGCTCGACCGGGTGCTGCGCATCTTCGGGCTGCACGGCATGTCGGTCATGCCGCTGATCATGTCCGGCGGCATCCCCGGCGGCTGCGCCGTGCCCGGCGTCATGAGCGCCCGCACCCTGCGCAGCCCCCGCGAGCGCCTGGCCACCATCCTCACCGCGCCCTTCATGGTCTGCGGCGCCAAGACCACGGCCTACCTCATGCTCGTGGCCGCGTTCTTCCCGGAAAACCCGACCCGGGCCATGTTCCTCCTGGTGCTTGCGGCCTGGGCCTTCGTGCTGCTCGTGTCCAAGCTGCTGCGTTCGACCCTGATCAAGGGCGAGAGCACGCCCTTCGTCATGGAGATCCCGCCCTACCGCCTGCCGACCTTGCGCGGCGTGCTGCTGCACACCTGGGAGCGGGTCTGGCAGTACATCAAGAAGGCCGGCACGGTCATCCTGGCCGTGTCCATCCTCATGTGGGCCGTCATGACCTTCCCGGAGCTGCCCGAGGACACCGTCGCCCAGTACGAGACGCAAAAGGAGCAGGTGGCCGAGAAGGTCAAGGCGGACAACCCCTCGGCCAACGAAGAGGAGCTGGCCAGCCTGACCGAGGATGCCCAGAAGGAGATCGACGACGCCCAGAACGAGGAGGCGCTCAAGTACTCCGCCGCCGGCCGCGTGGGCGAGGCGCTCACGCCCCTGACCAACCTGGCCGGCTTCCCCTGGCAGGCCAACATCGCGCTCATCGGCGCGTTCGCGGCCAAAGAAGTCTTCGTGTCCACCATGGCCACGGCCTACTCCATGGGCGAGGTGGACCCCGAGGAGTCGGGGAGCCTCAGCGAACGCCTGGCCGCCGACCCGGCCTGGACCCTGCCGGCGGTGCTGGCGGTCTTCGCCTTCATGCTGCTCTACACGCCCTGCATGGTCACGGTGGTGGTCATCGCCCGGGAGTCCAACTGGAAATGGGCGGTCTTCTCGGTGGTGGGCGGGCTGTGCTTCGCCTTCGTGGTGGCCGTGGCCATCTACCAGATCGGCACGGCGGTCATGGCCTGACCTTTACGACGAGTCCTCCCGGCGGGGCTGGCTTCGGCCCGTCCCGCCGCCTGCAAAAGCCGACGCCCGGGGCAGCGATGCCCCGGGCGTCTGGTTTTGGGAAGGGGAAGCGGGCGAGGGGCAGGCGTTTTCAGGGAGCGCCGGAGGCGTCCGCGCGCCTTGGCGTAGGCCGACGACGTCAGCCGCCGCATCCGGCCGCGCCGGAGGCGTCCGTGTGCGCCTCGTCATAGGCCCGTCGCGCCCCGGCCACGGCCTCGCGGTGGACCGTGGCCCAGCTGGCCAGGGCCGCTATGGGCTCGCGCAGGGACTGGCCGAGGTCGGTCAGGGCGTAGCCCACGGCCGGCGGCCGGCCGGCCTGGACCGTGCGCGCCGCCAAGCCGTCGCGCTCCAGTCCTTGCAGGCTCTTGGACAGCATGCGCTTGGAGATGCCGCCCACGGCCCGCTGCAGTTCGTTGAACCGCGTCTGGCCGCGCTCCCCCAGGTTCAGGATGACGAGCACGCTCCATTTGTCTCCGATGCGGTCGAGCACCTCGCGCACCGGGCAGGGGCCGGCCCGGCGCGCGGCGGCCTCGGGGGAGTCGGCGTCGTTTGCGGTCATGGGAACGTCCTTTCGGGTAACGGCCGTGTTACCTGGGCAGGTGCAGTTGCCTTCTTCACAACCTGGTAACAAATGATAACCTTCCTGCAAAGCGGCCCGCCGCCGCAAGGAGGAACATCATGCGCATCGCGATCATCGGGGCCACGGGCTACGTCGGTTCCGTCGTTTTGCAGGAGGCGCTGGCCAGGGGCCATGAGGTCACGGCCGTCGTGCGCCATGTAGAGAAGCTGCCGTCCCATCCGAAACTCACGGCTCGGGCCGTGGACGTGGCCGACGTCGCCGGCCTGGCCGAAGCCCTGGCCGGGAGCCAGGCCGTCATCCACGCCTACGCGCCGCCGCGGGACCTGCCGGTCGACGCGCGCATCGCCGCCCAGCGCCAGGGCACGCGCGCCATCCTCGACGCCATGAAGCGGGCCGGGGTCGGGCGCATCCTGGCCGTGGGCGGAGCCGGGACGCTCGTCGTGCCCGGCGGCGGGCGCAACATGGACCGGCCGGATTTCCCCAAGGAGTGGGAGGGCGGGGCCAGGTCCACGGCCGAGGTCAAGGAGATGCTGCGGCTGGAGCCCGGCATCGAGTGGACGTTTCTCTCGCCGTCGCACCTGCTCGTGCCGGGCGAGCGCACCGGCGCCTTCCGCCTGGGCCTGGACGAACTCCTTGTCGGCCCGGACGGCGAGAGCCGCGTGAGTCTCGCCGACTACGCCATGGCCCTCCTCGACGAGCTGGAAACCCCGAAGCACACGGGACGGCGGTTCACGGTGGGGTATTGAGCAACGTCTGCCGCCGGTCGCAAAAAAAGGGGCCTCGCGGCCCCTTTTGGTTTTCTTTCGGCGCTCGCCGCCGCCTACACCTCGAACAGCGACTCCAGGTCCGTCCTGGTCAGGGACTTGAAGGCGTCCTGGCCCGGGATGATGGCCTCGGCCACGTCCTTCTTCTGCTCCTGGAGCTTGAGGATCTTCTCCTCCACCGTGTTCTGGCAGATCATCTTGTAGGAGAACACCTGACGCAGCTGGCCGATGCGGTGGGTGCGGTCCGTGGCCTGGTTCTCCACGGCCGGGTTCCACCAGGGATCGTAGTGGATGACGTAGTCGGCGCTGGTCAGGTTGAGCCCGGTGCCGCCGGCCTTGAGCGAGATCAGGAACACCTTGATGTTCTCGTCGTCGTTGAACCGGTCCACCTGCTCGAAGCGGTCCTTGCTCGAACCGTCGAGGTAGGCGAAGGGCACCTGGCCGATGGTCATCCAGGAGCGGATGATGTGGAGCATCTGCACGAACTGCGAGAACACCAGCACCTTGTGGCCCTCCTCGATGCAGTCCGTGATGAGGTCCTTGAAGGCGTCGAACTTGCCCGAAGGCAGGTTGGTGTTGACGCCGGGCAGGTCGAGCTTGAGCAGGCGCGGGTGGCAGCAGATCTGGCGCAGCTTGAGCAAAGCGTCCAGGATCGACATCTGCGACTTGGCCATGCCCTTCTCGTCCACCGTGGCCAGCACCTGTTCCTTGAGCTTTTTGGCCAGGGCGGCGTAGAGGTCGAGCTGCTCGTCGAGGAGGTTGCAGTAGTAGACGTTCTCCACCTTGGGCGGCAGGTCCTTGGCCACCTCGGACTTGGTGCGGCGCAGGATGAAGGGCCGCACCCGGCCGCGCAGGTATTCGAGCGTCTCCTCGTCGCCGTCTTTTATGGGCTTGACGATGCCGCGCTGGAAGGAGTTCTGGCCGCCCAGAAACCCGGGCATGAGGAACTCGAACAGCGACCACAGCTCGAAAAGGTTGTTCTCGATGGGCGTGCCGGACAGGCAGATGCGCGTCTTGCCGTTGAGGCGCCGCACGGAGCGGGCCGTTATGGTGTTGGGGTTTTTTATGTTCTGCGCCTCGTCCAGGATGATTGCCGCGAATTCGAACTTGAGCAGTTCGTCGAGGTCGCGCCGCAGCAGGGCGTAGGTAGTGATGACCAGATCGGACTCGCCGATCTTTTTGAACATGTTCTCCCGGCGCGCGCCGTAGATGATGAGCTGCTTGAGGTCCGGGACGAATTTGTCGGCCTCGCGCTCCCAGTTGGGCAGGACCGACGTGGGCACGATGATGAGGTTCGGGCCCCTGGCCCCGCGCTCCACGTTGTGCTGAATGAACGACAGCGTCTGGACGGTCTTGCCGAGGCCCATCTCGTCGGCCAGGATGCCGCCGAAGCCGTAGTCCTTGAGGAAGTTGAGGTACGACAGCCCCTGCACCTGATACGGCCGCAGGTCCGCGTGCAGTCCCTTGGGCGGGCGCACCTGCACGATCTCGCGGAAGCTGTGGATCTTCTGGCGCAGGGTGTTCCAGAAGCTGTCCGTGCGCGCCTCGGGCAGGTCCTCGAGGATCTTGTCCAGGACCGGGGCCTCGAACTGCTTGAACTTGCTCTGGGGCGGCTTGTCCGTGTCGTAGCCGAGCGCCCGCAGCTTGTGGGAGAGCTTCTCCAGCCACGATTCCGGCAGGCTGGTGTAGGAGCCGTCCTTAAGCTGCACGTAGCGCTTGCCCTGGGTCCAGGCCTTCCAGATCTTGTCGATGGGCACGCGCTGGTCGTCGTACTGCACGGCCAGATCCAGGTCGAACCACTTCTCCTTCTCGTCGGACTCCACCTCGGCCACGATCACGGGCTGGGACAGGCGCACCTTGTAGCGCGTCAGGTTCTTTTCGCCGAAGACGCGGTACTTCTCCACCAGCTTGGGGTAGGCGTCCAGAAGGAAGACGATGGCCTCCTCCGGCTCCAGGAACCAGTTGGCGTTGTTGCGCGGCTGGAAATTCATCTCCTGCAGCTGGGCGATCAAGGCGGCCTCGGCCTCCTGGTCGCGGGCCATCAGGAAGCTCTTGCCCTCGTACTGGTAGGAGCCGGTCTGCAACTCCGGGTTGGGGCCTTCCTGTGACACCTCGCCGTGCTCGGTCTCGTAGACGTTCTGCACCTGCAGGGTCAGCAGGCTGCCTTCCTCGTCCAGGAAGAGCTTGGGGTCGTAGCGCGCGGGCAGGAAGCTGGGCTTCATGCGCGCCAGGAACTCCTCCTGCCCATGCAGGTCGGAGGCGGGGACTTTGGTCCAGACCCGGTCCAGAAACTCGGAGACGTCCGCGTTGGGGATCACGGGCGGATGTTCCACCATCTCCCGGATGAACTGGGCGGACAGGCCGGTCTGCACGGGGTAGAAGCTCTTGTTCCAGCAGACCCACAGGGGCAGGTTGCCGTAGAACAGGGCCTGCTGGCCCTGGATGGCGAAGGGCGCCTTGCCCGGGCGCGCCAGGTAGATGTCGAAGCGCAGGCCCTGGTGCTCGTCC
>NZ_JARKOZ010000129.1 GCF_029978005.1 Solidesulfovibrio sp. | reverse complement strand
CATCGCCGGGCCGATTCCGGCCTCGCCGACGCACTCCCGCCCACAACCACCTGCCCACCCGCTTACCCATCTCCCTCCGCTCCCATCGAGGGGGTCCGGGGGGCATCATGCCCCCCGGCCGCCGGAGGCATCTTCCCTTCGTCCTTCGTCCCTGCGCGCCTATCCGATCTCCGTATCCAGTTCCAGCACGCGCCAGATGTCCGTTTCCACGGCATCAGGGTCTTTGGCGGCGTCGACGATGCGGAAGCGGCGCGGGTGGGCGCTGGCCAGGGCGAGGTAGCCTTGGCGCACGCGCCGGTGGAAGTCGAGGTGTTCGGCTTCGAAGCGGCCTTCGTTGACGGCGGTTCCGGCCTCAATGTTTCGGGCCAGGGCGCGGCGCAGTCCTTGTTCGGGGTCGATGTCCAGGAGGAAGGTGTGGTTGGGCCAGGTTCCGGCCACGGCCACGTCGTTTAAGGAGTTGAGCAGGGCGACGTCGAGGCCGCGTCCGTAGCCTTGGTAGGCGACGGTGGAGTCGGCGAAGCGGTCGCACAGCACGACGTGTCCGGCGAGCAGGGCGGGGCGGATGATTTCGGCCACGTGTTGGGCGCGGTCGGCCAGGTAGAGGAAGAGTTCGGCCCGGCTGTCGAGGTTTTGGGTCTTGGTGGAGAGCAGGATGGCGCGCAGGGTGGTTCCGAGGTCGCAGCCGCCGGGCTGTCGGGTGACGGTGACGGTCCTGCCCGCTTTTTCCAGGCGTTTGGTCAGGCGTTTGATCTGGGTGGACTTGCCCGAGCCTTCTACGCCTTCAAAGGTAATAAACACTGGGCGTCCTTTTCCCGTGGCCGTGGCGATTTTTCGTTGGTCTCGCGCGGGGTGCGCCTGGGGTTGTAGAGGTAGCGGTCCAGGGTGCGGGCGAAGGGGGACCACTGGCCGGGTTCCTCGGATTCGAAGGCGTTTGAGATCTGGTTGATCTTGGCGTCGATGTTGTCGGCGAAGTGGAGCACGAAGGCTTCGGCGGTCTTGGGCCGGCGGGGGGAGCCGTATTCGTATTCGCCGTGGTGGGCCAGGAGGATGTGCTTGAAGTGCAGGGCCAGTTCCGGGTCGATGCCGCATTTCTTGAGCAGCGGCTCCACCAGTTCGAGGGTGATGACGATATGTCCGAGCAGGCGGCCTTCGTCGGTGTAGTCCCGGGCCGGGCCGGCGGTGAGTTCCCAGGCCTTGCCGAGGTCGTGGCACATGGCGGCGGCGACGAGGGTGTCGCGGTCGAGGTGCGGGTAGCGCTCGCAGATGGCGAGCACGAGCCGGGCCACGGACAGGGTGTGTTCGAGCAGTCCGCCCCGGTAGGCGTGGTGGACGTTCTTCGCGCCCGGGGCCTCGACGAGCCGATCGCGGAAGTCGGGGTGGGAGAGGACCTTGGCGCAGAACTTGCGCCAGGGGGCATAGGAGATTTCGGCCCGGCACAATTCGGTCAGCTGTTCGAGGAGCGCTTCCGGCGGCTCGGCGCTCGTGGGCACGAACTGGGACAGGTCGGGCGCGTATTCCTCGGGCGGGAGCACCCGCAGGCGTTCGACGTTGATCTGCGGCCGGTCGCGGTAGGCTCCGACCTGGCCTTCGACGTAGACGAACTGTCCCGGGGCGAGGTCGGCGTAGTTGCCGGCGGCCGGGCTCCAGATCTTGGCCTCGATCTGGCCGGTGGCGTCCTCCAGGACGAGCGTCCAGAAGGGGCCGTTTTTGGCCTGGGCGAGCCGGGCCGCGCCGAGGCAGAACACGTCTGCGGCGGGCTGTCCGGGCGTGAGGTCTTTGACGTACTGTGTCTTCGCGGTCACGAGGCGGTCACCGTGCTTGGAGAAGATCGGAAGGTGCACGGGGGCGGGGCGGATGTCAATCCCGGCCGTCTTGACATCGCGGCAGCCTCGTCCTAGGTGCACGGCCGGGGCATCCCGGGGAGGGCGCATGCGCATCCTGTTGACGAACGACGACGGCATCCAGGCCGTGGGCATCCGCGACCTGTACAAGGGGCTGACGGCCGCCGGGCACGACGTGCTGGTGGCGGCCCCCATTTCCGAGCAGTCGGCCGTGGGCCACGCCATCACCATCGCCATGCCGCTTCGGGTCAAGGAATTCAAGGAGAACGGGTTCCGGGGCCTGGGCGTTTCCGGCACGCCGGCGGACTGCGTCAAGCTCGCGCTGACGACCCTTTGCGATACGCCGCCCGACCTGGTGGTGTCCGGCATCAACGCCGGAGCCAACGTCGGGGTGGACATCCTCTATTCGGGCACGGTTTCGGCGGCCACCGAAGGGGCGCTCATGGGCTATCCCGCCGTGGCGGTCTCGGCCGACGACTATGCGCCCAAGGACCTCACGGAGCAGGGCCGGTACGTGGCCGAGTTCATCGCCTCCCGGCCGTGGGAGGCCGCGCCGCCGCGCTGCGTGCTCAACCTCAATTTCCCGGCCGTGCCCATGGCTCAGGCCAAGGAGCTGCGGCTCTGCCCGCCCACGTCCGCCGTGTACAACGACTGGTACGTCACCCGCCAGGACCCGCGCGGCCGCGACTACTACTGGCTGACGGGCGCGATCCCGCCCGAGGCGCTGTCCCCGGAGACGGACCGGGCCATGCTGACCCAGGGGCACGTGACGCTCACGCCCCTGCGCTTCGACTTCACGGACCGCGAGACCATGGCCAGCCTGTCCGCCCGGCTGGGCGCGCCCGTCACGGGCTGACGGTTGCTTTTTTCCGGCATTAAGGCATGATCGCATCCGTAACGGACAGGGCTTCCGGCCGAGAGGGTTGGCATCGCGCCGTTTCGGGCGCCTGGGGATTCGGACGGGAGCGCGGCGGCCGCGCCGCCTGGACGCCGTCCAACAATGGCCAGGGAAGCGTTACCGGGATCGGCATGAACATCCTTATTGTGGACGACTCCGACTCCTCACGTCTGCTGCTCTCCACCATCCTCAAGGGGGCCGGGTACGTCGAGCCCTTGAGCGCCGGTTCCGCCGGCGAGGCCCTTTCGCTGCTCGACGATCGCTGCCGGCAGTACGACGCCCCGGACGTGGATCTGGTCCTCATGGACGTGGTCATGCCCGACATGGACGGCATCGACGCCACGCGGCTGATCAAGGCCGACACAAGGCTTCGCGACATCCCGGTCATCATCGTCACGGTCAAGGACGACGCGGCCAGCCTCGAGCGCGCTTTCGAGGCCGGGGCCATGGATTTTCTGGCCAAGCCGGTCAACAGCATGGAGCTGCGGGCCCGGGTCCGCTCGGCGCTCAAGCTCAAGGAAGAGATGGACCAACGCAAGGCGCGCGAGCGGGAGCTCGAGTCGCTGACCCGCAAGTTCGAGCAGCTCTCCAACCAGGACGGCCTGACGGGCGTGGCCAATCGCCGCTGCTTCGAGGACGTCTTCCGCAAGGAATGGCTGCGCTCGCGCCGCGAGGGCACGCCGCTGTCCTCGCTCATGATCGACATCGACTGCTTCAAGGATTTCAACGACACCTACGGGCATCTGCAGGGCGACATGTGCCTGCGGCAGGTGGCCGAGTGCATCGAGGCCGCGCTCAAGCGGCCCGGCGATTTCGTGGCCCGCTACGGCGGCGAGGAGTTCGTGGCCCTGCTGCCGGGCACGGACCTGGCCGGGGCGCTGTCCATCGCCGGGAACATCCGCGCCAACCTGCGCGCCGCCGGCATCGAACACGCCAGTTCCACGGTCGCCGACGTGGTCACCGTCAGCATCGGCGTCTCGGGCGTGGTGCCCAACATGGACATCGAGCCCGAAGCCCTGCTCGCCGCCTCGGACGCGGCCCTCTACCAGGCCAAGAGCGCCGGCCGCAACCGCGTGGAAGTGCGCCCGCCGGCGTAAGCGCCGCCCGCCGTTTCGCCCCCCGGCGGACCGGCCTGTGCGCCGACTCGTGTTCCGCCCCTCGGACCGGCCGGCCGACGCGCCGCCAAAGCCGGCCGGGCGACGGCGCTATCTTCGAGACCGCCTCGCCTCGTAGTCGGAAAAATAATAATATCAGTTTATTGCCTTCAAAGGGTGGTCGTTTTTCGAGGGCGCGCCCTCGCGTTCTCCTTCGACCAGCCGGGCCATGGCCTCGTCGGCGCGGTCGTGGCGCAGGCCTTGGGCCACGCCCTGCCTGTCGGCCTCGGTCCGGTTCTGGCTGACCTTCCATTTGCCTGTGATGGCGCGGATGGGGATCTCCAGGCCCACGATCTTGGCGAGCTGCGCCTCTACGAAGGAGGGCGGCGCGTCGCCCAGGCCCCAGGGCGCGGCCCGGGAGGCCTCCTGGAGCGCGGTCAGGGCGTCGAGTTGGGCGCGCAGCCAGTCCCGGTCCTCGACCAGGCGGGGCGTGCCCCGGACCTCGACCGCGACGTAGTTCCAGGTCGGCGCGACCTTGCCGTCCACGGCCTTGGACGTGTACCAGGACGGGGTGACGTAGGCCTGCGGCCCCTGGAAGAGCACCAGCGCCTCGCCGCCGGCGCGAAGGGCGTCGAGCCGGTCGTGGGCCCTGGACAGGTGGGCGCGCAGCACGCCCTTGCCGCCGTCCTCGGCCAGCAGGAAGGGCGCGAGGTCGGCGCGAAGGCCCTCTTCGCCGTGGGTGACGAGGGTCCCCAGGGGATGGGCGCGGAGCAGGGCGTGAAGGACTTCCAGGCGCTCCTCGCGAAAAAGCGGGGGGATGAACATGGCCGGCCTCCGTGGCGGTTGGCGTTTCCCGGAGCGTTCGGGATACGCGTGCGCGGGCCCGGCGTAAAGGCGAAGCGGGAACGTCCGCCCCGGGGATCGGGCGGCAAGGAGGAGGGCGCATGCGCGGGATGCTGCTGGCTGTTCTGGCGACGGCCCTGGCCCTTTCCGGCTGCTTCGCCCCCAAGGCCGAGGTCGCGGCCCGCAACTGGCGGCCCATGGGCGGGAGCTCCCTGCCCCTTGGCCGGCTGATCGCCCTGTCTCCCGGCATAAGGACCGCCACCTGGGAATCCTTCGCCGGCGTGGACGGCCGGACCGTGGTCCGGCTGGCCGCCGAATACGACCCGGCCCGGGCGTCGGCCGGCTGTCCGCCCCTGGCGGCGGGCCTGGCCCGGGCGGCCCGGAGCTTTCTCATCGTCGATCTGGCCGTGACGCCGGACGGCAAAGTGGACTTCATCGCGTCCAAGGCGCAAGCCTACAACGCCGACGGCTACTTCGAGGAATACGACCTGGACATCGGCGTCGTGGCCGACCTGGTCGCCCGGGCCAGCCCCATCCCCTGCGCCGACTTCGGCCTGCCGGCCTACCTGCGGTAGCATCGCGCGTGTGGGCCGGCTTGACAGGCCGGGGAGAGGTAACTACGTTACTTCGCGGAGGCTTCGCCATGCAATCCGATCCGCTCACGCCAAGCCAGAAGATGCGGCAATACCGCTGCAAGATGAAGCTGAAGGGACTGCGCTCCGTTCAGATATGGGTGCCCGATACGCGTTCCCCGGCGATTTCGCGGGAGCTTGCCCGGCAGTCCGTCCTGGCCAGCCGCGCTCCTGAGGAAGGGGAGGTCATGGCCTTCCTGGACGACGTCCGCGCCTGGGATGACGCGTGAAACGCGGCGATTTGGTCGTCGTGTCCATGTCCGGGGACTACGGAAAGATGCAGCCGGCCGTGGTGATCCAGCACGACCAGGTGAACGCGACCCACGCGAGCGTGGTCGTGTGCCCGCTGTCCTCGCACCTGGTCGATGCGCCGCTTTTTCGGATCAGTGTGGACCCGTCGCCTGAAAACGGGCTGGAAACGGCCTCGCAGGTCATGATCGACAAGATCTCGGCCGTGCGGCGGGACCGGCTGCGCGATGTGATCGGCAGGCTCGACGATGCCGTGATGGTCCAGGTCAATCGTTCCCTGGCGCTGTGGCTCGGCTTGTGAACCGGGCCGGCCCGGAGCGCGCGCAGGGCTGCCGGCCCGGCTTTCCCCGCGCCGCGCCGGCGCGCCCTTGCGCCGCGAGGGATTATCGGGCATGCATCGCCGGTCGCGTTTCCGGCGGCGGAGGCAACGTTCCCGTGCACTTCACGGTCCTGACCATTTTCCCGGAATTTTTCGATTCCTTCCTGTCCTGCGGGCTCATGGCCAAGGCGGTGGAGGCGGGCGTGGTGTCCGTTGACCGCGTCAATCCTCGGGATTTCGCCACGGACAGGCACCACACCGTGGACGACCGCCCCTACGGCGGCGGCCCGGGCATGGTCATGGGCCTGCCGACGCTTGTTTCCGCTCTGCGCTCCCTCGAACGCCCGGGCCGACTGCTCATGCTCTCGCCGGCCGGGCGGCCGCTGACCCAGCGATTCGCCGCCGAGCTGGCCGGGGAGGAGGCGCTCACGCTTCTCTGCGGCCGCTACGAGGGCATCGACGCCCGGCTGTTCGATCTCTTCGACATCACGCCCGTTTCCGTGGGCGATTTCGTGCTCTCGGGCGGCGAATCGGCCGCCGCCTGCCTCATGGAGGCCGTCTCCCGCCTGGCCCCGGGCTTCATGGGCAAGGACGCCTCGGCCGAGGAGGAGAGCTTTTCCGCCGGGCTGCTCGAATACCCCCACTACACCCGGCCGGAGGTCTTCGAGGGCCTGGCCGTGCCCACGGAACTGCTGAGCGGCAACCACGCCGCCATCGCCGCCTGGCGGCGCGAGCGCTCCCTGGAGACGACCCTGGCCCGGCGGCCGGACCTCTTCGACGCCGCGACCATCACGCGCGAGGAAGCGGCCCGCCTGCGCCGCCTGCCCCGGGCCCGGGCCGGGCGCAACATGCACCTCGGCCTCGTGCACGGGCCGGTGGTGCTCAAGGACGGGAAAGTCGGCACGGTGTCTTTGACAAACCTTGACGTTCACGATATAGCGCGCGTTTCCCGTACCTATGGCTTGGGCGGGTTCGAGGTGGTGTCGCCGCTTCGGGACCAACTGGCCCTGGCCGCGCGCATCGTGGGCCATTGGCGGGAAGGGCCGGGATTGGCCGCCAATCCCGACCGGACCGAGGCCTTGTCCCTGGTGCGGCTGCACGAGGGGCTGGATGCGGCCCTGGACGCGGTCGCGGCCGACCACGGCCGCCGGCCGGCGCTGGGGGCCACCAGCGCCAAGGGGCCGGCCACCCTGTCCTTCGCCGCGGCGCGGGAGCTTATCTGTTCGCGGCCGACGCTCGTGGTCCTGGGGACCGGGCACGGGCTGGCGGACGCGGTGCTCGAGCGGGCGGACGGGATATTGCCGCCGCTGCGGCCGTTTTCGGACTACAACCACCTCTCGGTGCGGGCCGCGGCCGGCATTCTCACCGACAGGCTGCTCGGCGATGCCCTCTAGGGGCGGCCGGCGACGACAACGACATTCCAAGGCCCCACGGGACGCGCGCGTCCGGCGGCCTTACCTGAGGAGAAAGCGTCATGAACGTGATCAAGCAGATCGAGCAGGAGCAGATGCGCCTGGACATGCCGGCCTTCCGCCCCGGCGACACCGTCAAGGTGCACCTGCGCATCATCGAGGGCGAGAAAGAGCGCATCCAGGTGTTCCAGGGCGCGGTGCTGCGGCTGCGCAAGGGCGGGGTGGACTCCACCTTCACCGTGCGCAAGGTGTCCGACGGCGTGGGCGTGGAGCGCGTGTTCCCCATGCATTCGCCGTTCATCGAGCGCGTGGAAGTGGTCTCCCAGGGCAAGGTGCGCCGCAGCCGGCTGTACTACCTGCGCAGCCTCCGGGGCAAGGCCGCCCGCATCAAGACCAAGACCGCCTGGGAATCCTAGGCCCCCGGCGCTTCGCCGTGGCCCGCTTCGGACCCCTTTTCCCGGCCGCCGCCTGCCCGTTTCCCCCAAGGGAAGCGGGCAGGCGCGGTCGTCTTTTGCCATGTCCGTGACCGACGTCGCGCTCGCGGCCGGCGTGGACGAGGCCGGCCGCGGCTGCCTGGCCGGGCCGGTGGTGGCCGGGGCGGTGATCCTGCCCCGGGACTACGACCTGCCGTACCTGACCGATTCCAAAAAGCTCTCCGCCGCCCGGCGCGAGACCCTGGCCCCGGCCATCAAGGCGCAGGCCGTGGCCTGGGGCGTGGGTATGGCTTGGCCGACGGAGATCGACCGCATCAACATCCTCCAGGCCACCTTCGCGGCCATGGCCCGGGCCGTGCGGGCCATGGGGCTCATGCCCACGGCGTTGGCCGTCGACGGCAACAAGTGCATCCCGGCCGGCCATCTGGTCATCCTGACCGCCTCGCCGCGCCAGCGGGCCATCGTCGGCGGCGACGCCAGCGTGCCGGCCATCTCCGCCGCCTCGATCCTGGCCAAGACCTGCCGCGACCGGCTCATGACCGTGTTCGACCGCCAATATCCGGGCTACGGCTTCGCCGGCCACAAGGGCTACGGCGCGGCCGCCCATCTCGAGGCCCTGCGCCGCCTGGGGCCGTGCCGCCTGCACCGCCTGACCTTTCGCGGCGTGCTGCCCGAAACCTCGCGTCAGCTCGGCCTGCCCGGCATCTGACCCCCCATGCCCATCGTTTCCCTTTCACCCCTGTCCTCCCCCCTTCCAGGGGGTCCGGGGGGGATGATCCCCCCCGGTGGGGAGGGCCAGGAGGGGCAAAGCCCCTCCTGGCCGCCGGAGGCGTCTTCCTGATGCCTGCCGCGCCCCACTTGGCATTGGGCCGCGCGGGCGAGGCGGCGGCCGAGGCCTTGCTTGCCGGCAAGGGCTACGCCGTGCTGGCGCGCAACTTTCGCACGCGCGGCGGCGAGGTGGATCTCGTCTGCCGGGACGGGGACACGGTGGTGTTCGTGGAGGTGAAGACGCGCCGGTCGGGGAGCCTGGCCCGGCCGGACCAGGCCGTGACCGCGTCCAAGCGCGGCCGGCTCGTGCGGGCGGCGGCGGCCTTTCTGTCCGAGCGGGACCTGTGGGACCGGCCGTGCCGGTTCGACGTTGTTGCCGTGGTCGCGACGGGAAAGGGGCTCTCGGCCAGCCATCTGCCCGACGCCTTCGTCCTGGAGGACGGCCTGGGCACGGGGAGTTTCTACCAGCCCGGCTGACGTCATGTCCCCGGCTTCCGTCCGGACGGAGGCCGGGGACATGACGCCTGAACGATCAGTCTTCCCTTGAACCGAAACGGCGTTGCCGGGGGTGCGGGCGCTGGGGCCTAGTCGTTGTCGTCGACTTCGGCGCAGGAGTCGTCTTCCGAGAGGGAAAACGAGGCGGCGGCCTCGAAGATGCGGGCTTCGACATAACTGACGCTGTCGTCGTCGCCGGATTCGAGGTCGAAGCAGTAGCCGTCCTTGGAGAGCAGGCCGTCGGGGATCAGGTCGCCGCGCTCCTCGGGGTCGGTGATGGTGTCGGCGTAAAAGCATACGGACAGGAAGCGTTCGCCGTCGAGGCTGGCCACGTCGACCATGGCGATGACGGGGCGGCCGCGGGGCGGTTCGGCGCGCAGGCTGTAGGTCGCGGGCGGCCTGGGCACGAAGGAGACGGTGGCTTCGTTCAGGCTTTCCAGGGCGGACCTGAGGCGCATGAAGGCGGCCTTGACCCCGTTTGGGTCGTCTTGCCAGTCGGCGAGAAAGGCGTCGAGTTCGGACATGTGGGGTCTCCTAAAGGTAGAACAGGACGAAGAGATAAAAGGATAACCCGAGAAGGGAAAAAACGAAATCGCTTCGTGGCATGGGAAACTCCAAAAAAAAGGTTGCCAAGCCCAAGGGCGTGGTATAAATACCGTCTCTCGCCGCGCCGAGGTAGCTCAGTCGGTAGAGCAGGGGACTGAAAATCCCCGTGTCGGCAGTTCAATTCTGTCCCTCGGCACCACAGAAATCAAAGGGTTAGCTGCAAAGCTGGCCCTTTTTTCTTTTTGCCTCATGTTTTTCTCCCCACTCTCTCCCCACTTTGAAAATGATGGGGAATGCTGTGAGCGCTCAACCAAAATGAGAAATCGTTGCAAGCAAAGTGAGAAGACTCAAACCCCCCCGTTCTCTCATTTTGGTTGATATTTTCACCCCCATTTCAGCCCGATTTCTCATCTTGCCTTCCGCCCGCCCCGCGCGCCTGGCCGACGCCCGGAAGCCCACGTCCGGCCTGTGTTTAGCCCACGTTGAGCCTACCCGATCCAGGCCCCACGCCATTTCTCATTTTGCCTGACTCCCCACAAATGCATTGAGGTGAAAATAGCCCAGGCCCGCAGGGATGGAAAGTGGCGGCAATCCCGTGTTAGGTGGCAGGGAAATTTGTTTGAATTTCGAGGAACGATCATGGCAACGATCAAACACGAATCACATATCTTCATCGGTAAGGTCAGGCGACTTTTCGCGGTCCACTTCCGCAAGGGCTACGTGGCTCGGCAACTGCGCGACCGCCAGGGGGACTGCCACCAGTGCGGGACATGCTGCCACTTCACCATCGTTTGCCCGATGCTGACCCGGGACCATTTGTGCCGCGTGTACGGCAAATGCCGGCCCAAGGCCTGCCGTCTGTTTCCCCTCGACCAGAAGGATATCGATGACGTGGCCCGGTGCGGCGGGGTTTGCGGCTACGGCTTCGACACCCGAGCAAGGCCACATTAGAAAAGCTGCCTTTCCCTGCCGTGCCCTCCACCGACCGCTCGACACAAAACCGCGTCCAGCCCGGCCCACGGCGAGGCGTCAGAAGCCGCGCGCGGCCACGTTTGCGCCCTCGTCCACGCCTTTCCACCATTGGGCGTACGCGCCTGCGGCGTCGTCCAGCCTGGCCGCCTCCCCGATCATCGGCGTCAGCAGCCGGTAGGACCTCCCCCGGCTTGCCACGGCGATGCGCTCGAGGGGTTCGTCCCAGGGGTGGAAGGCGATGGAGAACTTGCCCACATGGGCGGGGAAGAGCGCGCGGGCCCCGAGGTCTTCGGCCGCCTGGGCGGCTTCTTCCGGCGTCATGTGCATGAAGGCCCACTGGCGGTCGTATTGGCCGCAATCCAGCATGACCGCGTCGAATCCGCCGAAACGCCCGCCGATGTCGGCGAAATGCGGCCCGTAGCCGCTGTCCCCGCTGAAAAAGACGCGCTGCCGGGGCGTGGTCAGGGCGAATCCCGCCCAAAGGGTCTTGTTTCTTCGCAGCAAGCGCCCGGAGAAGTGCCGGGCCGGCAGCACATGGACGGCGAGATCGCCTGCCAGGGCGACGGATTCGAACCAGTCCGCCTCGTGGATGCGCTCCTCGGGGTAGCCCCAATAGGCGAAATAGGCGCCGAGGCCCAGGGGGCACACGATGTCGCGCACCTTGTCCCTGAGGGCCGCCACCGTCGGGTAGTCCAGATGATCCCAGTGGTCGTGGGAGACGAGCAGGCAGTCGATGACGGGCAGGTCCGCGACGGTGAAGCGCACGGCGGCGGGGAAGGCGGTGTTGATGCCGCCCAACGGCGAGGCATGGTCGCTCAGCACTGGGTCGATCAGGATGCGTTTGCCGTCGAGTTGGAGGTAATACGAGGAATGCCCCAGCCACACGAGGACGTCGCCGGCGGCCGCCAGACCGGCGAAATCCGTTTTGACCGCCGGCAGCGGCCTGGACGGCCTGGTGCGCTTCTTTTCGAGGAGAAAGTTCTTCACGAGGGTGGAGAGCAGGTTGCCGTCCTTGGAGAAGGATCGCGTGGGGATCAGGTTGGCGAATCGCCCGTCGGCATAGTGGGGCGAGCGTCGGACGGCCTCGAGGCGCGCGCCTTCGGGGAGCGCGCCGAATTCCGGTTGCCGCAGCAGGACGACGGCGCCCGTCGCGCCCAGGGCGGCGAGGAACAGAAAGCACAGCAGCATGGTACGCATCCGTCTTTTCATGGGTGTCGGGCCGGCCTGAACCCCCGGCGGCGATCCGTCGGGAACGGCCTGTGGAAGGTCGAAGGGCTCGTGCGGCGCGGACGGCCCGGAGGAGCGGTCGGTTTTTTCCGGGCCGGTCGCCAGCCTCGTCTCCCATACGCGCGTCCGGGGCTGGGCGAAAGACACGATCCCCTCTGATTCGTGCCTGATTCTCGCCCGGGTGTTCGCAGCGAACGCTTCGGGCCGGCTGCGGAAGACGCCGGACGCCTTTGTCGGCGGGAAAAGCCCGGCGCAGGCCTCGATGAGGTCGCTTGCCGCTGCCGCGTTTCGCGCCGGCCAGCGCCGGGTCTCGGGGCAGCGACCGGCCGAAGCGCCGACGCCTCTTTACAAACCCCCTGCCCGGGACCGTTCTTTCTTCAGAAAACGACAGCGCGGTGGGTTGTGCGGCCGTTTTTTGGTGTAGACAATGTCATGTAAATGTGCTTTTTTGAACTTGCGTGCAAGTCCGTCCCTCCAACAGATGACTTTGGCCTGTAACGGTACATCGCGTGAGTGGTTCGACGCCCCGTGAACTTCAACAAGGTCCGGAGGTAAGGAAATGAGGATTGTGCTGCTCCTGGTTTCGTTGTTGCTGTGCGCTGGCAGTGCGTTCGCCGCCGAAGATGCCGCCGATCTGGCGAACAGGGCGAAGTTCGAAAAGGAATGCGCCGCTTTGATCGCGCCGGGCGGTCCCTGCGCCGAAGTGAAGATGGGCGGCGGCGGCAGACGCGGCTGCGTGGCCCAGCCGGAGAACCTGGAAAAGGCCACCCCGGCCTGCAAACAGGTCATCGACGAATGGAAGGCGCTCAAGAAGTAGCCTGACCGGCATCGGATCGCTGGAACAACATCGAGCCGCGTCGCGGGAGCGCACCATCCCGCGACGCGGCTTGCTGCGTTAAGGGCCATAGGATCGCCGGGCCGCCTCTTCGGCCAAGGTCCGGCGTCGGCCGAAAGTCTTCTTCCTTCAGGCCGTCTCCCGTCCCTCGGACGCCGTCTCGACCCGTACCGGCACGTCCAGGCTGTTGGTGACGAAGCAGTAGTTTTTTGCCTGCCGGATGATCTGCTCGAGCGCCTTCGCGTCCAGGGAACACCGTACCGTGACGACGATCTCGCCGAAGCGGAACCGTTCGGGGTCTTTCGTTCCGCAGACCTCCAGAGACAGGTCCGCGACGGACTGCCGCCGCCTGGCGGCCACGTAGCGGATGGACTGGCCGAAGCAGGCGGCCACGGACCACAGGAGCAGCTCGCTCGGCATGGGGCCGAGCCCCTGGCCGCCGTAGTCCGGCGACTGGTCCGAGACCAGGTCGTGCAGGTCCGAACGCAGGGTGAAGGCCGTTTCGCTCAGGCTTTCGGCGGTGACGATCACGGCTCCTCCCGGCGCAGGTTTTTTTCCATGAGCTGGTGCTTCCTGCCTTGCAGCAGGAAGGGCTTGCCCAGCCGCGACCAGTGCAGCCGCTGAAAGAAGCGGACGTTTTGCCATTGCACCGTGGCCAGGAAGCGGCGCACGTCGGGCCTTGCCCGCATGAGGTCCACGGCCTTTCGCACGAGCAGGGCCCCGATGTTGACGCCGGTGCGAAATTCCGGCCGCACGGCCAGCCTTCCGCCGTACCACACGCCGCCCCGGTGCCGGTAGCAGCGCACCACCCCGGCCACCTTGCCCGCCACCAGGGCGATGACGGGCAGCGCCCCGTCGTCGTGGGCGTCGCGGTCGCTGGTCGGGAAGATGCCCTGCTCCGAGACGAACACCTCGTGGCGCACCCGCAGGTATTCCTCGATCTCCTCCGGGCTTTGGGCCAGCCGAAGGGTTACGGCCCCGGCGTCGGCCACGGTCTCGGGCAGGACCGGGGCGCTTTCGGTGAACTGGAGCAGGGAACAGGCCCGGCAGCGCACGCAGCCGGCCGAACTCGCCTCGGCCGAGAGGCCCTGGTCCCGCAGCATCGTGCCGATGGCCCGGTACATGCGCCCCAGGTAGGCCGGGTCCACGGACTTGGCTTCGGCCAGGCAGGAGTCGAGCAGGGGCCGCAGGGGCACCACCACCGGATAGACGCCGAGCGCCGCCGCCCGCCGGCAGCCGTCGAGCGTCAGGGTCTCGTCTTCGCCGAGCCCCAGGATCACGTAGGTGCTGACCTTGTTGCGTCCGAACACGGCCACGGCCCGGGCGAAGGCCGTAAAATAGGCTTCCAGGTCCACGTCGGCCTTGCCCGGCGTCATGCGCCGGCGCACGGCCGGATCGAAGCTCTCCACGTGGATGCCGACGTCGGTTGCGCCCATGGCTCGCAGCCGGGCGTAGAGCCCCGGGTCGCGAAGCGGCTCGAACTGGATCTCCACGGGTAGGCCAGTGGCGGCGGCCACGGCCGCGGCGCACCGGCCGAGGTAGAGCGCGCCGTCGTCCGGGCAGGACGTGGTGCCGGCCGTGAGCGTCACGTGGCGCACGCCGTCGAGGTCCCGGGCGGCCAGGGCCACCTCGGCCAGTTGTTCGGGCGTCTTGGTGTGAATGGTGGCGTCGCGGTCCAGCGACGCGCCGATGGCGCAGAACCGGCAGCGGGTGCGGCGGCTGTTGTAGCGCGCGCATTCCTGGATGACGGTGGAGGCCAGGCAGTCCTGGCCGTGGAGCCGGGCGATCTTGGCGTAGGGCACGCCGTCGGCCGTTTGGCCGGCGTAGAAGCGGGGCGTGGGCACCGCCCGGGCCCGGCACAGGGCCCGGCCGTCGCGTTCGAGGCGCAGCGCGTCGCCGTCCGGGACGAAGGCGTAATCCGAAGCCTGTGCGGCGCGGCTCAGGGCCGGGATCATCACCGGGTGGCCGTCGATGACGTAGGCCCCGGCGTCGGCCGGGCCGGCCCCGCCCCGGCGCACGGCCCCGCGATCCATGATTCTGGCCCCGTAACTTTGCAGGGCCACGTAGTCGGCGAGCGTCATGGTCATGGCGTGGCGTCCGTTTTGTCGGTTATGGCCCGGCCGGCTCGTCCGTCCGGCCCGGGCCGTTGGCGGGAAGCGCCGCCTGGGCCGGCGACGCTTCCCGGAGGGGGTGCGCGGCTTTTGTCGCACCCGCGAAACACGTCCGCGCGCATTCCACGGACGACGGACTCGCACGGTCGTCGGGCCTGAGGAAACGCCGTCGCATTCCTTGGGCGAGGCCAGGCTAGACGCCGTAGAGCTTCTCGGCGTTTTCCCAGAAGATTTTGTTCTTCATCTCCTCGGAAATGCCCAGGCCCTCGAACTTGTAGTATTCGCTCCAGAAGTCGCTCCAGGGCTCGTCGGAGCTGAACATGACGCGGTCGTCGCCGATGCCCTGCTTTTCGATCTCGTCGAACAGGTAGCGGTTGCAAAAGCCCACCGACCAGGACGTGTCGGTATAGACCTTGTAGCCTTCCTTGATGAACTTCAGGAACTCGGGGATGAACTTGATGTGGCCGGACACGCCGCCGCCGCAGTGCACCACGTGGACCTTGACCCGCTTGCCGAAGGCCTTGACGAACTTGATGGCGTTGCCGACGTCGGAGCCGCCGCCGGGGCTGGTGTGCAGGTGGAAGACGTGGTCGTGGCTTTCGCAGACGTCGATGATGCCTTCCCACATCTTCTTGGTGTCCTCGTCCCATTCCTCGGGATTCCAGGTGCCGCCGAGCAGGCAGGTGGCCTTGAGCACCTTGATGCCCGGCTCGCCGGCCAGCTTCATGGCCGCCTCGTTGGCTTCCTTCATCTTGATCGAGGGCGAGAACCAGACGCCGCCGAGGATGCGCTTGTCCGGGTGGCCGCAGGCGTCGAGCACCACCGGGTTGAGGCCGAAGGGCTGGGAAGCATCGGGGATGCCGTAGTTGGACATGACGATGGCGCGGTCCACGCCCAGGCCGTCCATGATCGCGATCTTGGCCGCGCGGTCGTTGTCGCAGTAGACCGTGGGGTTCACCGGCTCGGGCAGGCCGTAGTACTTGAAGCCGTCCATGAAGCCGATGTGGTTGTGGACGTCGAAGACCTTGCGCTTGACCTTGTCGCCGTGGTTGAAACGTTCCATTCGTGTCTCCTCGTTGCGGAAATGGGGCCATGCGGCGATTGCCGCCTGTCGCGTCGCCGGGAATACGTCCGTATCTGCCGCGACGCCGTCCGCTCGCCTCCCTCGGGACGCGACCCTAGACGGTCCAGGTGGACAGGATCAGGGCGCCGGCGCGCTGGTGCATGAGGATGCAGTCCAGCACGTCCAGGGGATGGATGGCCTGGACGCCGGCGAGCAGGTCGGTCTCGCGCATGCCGTACAGGGCGGACATGGCGAAGCGGCAGGCCACGACCTTGCCGCCCTCGTTCATGATGGTGGTGAGCTGCTTGTTGTAGGCCAGGTTGCCGGCGAAGCCCTCGTCGCCGACCTTGGGAAAGCCGCGCGTGGCCGAGGCCATGAGCACGCCCGGGCCGTAGAGCAGGAAGGTCACTTCGTAGCCCTTGCGCACCAGGCGGGTGGCGGTGAGCATGTTGATCAGGCCCACAGACCCTTCGAAGGGCACGGTATGCATGCAGATCAGCGCCTTTTCGCCGGGATTGGCCTTGATGTCCTCGTAGACTTTGGGGCCGTGATTGACGATTTCGTCACCGATGGCGATGGGCGGAATGGATACCATGGGCATGGGGAACTCCTTGGTAAGAGGTTTGAATGCCGAAACTTTTCTTGAAAAAGCAAGCGCCGTGCCGTCGGAATCTTTTTCTGTTTTTGTAAAATGACGGCCTATTTGCGGCAGGTGGAGACCGAAACGGGGCGGTGAGCCGGCCGTTGCAGCGGAATCTCGTGGAAAACGGCGCGATGTCTCACTGAAAACGACGAAATTTCGCTTCACCCGACCGGGCGCCGTATCGGTTCGCCTCGCGGGCGGCCGTCCGCGCCAGGGAATCGGCGGAATTTTCCAGCCGCGCTTGAGGGAGTTGCGTTTCCCCGTGCAACAATCCGACCGAATCGGCCCCATGTTTGCTTCAGGGACATCGTCCCGGAGCGTGGCGGCGAACGGTTTGCGCCGCGTTTTCCGGGAGGGCGAGAAAGCCGACGGGAAGCGTGCCGCATGAATTACGACAGTTGCCGGACGGGAATCGGGAACGTGGGAGTGGGGCCGAGCCCCAGGCAGGAGACCCTGTGCCGCCTCCTGGGCCTGGGCGGGCATCTGCCCGAGGGCGTGCTGACCAACGAGGAACTGGCCGGCCGGTTCGGGGTGACGCCGGAGTGGATCGCCTCGCGCACGGGCATTCATGAGCGGCGCATCCTGCCCGCGGGCCTCGACACCTCGGACATGGGCCTGGCCGCCGCCCGGGCGGCGCTGGCCGACAGCGGCCTCGCGCCCGGGGCCGTCACCCATCTGCTGGTGGCCAGTTGCGCCCCGGACGGGCTCGTGCCCAACACCGCCTGCACCCTGGCCCGCAAGCTCGGCCTGTCGGGCCTGGCGGCCATGGATTTCAACGTGGCCTGCTCGGGCTTCCTCTATGGCCTGTACCTGGCCGCCGGCATACTGCGCCTGGAGCCGCAGGCGCGCGTGCTGCTGGTCGCGGCCGAGGCCATGTCGCGGCTTTGCGCCCCCGGGGACCGCAACGTCAACGTCATCTTCGGCGACGGCGCCGGGGCGGCCGTGCTCGGGGCCGGCGAGGGCGGCGGCCTGGCCGTGACGGACATCCTGCTTTCTTCCGATGGGACCCACGGCGCGCTTTTGACCGCCGACGGCGGCGGCAGCCGGGCCGCCTACGCCTCGCCGGACAGCCCCGTGGGCGAGGCCTACTTCCTCAAGATGCAGGGCCGCGAGGTCTTCCGCCATGCCGTGGGCCGCATGAGCGAGGCCTGCCTGGCGCTTCTGGCCCGAAACGGGCTGTCGCCGGACGACGTCGACGTGTTCGTGCCGCACCAGGCCAACGGGCGCATCATCGAGGCCGTGGGCGAGCGGATCGGCCTTGGCCCGGAGCGGACCGTGGTGACGCTCGGGCACTGCGGCAACACCTCGGCCGCCTCGATCCCCCTGGCCATGGCCGAGGCCCGGGCCCAGGGCCGGTTTCGGCCCGGGCAGCGGGTGCTGCTCGCCGCCTTCGGCGCGGGATTCACCTGGGGCGCGGCGCTGTTGCGCGTGGACGGGGACGGCGCGCCGTGACGGAGCTTGTCGCCACGCCCGGGGTGCGCGGCGAGCTATACCTGCCGTCCCGGGCCAGGGGCCCCCTGCCGGCCGTGGTCATCCTTTCCAGCAGCGCCGGGGTCTGCGACGTGCGCGAGCGCTTCTACGCCCGCAGCTTCGCCTCTCGTGGCCTGGCCGCCCTGGTGGTGGACAGCTTCGGGCCGCGCGGCATCGCCGAGACCATGACCGACCAGAGCCGCCTGCCCGAAGCGGCCATGGAGGGCGACGCCTACGCCGCCTACGACGTCCTGGCCGCCGACGGCCGCATCGATCCCCGGCGCGTCGCGGTCATGGGCGTCTCCAAGGGCGGCCTGGCCGCCCTGGGCACGGCCCTGTGCGTCCGCCGGGCCTGGTTCTCCCGCCGCCGGCCGGATTTCGCCGCCCGTGTCGCCCTGTGCCCGCCGGCCCATCTGCAGCAGCGCGACGCCCGCACCGAACCCGGCCCCGTGCTCGTCCTGCTCGCCGGCCGGGACGACTACGCCGGTCTGGCCCCGGCCCGGGACTATGTCCTGCGGCTGCGCGCCGCCGGGCGCGCCGACGTCTCCCTGGCGGTCTATGCCGAGGCGCACCATGCCTGGGAGCGCCCCGGGCCGCCCGTATGGCTGCCGGACGTCGAGAACTATTCCCGCTGCCGCTTCTTCGTGGACGACGCGGGCGGCCTCGTCGAGCCCCTGTCCGGCCACCGGCTGCCCCTGGACGCCTTCTACCGCCGCCGCGAGGCCTTCCTGACCCGGGGCGGCCACGCCGGCGGCGGCGACGAGGCGCTGCGGGCCCGCACCGTGGCGGACATCCTGCGCTTTCTGTCCGAACAGGCGGATTTTCCCATCGCCCCCAACCCTGAAACCCAAGGAGCGTGAACCATGCCGGACATCGACCGCGAGAATCAGGCGCAACCCGGCCAACCCTCGCCCCGGGCCGGACAGGAACCGGTACCGGGCGCGCCGTCGCAAAGCGAGGTCGGGGACGCCTTCCTCGACATGGAGGCCTACATGGCGGCCTTGTCGGGTCTGGCGGGGGGACCGTCGCCGGCGCAGGCTCCGGCCGGGGCTTCGCTGCCGGCCCTGGCGGCGCGGCTGTCGCGCCTGGAGGAGCATTTCGCCCGGATCTGCACCCTGGTCGGGCGGCTCGAACAGGAAGTCCTGGCGATCAAGGAAGAGGCGGCCGGCCGTGGACGGTAAGGCCGCCGCCGCGCCGCCGCGCCATGTGCTCCATGTGGACCGGCAGCGCTGCCTGGGCTGCGGCCAGTGCCTGGGCAGCTGTCCCAGGGGGCTGCTCGCCGTTCGGGAGCACAGCGCCTGCCTCGTCGATGCCTCGCGCTGCGACGGCCGGGGCGCCTGCCTCGGGCATTGCAGCGCCGACGCCCTGTCGTTGCGGCCGCGGGCTCTTGCCGGCTGAGGCGGGCGGCGGTATGGCCAGGGCCTTCCCTTCAATGAAACGAACGGACAAGTGGGGTGGTATGCTGCGTGGGGTCATCGCCCGGGCCGGCCTTCCCGGGCGGATCGTCAAGAGTCTTGGGCAGTTCGGCGTTTTATGGGGCGTGTATTTCGGCTGCGCCCGGCTGGTGGACTGGCTCGGCTGGCCCATTCCGGCCAACGTCCTCGGCGTGGTCGTGCTGTTCGTCCTGCTGTGCCTGGGCGTGGTCCGGCTGGAGCATGTGGAGGGCGTGGCGGATTTCCTGCTGCGCCATCTGGTGTTTTTTTTCGTGCCCATCGCCGTGGGCCTCATGGACTGGGGCGAGGTCTTCGCCAGGTACGGCGCGGTGCTTCTGGCCGCCATCCTGGTCAGCTCGCTTTTGCCCCTGCTGGCCGTGGGCTTTCTCACCCTTTTCCTGCACAGGGCGCGCTGATGGAGCGCCTGCTTTTCCTCGCCGGCTGCGTCGGAGCGACCATGGCCGCCTACCTGGGCGTGCGTCGCCTGTACCTGCGCTTCAACCATCCGCTGCTCAACGTCGTGGCCTTAAGCGCCGGCGCGGTCATCGCGCTGCTCGTGGCCTGCGATATTCCCTATGCCGCCTACGCGCCGGCCAAGGACCTCATGACCGCGCCGCTGGGGCCGGCCACGGTCGCCCTGGCCGTGCCGCTCTACCGCCATCGGGACATCCTGCGCCGCCACGGGCCGGGCCTTTTGGCCAGCGTCGCCCTGGGGGCGTTTCTGGCCATGTTCTCGGCCGGACTCACGGCCAAGGCCGGCGGGCTCCCCCGGGAGGTGGTGGTCTCCATCCTGCCCAAGGGCGTCTCCATCCCCTTCGCGGTGGAGATTTCCCGCCTCTACGACGGGGTTCCGGCGCTCAGCGCCGCCTTCGTCGTGGCCACGGGCACCCTGGGCTCCCTGCTCGGCGGGTGGCTCCTCACCCGCAGCGGCATCGGCCATCCCGTGGCCCGGGGCCTGGCGCTCGGCACGGTGTCCCATGCCCAGGGCACGGCCACGGCCCTGATGGAGGGCGAGCGGCAGGGGGCCATGGCCGGACTGGCCATGATCCTGGCCGGCATGCTGACCGCGGCCTTCGCGCCCCTGGCCGTGCGGCTGCTCGGCCTTCTGTGACGCCTTTTCCCCTGCGCGGGGCGGACCGCCGGCCTACATCTCCTCGGCCGGGGCGCGCGGCTGGTAGATGCCGAGCTTCTTGAGGCGGGAGATGAGGGTGGTGGGGTTTATGCCAAGAAGCCTGGCCGCCCCGCGCGAGCCGTAGATGCGCCAGTTGGTCTGGCGCAGCGCCTCTTCCATGTTGGTCTTTTCCAGGTCGCGCAGTTCGTTTTCCGTGAGGATGCGCAGGGGAAGGGGCACGGCCGCCTGGGCCGGGACTTCCTCCCGGGCCGTGTCCGGGGCGCGGTCGAGTTCGAGCAGCACCTGGTCGGGCTGGGCGGTGATGACGATGCGCTCCACGATGTTCTGGAGCTCCCGGATGTTGCCCGGCCAGTCGTAGGCCACGAGGCGTTGCAGCTGCTCGTCCGAAAGCCGCACGCGCGGCCGGTTCATCTTCCTGCTCGACAGCTTGATGAAATGCTCGGCCAGAAGCGCCACGTCCATCTTGCGTTCGCGCAGGCTCGGCACCACGACGGGAAACACCTGGAGGCGGTAATACAGGTCCTCCCGGAAGCGGCCGGACTGGATTTCCGCTTGCAGGTTGCGGTTGGTGGCCGAGATGACGCGCACGTCCACCTGGCGGACCGCGTCCTCGCCCACGCGCTGGTATTCGCCCTCCTGGAGCACGCGCAAAAGCTTGCTTTGCAGGTAGACCGGAATCTCCCCCACCTCGTCCAGGAACAGCGTGCCGCCGTCGGCCGCCTGGAAATAGCCGATGCGGTTTTTGACCGCCCCGGTGAACGCCCCCCGGGCATGGCCGAAGAATTCGCTCTCGAACAGCTCGCGGGGGATGGCCGAGCAGTTGATCTTGATCATGGGCTTGTCGCGCCGGTCGCTCTGGTCGTGGATCTCCCGGGCGATCATTTCCTTGCCCGTGCCGGACTCCCCGTAGATGAGCACGTTGGCGTCGGTGGGGCCGACCATGCGGATGAGCTTCCTGATCCGCTCGATGCCCTCGCTTTTGCCGATGATTCCCTTGAAGGAATGGACTTCGTTGATCTCCTGGCGCAGGTAGGCGTTTTCCAACTCGATCTGCTGCTTGAGCTGGTCCACCATCTGGAAGGCCCGGGCGTTGGCGATGGCGTAGGCCAGATGGTCTGCCACCATGCGCAGCATCTCCAGGGTGCCCTGCTCCAGAGGCGACCGGGTGAAGACCGACAGCACCCCGAGCACCTCGTCGCGGCAGATCAGCGGCTGGCCGACGAAGCCGACGATCCGCTCGCGCTTGATCCAGCCCGGATCGGCCAGCCACCTGTCGCGAACGTTGATCTCGTCCACCTCCAGGGGCGTGCCCGAGGCGGCGATCTGTCCCACCTTGCGGATGCCGAGGGGGAAGCGGCTGAAGGCGGAGCCTTCGACGTAGTCCCAGACCTTCTCGCTGGCCAGGGATCTGCCGGCGCTGGCCTTGAGGTGCAGGCAGCGGCTCTTGTCCGGGCACTGGAAGGCGTCCTTGCAGGCGGCGCAGACGTCGCCGGGCTCGATGAGCCAGGCCCGGACCAGGGCGACGCTGGACACGCTGCCGAGCGTTTGCACGGCGATACGCAGCACCTCGTCCACGGAGTGGTGCTGGGCCAGTTCCAGAAGGAGCTTTCTGACGTTGACGAATCCCAGTATGGCCATGGCGACGGCATCCTTTCGGCGCGTGGCGTCATCGGCGAATCGGGCCTGACGGACGTGCGGCGGACATGCCCTTGCCCGCCGCGGTGGCACTCCCTTCAGGCGACCATACGGAGCCGTGGCGACCCGGGTCAACGCCCCTCGCGGCACAACCGCCGCAGGATCGCGACGATCCTGGCGCGCAGGGCGTTGACGCCCGCGTCGGTGCGCACGCGCGGGCGGGGCAGGTCCACGTCCAACACTTCCTCCACCCGGCTCGGCCGGGGCGTGATGACCGCGATGCGGTCGCTTAGAAGCACCGCCTCCTCGATGTCGTGGGTGACGAACACGATGGTGTCGCGCCGGCGCTCCCAGACGTCGAGGAGGAAGGCCTGCATCCGGTTTTTGGTCTGGCAGTCCAGGGCGCTGAAGGGCTCGTCCATGAGCACCACGCCGGGTCCGGCCACGAGCGTGCGGGCGATGGCCGCCTTCTGGCGCATGCCGCCGGAAAGCTCCCGGGGAAAGCGGTCGCTGACGGGCGAAAGGCCGAAGGCCTCCTCGTATTCCCGGGCCAGGGCGTCGCGCCGGGCGGCGGGCAGGCGACGCAGCTCGAGCCCGAGCGCGATGTTGCCCCGCACCGTGCGCCAGGGCAGCAGGGCCAGCTCCTGGCTGACCAGACCCACGGCGGCCGGGCCGCCGGGCGCGGGCGGGCGGCCGTCGATGCGGATGCTCCCCCGGCTTGGCGCTTCCAGCCCGGCGATGACCCGCAGCAGGGTGGTCTTGCCCGAGCCGTTGAGCCCCACCACGGAGACGAGGGAGCCGGCCGGGACCTCCAGGTCGATGCCGTCGAGCACGGGCGTTTCCGGCCCGTTCCCCTTGCCGGGGTAGGCCTTGCCGAGACCGCGTATGCTAAGCGTCGCGGCCATGGTCATTGCCAACGCAGCAGTCTTGCCGCCAGGCGCTTCATGCCCCACTCCATGCCGAGCCCCATCAGGCCTATGACCGCCATGCCGGCCATGACCATGTCCGTGCGCTGGAGGTCCCGGGCGCTCATGATCATGTAGCCCAGGCCATAGCCGCCGCGCACGCCGGTGAATTCCGCCGCGACCAGGGTCATCCAGCCGATGCCGAGGCCCACCCGCACGCCGGTGAGGACCGACGGCAGCGCCCCGGGCAGCAGCACCTTGCCCCACACCGCCGCCCTGCCGCCGCCGAGCGCCCGCACCGCGTCCACGTAGAGCGCGTCCACTCCCCGCACCCCGGCGCAGGTGGACAGCACCACCGGGAAAAGCGCCCCGAGGAAGATGAGAAAGGCCGCCGAGGCCAGCCCCAGCCCGAACCAGAGGATGGCCATGGGCACCCAGGCCAAAGGCGGAATGGGCCGCAGGAAATCCACCAGCGGCATGCAGGCGGCGCGAAAACGCGGGCTGGCCCCGAGGGCCAGCCCCAGTGGCAGCCCCAGGGCCACGGCCAGACCCGTGCCGGTCAGCACGCGGATCAGGCTGTGCCAGGCGTGCAGGGGCAGGGTTTTCCCCGGCGGCATGCCCCGGGTCCACAGTTCGCCCAGGGCCGCGCCCACGGCCACGGGCGAGGCGAGCATGGCCGGCGCGACCAGGCCCGCCTGGCAGACCGCCTGCCAGACGGCCAGGGCCGCAAGCGCGGGGACCAGGGCGCGCGGAGTCATTGCCCGGCCGCCTCCCGCAGGGGGCCGGCGATGAATTCCCGGGTGAAGGCCGCCTCGTCCGGGACCTTGATCACCCCCAGGGTATTGAGGAAACGCACGTATTCCTCCTCCCCGGCCACGCTCGGGGTCTCGGTGTAGGTCACCTGGCCAAGAGCCCGCCGGACCACGGCCTCGTCCATGCCGGTGTGCCTGACGGCCACGGCCACGGCCTCGTCCGGGTGCTCGTGGATGAAGATCGTGGCCTTGCGGTGGGCGCGAAGCAGGGCCTGGGCCGCCTGCGGGCGCCGGCGCACCAGGGCGTCGCTGGCGGCCAGCACGCAGCAGGGGTGCCCGGTCCAGATGTCGGCCGAGGAGGCGAGGACCTGGCCGAGGCCCTGGAGCACGGCCCGGGAGGGGTAGGGCTCCCAGGCGATGAAGCCGTCGATCTGGCCGGCTTGCAGGGCGGAGAGCATTTCCGGCGGGGAGAGCACGATGACGTCCACGGCCTCGGGGGCCAGGCCCAGCCTGGGCAGGGCCTTTCGCAGCAGGAAGTCCTGGACGCTGCCGTTGCCGGGCATGGCCAG
Organism: Solidesulfovibrio sp.; assembly: GCF_029978005.1. Classification (GTDB taxonomy): domain Bacteria; phylum Desulfobacterota; class Desulfovibrionia; order Desulfovibrionales; family Desulfovibrionaceae; genus Solidesulfovibrio. The sequence continues at coordinate 28,507 of NZ_JARKOZ010000129.1, read as the reverse complement.
GGTCGGATGGCTGACCTCGCCGGCCGCCAGGGCCTTGGAGCCGACCAGGGCCGAGCCCTCGGTGTTGGCCTGGGCCAGCACCTTGACCCCGGCCGTGCCGCGCACCGCGGCGATGGTCGCCGGCGCTTCGCCGACATAGGCGGCGTCGAGCTCGCCCGCGCCGAAGGCGGTCATGAGCTCCGGCCCGGACCGGAACATGCCGGCCGTTTCCACGGCCACGCCTTCTTCCTGGAAGAACCCCTTGTCCAGGGCCACCCACAGGGCCAGGTGGTGCAGGTCGTTTTGCAGGGAGGCCATGCGCACGGGCTTGTCCGCCTCCGGAGCGGCCGGGCCGGCGGCGAACGCGGCGACGGACGCGAAGAGCAGCGCGGCGGCCAGGGCCAGGGCGGCGCGGCCCAGGGGGCGGACGGGGAGTCGAAGCGAAAGGGTCATGGCAAGGCGCTCCTTTGGGCGTTCGGGACGAGGAGATGGATGGTTCCGGGCCGGTTCCAGGGCGCGCACAGGGTCGGCGAGCCCAGGCCGCGATTGCGCGCGTCGAGGGCGGCCGCGTCCGGGTGCGCGGCGAATTCCGCCCGCTCCCAGGCCAGGCGGGCCGCGTCCCGGTCCGGGCAGGCGCTGGTCAGCAACAGATAGACCGGGGCCTGGTGGCGGCGGCAGGCGGCGAAAAGCCCGGCGAGGCCGGCGGCGTCCAGGTAGTCGGGGACGTTGCTCAGGACGATGCAGTCGTGCCCGGTCGAGGCGGCCAGGTGGGCGGCGACGTCGCCTTGCACGACTGCGGTGCGCCCGGCCGCGGCCTTGGCCCGGGCCAGGGCCGCGGCATCGAAGAAGAAGTCGATGCCGAAAATGTTTTCGAGGGCGTCGAGGACGCGGGGCAAGGGGTAGTCCCGGCCCCGGGCCAGGTAGTGGGCGCGCAGTTCGGGATAGACGGCCTCGGCGAACCAGGCGCGCAGTCCCCCGGGCGTGCCGGCGGCGCGCACGGCGTCGAGCAGCCGCCTGAAGTACGCGACCTGGAAGGGGGCGACGTCCACGAAGGTGGCGGCTTCAAGTTCCGGCAGCACGCCGGCCGCCTCGAGCAGCGCCATGCCCGAGCCGCCGACGAAGACCGGACGGCGCGCCCGGTTGCCCAGGCGACCCAGGGCGTCTCGCAGCACGGCCGCGTCCTCGTTGGGCAGGTAGAAGCGGCTGGCGTTGCCCCAGTCCGGGCGGGGCGCGCTCATGCGCCGCCTCCGACGAAGGGCCGGGCCTCGAAATCCCACAGCACGGCCCGGCGGTCCCCCTGGCGAAGCACGGCCCGGCGCTCCCGGCAAAAGTCGCCGATGGGCGTGGCGGTCAGGCCCCGGGCCGCGAAAAGCGCGGTCAGGGCGGCCAGGTTTTCGGGCGAAACGGCCAGAAGGAAGCCGTAGGACATGAACGCCAGGAGCCACGGGGCCAGGGGCACGCCCTCGGGCGGGACCAGGCGGCCCAGGTCGAGGGTCACGCCCAGGCCCGACGACTCGGCCAGCATGAGGGCCGTGCCGGAAACGCCGGCCATGCTGACGTCCTTGCCGGCGGCGGCCAGGCCGGCCTCGGCGCAGGCCGGGAGCAGCTCGAGGTCGGGCAGGAGGGCGGCGTCATCCTCGGGCAGGGTGGCGTTCCAGAAGCCGAGGTCGGCCAGCCAGCGGCCGTTTTTGCGGGCCACGAGCACGAGATGGTCGCCGGGCCTGGCGTCGAAGCTGGTGAGGCAGCGCCTGGCCCGGCCCAGGATGGCCAGGGCCACGGAAGCGTCCGTGGTCGTGCGCAGCAGGTGGCCGCCGACCACGGGCACCTTGTAGCGTTCGGCGTTTTCGCGCATGCCCCGGCAGATTTCCCGGGCGGCTTCGCCGTCCGGCGTGCCGATGACGTCCACCATGGCCACCGGGCGGCCGCCCATGGCGTAGATGTCGTTGACGTTGGCCAGGACGGCGCATTTCCCGGCCAGGTAGGGGTTTTGGCGCACGATGGAGGCGACGATGCCCTCGGCGGCCAGGAGCAGCCAGCCGTCCCCGTCCGGGATGGCGGCGGCGTCGTCGCCGTTGCGGATGCCGCTGGCGCGGGTGAGCCCGGCGAAGGCCTCGGTCATGGGCCGGATGCGGCATTTGTTGCGAAAGGCCTCGGAGTCGCGAAGCTCCCGCGCCAGCGCCTCCAGGTTCAGTGCTCGAGCCATGTCGGTTCCCCCGTGTCGGTGACGCTGGCGGTGACGGTGCGCATCGCCAGCCACATACCCGCCAGGGCGTCCAGGCCGCTGGAGTGACCGAGCGCGGCCAGGGAGGCCACGGCCCGGCCGGCCTCGGCCGCCTCGCCGCCGTGCACGGCGGCGAGCCAGTCGCCGACCGGTCCGGCCACGAGTCCCCGGGCGGCGCAGCGCAGCAGGAAACCGGAAAAGGCCGTGGTGCGCCCGACCAGCTCCCCGGCCAGGTCCGCCAGCGAAAGCCGGGGAAAAATCGGCGCGCCCGAGCTTTCGCCGTGGAAGCGAAGCGCCCCCAGCACGCCGGCCAGGAAATCGTCGCCGGCCGGGGTGAGTCCCTGGCCAAGTCCGGCCAGGTCCCGGGCCGCCACGACGAAATCATCCCAATCCCCACGGCCCAGCGCCCGGGCCAGACGCGCGCCAAGCCGGCGCTCCAGGCCGTCGATGGCCCCGGAGAGCCGGCCGGTCGCTTCCGAGGGAGCAGGCCCCGGAAAGTCGTGCAGAAGATCGTGGAAGCCGCCGCGCCGGGGAATGGCCCGGGCGGCTGCGGCGCTTACGGCCAGGGCCTGGCGGATGCGCGGCGGCCCGGCCATGGGCCGGCGGGAGGTCGGCGGGGAAAAGGGCGCAAGGGCCGCGGTCGCGACGACGAGCCCGCCCTTGGCGAAGACCCCTTCGGCCGTGACGGCGACTTCCTCGCCGACGCGCCAGCCGCCCGGAAAGCCGCGCCACAGGATGGAGTAGGGGTGGGCGGGCAGGCTCGCCTGGCCGAGCGTCAGGCAGCAGTCGTCGCAGGCCGCGTGGACGCAGCGCGCGAACACGGCCCGGATGCGCCCCCGGCGCGCCGCGCCGCCCGGCGGTGCGGCCAGGCAGCCTACGGTCCCGAGCGTCATCGCGCCTCCGGCAACGAGGCCAGAAGCAGTTCCTCCAGGCCGCAAAGCCCGATGGAGGCGTCCGTTTCCTTGATGGCCTGGCTGAAGCTCCCCTGGCAGAACGGGCACATGGTCACGAGGGTGTCCGCGCCCGTGGCCACGGCCTCCTCCAGCCGGTCCTTCGCGATGGCCGCGGCCATCTCCGGGTAGTTGGCCTTGACCCCGCCCCCGGCCCCGCAGCAGCGGGAGGACTCCCGGCAGCGGGGCATTTCCACGAGTTTGACCCCCGGGATGGCGGCCAGGATCTCCCGGGGCTCGTCGAAAAGCCCCTGGGAGCGCCCGACGTGGCAGGGATCGTGGAAGGTCACGGTCGCCTCCACCGGAACGGACGGCCGGATGCGCCCCTGGCGCAGCAGGTCCGCGTAGACTTCGCTGAAATGGCGCACCGTGACGTCGAAGGGCTTGCCGAGCTTTCGCGCCCACTGCGGGTAGTCGTGCTTGAGGGTTTTGGAGCAGCCGCCGCAGGGCGTGACGATGGTGCGCGCCCCGGTGCGGGCGAAAAGATCCAGGTTGCGGCCGATGAGCTCTCCGGCCACGTCGAGCTGGCCCGTGCGCAACAGCGGACTGGCGCAGCAGTTCTCCAGGCCCCCGGCGTAGGCGTAGGGGATGGCGAGGCGCGTGAGGATGGTCACGCCGGTCTGGAGCATGGACGGCATGCGGTAGGAGGCGGTGCAGCCGCCGAAGACGAGGATGTCGGCCGCTTCCACGGGCTTGTGCTCGGGCAAAAGCCACTGGGACTGCTTGTCCGCCGGCTCGCCGTAGGGATTGCCGTGGGCTTCGGCCAGGGCGCGCAGCTTCTTGTGGGCGGGCATGGGCCCGAGGCCCCTGGCCACCACGTCGGCCCGCACCGCCTCCCACAGCGGCACCAGGGGGATGGCCGTCTGGCAGACGGCCTGGCAGCGCTCGCAGGTGGTGCAGCGGTAGAGCCGGTCCACCCACTCCGGGGTGAGCACGTCGCGGCCCTCGAAATAGTCCTTGAGGAAATAGACCTTGGCGCGCGGGGAGAACGTCTCGAAGCCGCCGCCGAAGGGGAAGGTGGGGCAGGCGACCTTGCAGAAGCCGCACCGCGCGCAGCTCGCCACGGCCTCGGCCAGCTCGCTGGCCGGGAAACGGTCGGGGGCGACCGGGGAAAACGCCTGTGTGCTCATGATGGTGCCTCCGGGGGCCTTACGAGGTGCGGCGGGGTTTGGAGGGCAAAAGGGCGGCCAGGGGCCCCAGGCAGGCCGTGCCCGCCAGGATGCAGCGGGAAAGGCTCACGAAGGGCGCAAGCGGCAGGCCTGGGCCGGAGAGCTTGCCGGGATTGAGCAGGCCGCGCGCGTCGAGCTGCGCTTTCAAACGCCGGACCAGGGCGAGCTTGTCCGGGCCGAAGACCTCCCCGGCCAAAGCGGAAAACCACATGCCCGTGGCGTAGGGCCGACCGCCGAAGCGGGCGGCCAGGCGCATGGGGAGCATGGCCTTGGCCATGCGCAGCGGGTAGAGCAGGGCGCGGGCGTCGTCGAGGATGTAGACCAGCACGGCCAGCCCGCCGCCGCGTACCCCGAAGGCCTCGACGCCCAGGGCGTCCCGCTTCAGGGCGGCGGTCAGGGCGGCGTGGGCGGCGGGGAAGCCCTGCATGGGCACGAGGTATTCCCCGACCAGGGCCGACGGGCCGACCTTGCGGATGCGCATGGGATAGTAGCGGCCGTTCCATTCCGCCTCGGCCACGGCGTCGTCCAGGAGCGCGCCGCCGCACAGGGCGGCCAGGCGCGTCGCCTCGGCCGTGGCCGTCTCCTTGGCGGTCGTGGCGAAGGAGACCAGAAAGCCCGAAGCAAGCGCCGGGGCGTGGCCTTCGGCCGCCGCGCGCATGGCGCAGTAGCCGGCGGATTGCAGGCTGGCCGAATAGACGTCCGGCCAGGCTTCGAGAAGTTCCAGGAACCGCACGGCGGCCGGGGCGTCGGGCATTCTGGCGGCCAGGGGCAGCAGGGTTTCGGCTTTCCGGCAGGCCAGGCGCAGCCGGGTGACGACCCCGAGGCTGCCGCAGGTCTGGGAGTAGGGTTCCATGGCTTCGCCGCGAAACGTCCGCACCGCGCCGTCGAGGCCGGCCACGTCGATTTCGAGCACGTTGTCGCGGATGGTCCCGTAGCGCAGGCTGCCGATGCCCACGCCCCCCATGGCGAACCAGCCGCCCACCGTGGACGACGGGGCGCTGGTGGGGCAGACGCGGTTGCCCAGGCCATGCGGAGCCAGGGCCCGGGACAGGTCCTCCCAGACCACGCCGGGCTCCACGTCCACGGTGGCATTGGCGGCGTCCACGGAAAGGACCCGGTTGCAATTGCAAAGGTCGAGCACCAGGCCGCCCCGGCAGGGGATCGCACCGCCGTAGCCCGAGGAGGCCTGGGCGCGCGGCGTGACCGGCAGGCCATGCTTGCCCGCCAGGCGCAGGGCGTCGGCCGTGTCCCCGGCGCTTCGGGCGACGACCACGACGTCCGGCCGGTGGCGGATCATGGCCAAAAGCGGGCGCGGCATCTCGCCCAGGTCGTGGTCGTAGCTGCGCAGTATCTGCGGATCGAAGGACACGGCCTCGCCGAACCGCTGGGCGAATTCTTCCTGATACGTCATGGACGGCCTCCTCGCCGGCGGGCGCGGGGTTTGCTCAAAGGGTCCCCGAGACCACGGCCAGGGCAGCCCTGGCCGCCTGGGCGTTGGTCGGGAAAAGAAACGCCCCGGCCTCGGCCAGCAGGGTTTCCTGGGTTTGGAGCTGCTGGGGATCGGCCTGCGTGCCGCAGACGTGGACGAGCGCCACCGGGCCGCCGTCGGCCTGGCCCCGGCGGGCGGCGTCGAGGGCCTCGGCCAGTTCGGCCGCCGGGTTGCGGTGCGCGCCGTAGCCGATGACCAGGTCGAGGAGCACGGCCTTGACCGTGGGGTCGGCCATTTCCTCGGCCAGGCGTTCCAGGCGAAGCCCCAGGTCGATGATGGGATGGGGCCGGCCCTGGGTGAATTCGTCCTCGCCGAGGTCCACGCAGCAGTGGGCCGCGCCCTTGACCGGATAGGCCAGCTTGAGCTCGGGCCGCACGGCCACGTTGGACTGGATGTCCATGGCGTCCTTGAGCAGGAAAAGCGTCTCGTAGCAGAGGGTGCCGCCGCTGTAGAGGCCGCGCAGGTAGCGGCGGTCCGGGGAAAGGGCGGCGGCCCGGGCGCGCAGCTCCTCGGGCAGGTGCGGTTCGGGGACCTCACGGCCCAAGGCGGCGAAGGCCGCCTCTTCCAGGGTGGCGACGCGGGTGATCCCGTCTCCGCCTGCCGCCGCGCCGTCGTCGCCGAGCAGGCAGGCCACGACCTCCAGGCCGCTGGCCCGGGCCTCGGCCATGACCTTCTCCCTGACCTCGGGCGCGCCCGGCTTGGACAGGATGACGAGCTTTCTGGTGGCCGGGTCCCGGGCCAGGGTGCGGATGGCCTGGAGCATCATGGTCCCGCCGATCTCGCGGCGCAGGTCGCGCCCGCCGACGCCGATGGCGTGGGAGACGCCGCCGCCGAAGCGGTCGATGAGGCAGGTGACCTCCTGGATGCCCGTGCCCGAGGCGGCGGCCAGGCCGATGTCGCCCCGGCGCACCACGTTGGCCAGGGCCAGGGCCACGCCACCCACTATGGCCGTGCCGCAGTCCGGCCCCATGAGCAGGAGCCCCTTTTCCGCGGCCCTGGCCTTGAGCTCGGCCTCGTCGGCCAGGGAGATGTTGTCGGAAAAGAGCATGACGTGAAGCCCCCGCTCCAGGGCCTCGGCCACGTCGAGCTTGGCCATGCTCCCGGGCAGGGAGATCATGGCGAAATTGGCCCCGGGCAGGCGCGAGACGGCTTCTTCCAGGGAGCGGGGCCTGGCCTCGGCCGCGTCGTCGGCCGTGGCCCGGCTGCGCAGCCGCGCGTCCACGTCGGCCAGGGCGGCGGCGAAGGCCTCCTCGTTTTCGGCCTCGATGCAGATGACCAGGTCGTTGGCCGTGGCCGCGGCCACCGTGTCTTCCAGCAGGCCGAGGTCGGCCAGAACTTTCTTGTTGCTGTCCGTGCCGAGCAGGGCCAGGACCTTGACGACGCCGGGCAGCTCGCCGGCCTGTCGGGAGATCTGCATCAAGCGGACCGAGTCCTGGTACTGGTTCTTGCGTACGATGGCTTGCGCGTGCATGTCTTCGCCTCGATCGGTGTTTTGAGGATGCCTATTTGACGATCCGGGTGCATTTGCCGGTGCGCTGCATGGCCGCTTTGAGGTTGTCCTGGGAGGTGATGACGGCTTCCCTGCCGCCCTTTTCCACATACTCGACGGCGCTTCGGATCTTGGGGCCCATGCTGCCGGGCGGGAACTGCCCCTCTTCGAGCCACTGCCGGGCCTCGGCCACGGTCACCTCGTCCAGGCTGCGCTGGGTCGGCTTGCCGAAGTCCAGGCAGACCTGCGCCACGCCGGTGAGGATGATGAAGAGTTCCGCGCCGATGTTGTAGGCGAGCAGGGCAGCCGTGGCGTCCTTGTCGATGACGCCGTCGGTGCCCACCACGCGGTCGGTCAGGTAGTTGACCGGGATGCCGCCGCCGCCGCAGGTGATGACCACGGTGTCGTTTTCGGCCAGGTACTTGATGGTGCTCAGTTCCAGGACCTTGCGCGGCTGGGGCGAGCAGACCACGCGCCGCCAGCCCCTGCCGGCGTCCTCGGTCACGTGCCAGCCCTCGGTCAGGCGGTAATGCTCGGCCTGTTCTTGGGTATAGAAGGGGCCGATGGGCTTGGTCGGCCGGGAAAAGGCGGGATCGTCGGGGCTGACCACCACCTGGGTCAGCACGGTGGCCACCTCGCGCTGCATGCGGTCCTCCTCGAGCACGGTGCGCATGCTGATTTCGAGCATGTGGCCGAGCAGGCCCTGGGACGAGGCCACGGCCACGTCCAGGGGAGGGACCGGAATGATGTCGCTGGCCTTTTCGAACTGGATGAGCAGGTTGCCCACCTGCGGCCCGTTTCCGTGGACCAGGATGAGCTGGTAGCCCTTGTGCAGGATGGCCAGCATCTGGCGGCAGGCCGCCTTGGCCTTTTCGAGCTGGGTGGTGAAGGAGCCGTCGTCTCCGGCGTCCAGGATGGCGTTGCCGCCGAAGGCCACCACGGCGATGGGTTTGGTCATGGTCGCGTCTCCTGCCTGTGAAATGTTCTCTGGCGGTCGGCTTCAGCGAGGGACGGGCATGGCGGCCAGGGCCTGGCGGAAGGCGGCCATGGGGGCGCGGGCGATGCCCGTGCCGATCTGGCCCACGCCCGAGGCCTTGTGCAGCACGCCGGTGTCGATGATGGGGGTGACGCCCAGGCGCACGACCTTGCGGACGTCGATGCCCAGCGGTGCCGGGGTGAAGTCCACCGCGCCCGGCGCAAAGGCCGGGTTCTCCCCGGCGCAGATGGAGCGCATGACGGCCATGGCCTGGCGGGAGTGGCGCATGGAGCCGCCGACGAAGGAGCTGATGCTGGGGGCCGCGCCGATGATCATGCCGCCGAGGCCGGCCGTTTCCACGATGGCGCTGTCACCGATGTCACCGGCGGCGTCCTCGGGGCCGTAGCCGGAATAGTAGATGGCCTCGTCCATGGGCGCGGTGGGGCTGATAAACCAGGCGTCGGGCAGGCCGCCCACGCGCAGGGCGAAATTGACGCCGTTGCGGCTCATGGCCGTGACCACCGTGGAATGGGGGATGCCGTGGGCGGCGTCGGCCGCGGCCTTGCAGGCGGTCAGGGTGAGGCTCAGGAAGGAATGGTTGTTCTGGCCGATGAAGTCCACGATCCGGGCCACCGTTTCGCGAGAGGCGTCCGAGGCCAGGAGCAGGGGCGTGAGCTGGCGCAGGAGCAGCAGGGTGCAGGCGGCGCTTCGGGCGTGCACCTCGTCGCCCATGAGCGTGCCCTCGGCGATGATCTTGAAGATGTCGAGCCCCTCGCCCCGCACGCGCAAGGCGGCGCGCAGGCTCGGGCCGAGGACCTCGCGCATCCAGCGCAGCCGCTCGATGGTGCCCGCGTCGTAGGTTCCCATCCAGATGACGTTGCCCTTGCCCTCGTTGAAGGTGGACCAGGAACGGTTGCCGTAAGTGGCGTTCTCGGTGACGATCACCTGCATGGACGGCGAGATGACGCCGCACATGGCCCCGACGCTGCCGAAGGCGTAGTTGGGCCGAAGCCTGATGTCGCCGGAGCGCAGCTTCGCTTCCAGGCCGGCCCGGTCGGTCGCCCAGCCCTCGAAGACGGCCGCCGCTTCCACGGCGCGCTGCTGGGGGTCGCACATGTCGCCGAAATCGATGGGCGGGCCGGAATGGAGCAGGAAGTTTCCCTCCATGCCGGGGATGGCTTCGATGGCCGGTTGGACGTCGATCCACAGCGGCCGGCTGTCCTTCAGCCGGGCCACGGTCCGGGCGTTGGCCTCCTCGACCTCGGGGCATTGCAGCCGGGCGAGCTTGTCGATGAGGGCGGGGTCGCCGCCGGCGGGGGGACGCCAGTCCACCTGGACGCCGCTGACGCCCTGCTCCAGGAGTTCGTTGTAAAAACCCTCCAGGCCGATATTGATGACCCGCATTTCCTGGTTGATGTCCGTCATGGCTCCGCTCTTTCCGGTTCGTTGTTTGGCGGCACGCGCACTGGCGGCGGCTTGCGCCGTCGCGTTGCGGCGCGTGGGCTGTCGGGGCCGTCCCCGCCAGAGAGGCGGTAAACGCCTGGCCTCGCGGTTGCGTGGAATAAGTTTGGCAAGTCCTGTGCCAGGATGTGTTCACAAAAATATCTTGCTGTTACGGGGTGTTGCAGATTCAAAAATAAGGAGGAAACGGGAATCAACGAAAAATCATTGTTGACGATGAATTTCCGCTGTTCCGTATGAAAGATCGTTTTAGTTCTAAAAATACATGAATTTCAAAGAGATAAATGCTAGCCTCAGCGGCGTCCATCCGGGCGGGAACGGGTTTCGGGGACGGGGCTTGGTCCGTTTTCGTGGCGACGGCAGCCTATGCAAGCGGCCGGCCGAATCAGCCGGCCTCGAGGATTGCGGTCATGGAGGCGACGGTGAAATCGACGAAGGCGCGCACCCGAAGCGGCCGTCGCCCCAGGGACCGAGCGCATCCGTTTCCGGAGGCGCGCCGTCCGGCCGCGCCGTTGGATTTCAGTATTTCCAGGTTGTCTTGTTCCGCCTGACCCCATGGATTATATGGCCGGATGCGAGCCTGACTCGCGGGAGGGCAACCATGGGATTGTTCGAGCCGATGCACCTCATCGTCATTCTGGTGATCGCGCTGGTGATCTTCGGGCCTGGCAAGATCGGCGACCTGGGCGGGAGCCTCGGCCGGGCGGTGCGCGACTTCAAGAAGGCCATGCACGAGGAGACGCCCTCGGCCCCGCCGGCCGAGGCAAGTCCGGCCGCTGCGCAGCCCGAACTGATGCAGCCGGCCGCGGCCACGCCCGCGCCGCCGGCGGCGGCCATGGCCCGGGAAGACGCGCCGACGCACGACGCGCCCGCCGGGGCGGCGACGAAAACCGCCTAACCCGCGTCCGCTGAGTCGACTGGGCGCGGAAGCGCCCGGCCCATGAGCACCGCCGCGCCGGCTTTGGCCACGAACCCGCAGCGTCCGGCGCTTGGCCGCAGGCCCTCGGCGGGACCATACGCGACCGGCGGCCGTCGTTGCTGATGCTTGTGGAATCGCGCCGGGGGCGTCCGCGGTCGCGGCGTCGCATCCGGCCGGTCCGCTTTTCCCGAAGGAGCGGCAGGGGCGGGGGAGCGCCGGCTTACCAGATATTGCGCGAAAGGACGGGAAAGAGCTTGAGCTGGGGCTGTCCCGTTTGCACGGGCAGGAGCCGGCCGAGGTTTCCGGCCTCGCCCTCGGGCGTGGCCAGGATGCCGACCACGAAGGCCGGCGCGTCCTGGGGCGGCTCTCCGGGGGCCAGGGCGTCGACGAAGCCTTCCTGGCGCAGGCGGCGGATGGGGTCGGCCTCGGGACCGGCCGGCTTGACGAAAATGGCGTTGGGGATGCGCAGGACCATCTTGAGGTACACGGCCGGGCTGACGACGAGTTCGTCGTTGTCCGTGTCGCCGACGACCAGGACCAGCGGCCTGTCCGGCTCCTTGGCCGCCATGGCGGCGATCCTTTCCAGGGCGGCGCGGTAGGCCGCGTTGGACTCGCCGAAGATGCGAATGAAGTCCTTGGCGAAAAGCGGCGTGGTCAAAAAGCCGTAGGCGCACAGGAAGCCGACGAGCATGCCGGCGGCCGCCCGCGCCGCCCCGGCCGGGACCAGAGCGGCCGTTTCCAGGAAGTACCGAGCGGCGAGAAGCCACAACAGGGCGGGCGTGGCGGAAAAAGGCAGGGAGTAGTGCTGGTTGTCGACCTCGCCGTGGTAGAACACGTACAGGGACAGGCCGAAGAGGAAGATCCAGGCCGCCGTCAGGCCGTAGGCGAGGGTTCTGCGCCGCGTGACGGCCCGGTTTTCCCTGCCCCGGCCGAGGACGAACCGGGCGGCGACGAGGACGGCCGCACAGGCCAGGTACCACGGCCACCGGATCAGGTCGCCGAAGCTCTTCAGATATTCGTCAAGCGACGTGCAGAAGGTCGCGACGCCGACCTCCCGGCCGTAGACGTCCGTGCCCGTGACGGACAGGGCGGCCCAGATGCCGAGGAAGACGTACAGGTCGCACAGCAGGTTGAGACCGAAAAAGACGAGGGCTCGCGGCCGCTGGCCGTCCGTCTCCCGCCGCCAGCGGTCGTAGAGGAAGGCCAGGGGCAGGACGCAGGCCAGGACGAACGTCTCCTTGGTCCCGAGCATCAGGATGTTGCCCAGGGTGAGCAGGGCGTAGGAACCGAAGGATACGGTCGGACGGTCGTGGTCGCGGGCCATGCGATGCACGACCAGGGCCAGGCCGAAAAGCCCGTAGACCTCCACCACGCCGGTGTCCCGAAACAGCCAATGCCATTGGAGCTGGGTGAGCAGCAGGCAGCCCGCCAGCACCGCCGTGATCCCGTCGAAGCAGCGCCGCAGCGCCAGGAGGAACAGGGCGACGGTCGCCAGGAAAAGGCAGCCGTACCAGACGTACCAGGCCGCGATGGCGTCGCCGAAAAGGAAGGCGTTCAGGGCGTACATGAACACGAACACCGGCTGGAACCGGCCCGAGGCGTTGTCGAAGACCACGGCCAGCGATTGCGTGCTGCCGAGGTGCCTGACGAGGTCCGAAAGCCCCATCCGGCCGGAGGGGCCGAGCATCATGGGGATGACGTAGTCGTCGGCCATGCTCCAGGTGTAGCCGGCCAGGGGCAGGCAGGTCAGGGCCAGGGTCAGGAGGATGCCGGCCGCGCCGCACCGGAAATAGGGGGCGTCTTCGCCGTTCCTTGTCGCGAATCCATAGGACGTGGCGACCAGCAGCAACGAGAGCAGCGCGGCATACTGGGCGCTGACGAAATGATCCTTGTGGTACAGGAAAAAGGAAATCGCGACGGAAAAAATCAACGCCAAGCACAGGCGCGACGCGCGTTGCTTGACGGGAGCGGCGTCTGGCGTTCGAGCTCTCGTATCGTCCGGACCGGATAACAGCAAAGCATCCTCTCGACAGTTCGCCAAGATGCCCGAGGGGGGCATCCCTTCGAAACAGCAGGGCCCCGAGCGGTCGGGCGCATTGGCGGTTTGGCGCGATGCAGGCAAAGGGGCGGGCCGCCGTCGGGACCTGGGCAAGCCAAGTCGTTTCCCGCAGGCGGCGGCCCACGGTGTTGCATAACCCTTCGGCCTTGCCGCCGTCCAGACCGGAATGCGCGCTTGCGGTCCCAAGCGGCGAACGGCTGGCGATCTTACGGGAAAAGCAGGGGATCCGCGACCAGGCGGGCGTCCCTGGAGATGGGCCGCAGGCGGTGCCGCCGGGCGAGCTGGTCCGTCCACCAGCCCCGGTAGTCGGCGATGCCCTGGACCTCGATGGCCTCGTGGTCCACCTGGCCGGCGGTCTCCAGGTAGACCTCGAGGTTGGCCAGGTCCGGCCGGGGGAGCCGGCCTTCCCGGCAGTCGCGCCACATGGCGGCGTAAAGCCCCTCCAGGCCGCGCACGAGTCCTGGCATGTCGAAGAGCGTGCAGTCCGCCCGCCCGGCCGCCAGACGCTCGCGCAGGGCGGCCAGGGCGTCGCGGTCGGCGCCCAGGGCCACGGCCCGCTCCACGTATTCCTCGGGCGTGGCGCACACGAGCTCGGGCAGCCCGGCCGCGCGCACGAGGCTGCCGCACACGCGCGAGGCGAAGGACCGGCCCGAGGCGGTCAGCACCGGCACCCCGGCCCACAGGGCGTCCGAGGCCGTGGTGTGCGCGCCGTAGGGCGTGGTGTCCAAAAATAGGTCGGCCAGGGGATAGCGGGCCAGGTGGGCCGGGTTGGCCGCCTTGTCCGCGAAGACCAGCCGCTCGGGCGCGATGCCGCGCGAGGCGGCGTAGTCCCGCAGGCGGCCGACCGTGGCCTCGGGCCCGCCGAGGAGCCACAGCACGCTCTCCGGCACCCGGGCCAGGATGGTGAGCCACCGGTCGAAGGTGTGGCGGTGGATCTTGTGGCTGCCGTTGAAGCAGCAATAGACCATGCCTTCCTCGGGCAGCCCGGCCTCGGCCCGGGTCGGCCGCGTCGGGGAGACCACGCGGTTGCGGTTGCTCGGCTGGTAGCAGGGCAGGCGCGTCACCTTCTCCGAGAAGTAGATCTCGTTTTCCTCGGGGATGATCCAGTCGTCGGCGATGAGGTAGTGGTGGTAGGGGCTGGCCATGGTGCCGGGGTAGCCCAGCCAGTTGACGATGACCGGGGCCGGCCGCAGGGCCACGAGCTTCAGGCGCGCGTCGCGGGTGTAGCCGTTGAGGTCGACCAGTATCTGGATGCCGTCGTCGGCCATGCGCCGGGCGGCCGCGGCGTCGTCGAGGTCCGTGATCACGGTGAAGCGGTCGGAGGTCTCCTTGAAATGCCGGTGCAGCGCGTCGTCCGTGGGGATGCCGCAGTAGTAGGCGTGGACCTCGACCTTCTCCCGGTCGTGGAGCCCGAGGACCTCGGTCATGAGGTAGCCCACGGCGTGCTCGCGCAGATCCGAGGACAGGTAGCCCACGCGAAGCGGCCCGTCATGGGCCATGGCCGTGGGCCATTCGGTCAGGGCTCCCTGGGACGAGCCCACGTCGCGGCGGTTGTAGCGGTCGGCCAGGGCCAGCTGCATGAGGGGATCGTCGGCCAGGGCCGCGGCGGACAGGGGCGACATGTCCATGAACAGCGTCTCCCGGGACACGCGTTCGCTCGGCAAAAGCACCGGCCATTCGCACTGCCGCTGGCGCAGGGCCACCAGGTGCTGCACCACCTCGCGCTGGTCCCGGTCGAGCTCCAGGCTCTCGCGCAGCATCTTCTCGGCCGCCTCGTCCTGGCTCACGGCCTCCAGCGCCCGGGCGCTCTGGTTGAGCGCCGTGGTCTTGTGCATGACCGCCTGGCCGCTCACCGCCGCCATCCTGGCCAGTCCGGCCGACCACTGGATGATGGCCAGGCCGATCTTGCCCAGGCGTTCGAGGATGCGGCCGAGGTTGATGTAGGCCGGCATGAAGTCCGCGTTGAGCGCGATGGCCCGCTCCAGGCACTCCTTGGCCGCTTCGAGCTTGCCCGTGTCGGTGAGCGCGATGGAGTAGTTGAAGAGCACGGCGTAGAGCAGCGGATCGTTGGGATTGGCCGCGACCCAGGCCGCGTAGGCCGCCTCGATGGAGGCGAGCTGGCCGCTCTGCTTGAAGGTTTCGGTGGTCCGGATGAGGTCGGACACGCTCAAATGCCCCACCATGGAGGCGATCAGGGCCGGGGAAAGAATGTCGGTGGCCATGGCGCTTGGCGTGCCCTCCTCGTGCTGCTTCAGGATCGCGGAACCGGCCGCCTGGGGGACGGCCGGCCGTTAGTCGCCGGAAAAAGATCTTCCCGCCCGTGCATCAGGCCAGCGCGGCGGCCAGGGCGTTGAGCTGCTCCGTGGTCATACTGGCCAATTGCGTCGTTGTAAACGCGCCGATCTGCGTGGCGTTGAGGCATTCCAGGTCCGTTGTGGACAGGCCGTCGATAGCCGTCTCGGACAAGGCCCCGATGGTCGTGGTGGTCACTTGCGACCATTGGGTCGCCGCGATGTTGGCCAGTTGCGTGCTGGTGAGCAGGTCGTACTGGTTGGGGGTCAGGGCGGCGAACTGGGTGGGCGTCAGGGCGGCGAACTGGGTCGTGGTCATGGCCCGCAGTTCCGTGCCGGAAAGGCTCGCCACCTGGGTCTCCGTGAGGGCGGCGACCTGGGTGGCCGAGAGCACGCCGAACTGCGCGACGCTCAGGGACCGGAGCTGGAGGCGGTCGAGGCCCACGATCTGCGTGGCGGTGAGCGCCGCGATCTGGGTGGTGGACAGCTCGGCGATCTCGGTGGTGGTGAGGGCGCCGATCTGGGACGAGGTCAGGCCGGACAGCTGGGTCAGGGTCATGCTCCCGATCTGCGTCTCGGTCAGCCCCTTGATGCCGTCCGAGGACAGCGCCGCGAGCTGCGTGGAGGTCAGCGTCTCGAACGGGGACCGGCTCAGGGCCGCCACCTGGGTCGCCGTCAGGCCGCTTATGGTCGTGGTGCTGAGCTGCTGGATCTGGGACGTGGTGAGACTCGCCAGTTGCGTCGCGGTCAGGCCGGCCACGCCCGTGGCCGACAGGCTCTTGAACTGGGTGGTGGTCAGGCTGGCCAGTTCCGTGGTCGTCATGCCCGAGATGGCCGAAGCGGAAAGCGCCCCGATCTGCGTGGCGGTCATGCCCGCCAGCTGGGTGGTGGTCAGGGAGGCGACCTGGGTGGCGGTCAGGCCGGACACGGCCGAGGTGGACAGTTCCGCGACCTGGGTCCTGGTCAGGGCGTCGAGCTGGGTGACGGACAGGGCCGCGGCCTGGGACGTGGTCAGGCCGCCGAGTTCCGTGGCCGTCAGCACGCCGAGCTGGGTGGTGGTCAGGGCGGCGATGACCGCCGTGGACAGCGCGCCCATGCCCGTGGCCGAGAGCGAGGCCAGCTGCGTGGTGGACAGCGCGCCCACGTCCTCGGCCGTGAGGCCCGACAGGGCGGTGGTCGAAAGCGCGGCCATCTCGGCGGCGGTCAGCGCCCCCACCTGGGTCGAGGCCAGGCTGGTGATCTGGCTGGCCGAGAGCCCGGCCACGCCCGTGGCGGACAGGGCCGCCACCTGCGTGGTGGACAGCGCCGCCAGCTGGGCGGCGGTCAGCCCGGACACCTGCGTGGAGGTCAGGCCGGCCATTTGCGTGGTGGTCAGGGCCGCCACCTGGGCCGTGGTCATGCCCGCGACCTGCGTGGAGGTCAGGGCGGCGACCTGGGCGGCGGTCAGGGCCGCGAACTGCCGGGAGGTCAGGGCGGCGAATTCCGTGGCGGTCAGCCCGGTCACGGCCGTGGTCGACAGGCTGGCGATCTGGGTGGTGGAAAGGGCGGCCAGCTGGGTGGTGGTCAGGCCGGCCACCTGGGTGGACGTGAGTCCGGCCGCCTGCGTGGCGGTCAGGGCGGACAGGCGCGTGGCGGACAGCGACGCCGTCTGGGTGGCGGTCAGCGCGCCCACCTGCGTGGCGGAAAGCCCCGCGAACTGGGTGGCCGTCAACTGGCCCAGGCGCGTGGCGGACAGCGACTGGACCTGGGTCGTGGTCAGGGCGGCCATTTCCGTGGCCGTCAAGGCCCCGAGCTGGGTGGTGGACAGGGTGTCCAGCTGCGTGGCGGTCAGGCCCTTGACCGCGCTCGTCGACAGCGCGCCGATCTGCGTCTTGCTCATGGCCTCGAGCTGGTCCACGGACATGGCCGCGATCTGCGTCTCGGTCAGACCGCCGATCTCCGTCACGGTCAAAAGGCCCAGCTGGGTGCGCGTGAGCGCCGCCGCCTGGGTGGTGGTCAGCGCCCCGATCTGGGTCGGGGTCAGGGCCGTCAGCTGCCTGGTGGTCAGGGCGGCGAATTCCGTGGTGGTGAGCCCGGTGACGGCCGTGGTGGACAGGCCCGCGATCTGGGTGGCGGAAAGGGCCGCCAGTTGGGTCGTGGTCAGGGCGGCCAGGCCGGAGCTGGTCAGCGAACCCATCTGCGTGGCCGACAGCGCCCCGATCTGGGAAGCGGAGAGCGCCGCCAGCTGGGTCGTGGTCAGGGCCTCGATTTCCGTATGAGTCAGGCCGCCGATCTGGGTGGTGGAAAGGGTCCCGATCTGGCCGGCGGAAAGCCCGGCGAACTGGGTGGTGGTCAGCGCCCCGATCTGGGTCGAAGTCAGCTGGCGCAACTGGGTGTCGCTCATGGCCGCAAGCTGCGTGGCGGTCAGGCCCTGGACGCCGGTCGTGGTCAGGGCGGCCAGCTGCGTGGCGCTCAAGGCGGCCAGTTGCGTCGCGCCGAGGGCGGCCACCTGGGATTCGGTCAGGCCGCTGATCTCCGTGGTGGTCAGCACGCCGATCTGGGCCGTGGTCAGCGCGCCCAGCTGGGTGACGGACAGCGCGCCGAACTGGGTGGCGGTCAGGGCGGCCAACTGGCGGGTGGTCAGCATGGCCAGTTCGGTGGTGGTGAGCCCGGCCACGGCCGTGGTGGACAGGGCCGCGACTTGCGTGGTGGTCAGGGCGGCCAGCTGGGTTCCGTTTAAGGCCTGGACCTGGCCGGTGGTGAGCGCCTCCATCTGGGTGGCGGTCAGGGCGGATATCTGCGTGGCGGACAGGGCCGCGACCTGGCTTTCGGTCAGGGCGGCGATGCCGGTGCTCGTCATGGCCCGCAGCTGGGTGGCGGACAGGGCGGCCAGCTGGGTGGCGGACAGGGCCGCGAGCTGCGTTTCGTTGAGCGACGCCATCTGGGCGGCCGACAGGGCTCCGATCTGGGTCGTGGTCAGGCCCCGGATGGACGTGGCGTCGAAGCCGTCCACGCCGGCCACGGACAGGGCGGCCAACTGGTCCGCCGACAGGGCGGCCAGCTGGGTGGAGGAAAGGGCCGCGATCTGGGTCGATTCCAGGCCGCTGATCTGGGTCAGGGTCAGGGCGGCCATGCGGGTCGTGGACAGCCCGGCCAACTGCGTTTCGGTCAGCGCCCCGATCTGGGTGGAGGTGAGCGCCGCGAACTGGTCCGTGGTCAGGGCGGCCAGCTCGGCGCCGGTGAGCCCGGAGACGGCCGTTTCGGACAGGGCGGCGATCTGCGTGGCGGTCAGGGCGGCCAATTGGCTGGTGGTCAGGGCGGCCATCTGCGTGCTGCTAAGGACGGCCAGGTCCGTCACGGACAAAGCGGCGATCTGGGTCACGGACAGGTTGGCCATGGCCGTGGTCGTCAGGCCGTCGATGGCGGTCGGCGACAGGGCGGCGATTTGCGTGGCGGCCAGGGCGGCCAGTTGGGTCGTGCTCAGGGCGGCCAGCTGCGTGTCCGTGAGCCCCGCGATTTCGGTGGTGGTCAGGGCCGCCCATTGGGTGGCGGTCAGGGCGCCGATCTGTCCCGTGGACAGGGCGGCGACCTGGCTGGAAGTCATGGCCGCGACCTGGCGGGTGGACAGGGCCGCGATGGCCGTGGCCGTGAGTCCGGCCACGGCGGTGGTGGTCAGGGCGGCGAGCTGCGCCGTGGACAGGACGGCGATCTGCGTCGCGTCGAGGCTGGCCACTTGCGTCGAGGTCAGGCTGGCCATGCCGGTGGCGGTCATGGCGGACAGCTGGGTGGTGGTCAGGGCGTCGATCTGCGCCGTGGTCAGGTCGCCGATTTGCGTCGCGGTCATGGCCCGCAGCTGGGTGGTGGTCAGGCTCTGGATCTGGGTGGCGGACAGGGCGGCGATCTGGCTGTCGCTTAAAGCCCTTATCTCCGTGGCGTTCATGGCCGCCAGTTGGGTCGGGGAAAGGGCCGCCACCTGGGTGGTGGTGAGCCCGGCCACGGCCGCGGCCGACAGGGCGGCCATCTGGCTCGTGGACAGCGTGGCCAACTGGCTGGTGGTCAGGGAGCCGATTTGCGCCGCGTCGAGGCCGGCCAGGGCGGTGGCGGACAGGGCCGCCAGCTGGGTCGCGCCGAGCGTCGCCAGCTGCTGGGTGGAAAGGGCCCCGAGCTGCTTCGCCGTGAGCGCCCCGAGTTGGGCGGAAGACAGGTCGGCCAGCTGGGTGGCGGACAGGGCGGCCACGGCCGCTTCGGGCAGGGCGGCCATCTGCGTGCGGGACAGGGCCGCCAGCTGGGTCTCGGTCAGGGAGGCGGCTTCGGTGGCGGTCAGCCCGGACAGGGCGGTGGCGCTCAGTGCTCCGATCTGGGTTTCGGTCAGGGCTCCCAGTTGGGTTTCGGACAGCGCGCCCACGGCCGTGGCCGTCAGGCCACGGACCTGCGTGGTGGTGAGCAGCGCCAGCTGGTCGAGGGTGAGCCCGGCCACGGCCGAGGCGGAAAGCGCCGCGAACTGGGTGGCGCTTAAGGCGGCGAACTGGGTCGACGTCAGTTCGGCCACGTCCGTGCTGGTCAGCCCGGCCATCTGCGTGGTGGTCAGCACCTTGATCTGGCTGGTGGTCAGGGCCGCGATCTGGGTCCCGTCCAGGGCGCTGACGCCCTCGCTGCCGATGCCTTTGACCTGGGCCGTGGTCAGGGCGGCCAGCTGGGTGGTGGAAAGGGCGGCCACGGTGGTGGAGGAGAGCCCGGCCACCTGGCTGGCGGTGAGCGCCCGCAACTGGCTGGTGGTCAGCCCCGTCGCCTGGGTGGCGGTCAGGCTGCCGAGCGCCGTGGCGGTAAGCGCCGCCATCTGCCTGTCGGACAGGGCGGCCAGCTGGGTGGCGGTCAGGCCGTCGAGCTGGGAGCCGGTAAGTCCCCGCAGGGCCGTGGTGGTCAGGGCGGAAATCTGTTCGGCCGACAGGGCGGCCAGCTGGGTGTCGGCCAGGCCGGCCACGATGGAACTGGACAGGCCCTTGATCTGCGTGGCGGTCAGGGCGGCGGCCTGGGTGGCGGAGAGCCCTTCCAGGGCGGTGGCGGTCAGGGCGGCGATCTGGGTCGAGGTCAGGGCCGCCAGTTCGGTGAGGGTCAGCTCGCCGACGTCCGTGCTGCTCAGGCCCTTGAGCTGGGTGGCGGTCAGGGCGGCCAGCTGGGTGGCGGACAGGGCGGCCATCTGCGTGGCGGACAGGGTGCTGACGTCCGTCGCGGTCAGGCCCTTGAGCTGGGTGGTGGTCATGGCGGCCAGCTGGGTTTCGGTCAGCGCGGCCACGGCCGTGTCGGACAGGGCGGTGAGTTGTGTGGCCGTCAGCTTGCCGAGCTGGGTGACGGCGAGGGCGGCCAGTTGGGTCGAGGTCAGGCCGGCCAGGCCGGCGGAGGACAAGCCGGCCAGTTGGGTCGAGGTCAGTCCGGCCAGTTGGGTGGTGGTCATGGCGCCCACGGCCGTGCTGCCCAGGCCGCCGAGGGCGGTGGTGGACAGGGCGGCGACCTGGGTGGCGGACAGGGCGGCGAGCTGCTCCGTGGAGAGCGCCGCGGCCTGCGTCCGGGTCAGGCCGGAAAGTTGGGCGGCGGTCAGGGCGGCGAACTTGTCCGTGTCCAGGCCGGCCAGGGCGGTGGCGGTCAGTCCCGAAAGCTGGGTGGAGCTCAGCAGCGCCAGCATGGTCGTGGTCAGTTCGCCCATGTCGTCGGCGTTTAAGCCCGAAAGCTGAGTGGTGGTCAGCGCGGCCAGCTGGGTTTGGGACAGCGAGGCCATTTGGGTGGCGGTCAGGGCGCTCAGCGACGTGGCGGACAGGGCGCGCAGCTGCGTCACCGTCATGGCGGCGATCTGGGTCTCGGTCAGGCCGTCCACGGCGTCGGAAGACAGGGCGGCGATCTGGGTGGTGGTCAGCCGGGCGATCTGGGTGGTGGACAGGCTGGCCAGTTGGGCGTCGCTCAGGTTCCCGAGCTGCGCCTTGGTCAGGGCGGAGATCTGCGTGGTCTGCAGGGCGGCCAGCTGGGTATCGGCCAGGCTGGCGATCTGCGTGGAGGTGAGCCCGGTTACGGCCGTGGAGGAGAGCTTGCCGAGCTGGGTTTCGGACAGGGCCTTGAGCTGGGTGTCGGCCAGACCGGACAGGGCGGTGGAGGTCAGAGCCTTGAGCTGGGCGTCGGAAAGGCCGGCCAGCTGTTCCTCGGTCAGGCCCGAAGCGCCGGCGGCGGTCAGGCCGGCGATCTGGGCGGCGGTCAGGGCCTGGAGCACGGAAAGGGGCAGCTCGCCGAGGTCCGTGGCCGAGAGCCCGCGGATCTGGGCCGTGGTCAGGGCGGCGATCTGGGCCGTGGACAGTCCGGCGAGCTGGGTCGTGGTGAGTTCGCCCAGGTTGGTGCTGGTCAGGCCCCGCAGCTGGGTGGTGCTCATGGCGGAAAGCTGGGTGGACGACAGGGCGTCCACGGCCGTGGCCGTCAGGGAGGCGATCTGGGTGGAGCTGAGCACGTCCAGCTGTGCGGGCGTCAGGGCGGCGATCTGGGCGGCGGTCAGGCCCTTGATCTGGGCGGCGGTCAGGCCGGCGATCTGGGTGGTGGTCAGGCCGGCGAACTGGGTCACGGTCAGGCCGCTGACGGCGCCGCTGCCGAGCCGCTGCAGCTGGGTGGTGGCCAACGCCGCCATCTGGGCGGCGGACATGGCCGCGATCTGCGTATCGACAAGGCCGGCCACGGCGACCGTGGACAGCCCCCGGATCTGCGTCGTGCTCAGCACGGCCACCTGGTCCTGGGTCAGCCCGGACACGGCGGTGCTGGTCAGGGCGGCGATCTGCGTCTGGCTCAGGCAGGCCAGTTCGGTCAGGCTCAGTTCCGAAACGTCGGTGCTGGTGAGGGACTTGAGCTGGGTGGTGGTCAGGGCGGCGATCTGGGCCGCGTCCAGGACGGAGAACTGGGCCTGGCTCAGACCGCTCAGGGACGCGCCGGAAAGGCTGGCGACCTGCGTGGTCGTCATGGCGTCGAACTGGTCGCCGGTCAAGGCCGAAGCGGCGGTGGCGGTCAGGGCGGCGACTTGCGTCGTGGTGAGTGTCCTGACCTGGCCGGTGGACAGCAGGGGAATCTGGTCGGCCGTGAGCCCCCTGATCTGGGTGACGGTCAGGGCGGCGACCTGGGCGGTGGTCAGGGCGGCCAGTTGCGTCGCGGTCAGTTTGCCGATTTCCGGGGCGCTCAGGCCGCGCAGGGCGGTGGTGGACAGCACGGCGACCTGCGCGGCCGACAAGGCGGCGAGCTGGGTGTCCACCAGGGGGGTGACCGCGGTGACGGTCAGGGCCGCGACCTGGGTGGTGGTCAGGGCGGCGATCTGGTCCTCGGTCAGTCCCTTGGCCTGGGTGCTGGTGAAGGCGGCGATCTGCGTTTCCGTCAGCAGGGCCAAGTCGGTCATATTCAGTTCGCTGACGTCGGTGCTGGTCAGGCCGCGAATCTGCGTCGTGGTCAGGGACTGGAACTGTTCGGCGGACAGGGAGGCGGTCTGGGTCTGGTTGAGCGCGCTGATGAAGGTCACGCCGATCGACGCGATCTGCGTCGAGGTCAGAACGGCGAGCTGGCTGGCGGAGAGGGCGTCGATGCCCGTGGCGGAAAAGGCCGCCAACTGGCCGCCGGTCATGGCCGATATCTGGGTCGTGCTCAGGGCCGAAACCTGGCCGCCGTCGAACCTTTTGAGCTGCGCGGCGGTCAGGGCGGCGATCTGCGTCGTGGACAGGCTCTGGATCTGGGTGGTGGTCAGCCCGGCCAGGGAAAGCGTGTTGAGGGACTTGACCTGGGTGGCGGACAGGGCGGCGAGCTGGCTGGCGGACAGCAGCTGGATCTGGGTCGTGGACAGGGCCGCGACCTCGGTGCCCGTGAGGCACGCGATCTGGGTGCCGGACAGGGCGGCAAGCTGGTCCTCGGACAGGACCCGTATCTGGGAGGCGGTCAGGGCGGCGACCTGGGTCGTGGTCATGGCCGCCAGTTGGTCGGTGCTCAGCGCGGCGACGCCGGTCGTGGTCAGGGCCTTGACCTGGGTGGCGGACAGGGCGGCGAGCTGCGTGGTGGACAGGGCGGCGACCTGGTCCTCGGAAAGGGTCCGGACCTGGGTGGAGGTCATGCCCCGTACCTGGGTGGTGGTCAGGGCGGCCAGCTGCGTCGCGGACAGCTTGGAGACCTGGGTGGTGGTCAGTTCGGCGATGTCGCCGGCCGTGAGCCCGGCCAGTTGGGTCAGGGACAGGGAAGCGATCTCGTCCGGGGTGAAGACCGCGATCTGGGTCTTGGTCAGGGCGGAAAACTGTGCCGCGCTGAAGTAGACGATCTGGCCCACGGTCAGGGCGGCGGCCTGTGAGGTGGTCAGGGCGGCGAGCTGGGAGGCGCTTAAGGCGTCGACCTGGGATTCGACGAGGGAGGAAAAGCCTGTCGCGCCAAGGCTTCTGAGCTGGGTGGCGGTCAGCGCCGAGATGGCGGTGGGAGTGTAGGTATCTATGGTTGCGACGGTCATGGATCCTGCTCCTTGCCTGCGCGTCTTCCTTTCCAATGGGAAATTTTTGCCGAGACGACCCTGGCTGGGAGTCCTCAGGCAAGAAAAGCGCCAAACCGTCGCGACCGCCTCGCCTTGCGGCGATCCCGACCTCACATTGCGCGGCCGTGGGGATTCCGCTATTTGAAGGAGCATCGGAGGGCCGATGACTCGCAAGCACATCCTCGTCGCCTGCCTGGTGTTCGCGCTGCTGACCGTGGCCGTGGCCGGCATGGGGTATCGGGCCAAGACCGATGTCGAGGCCCTGGTCACCGAGCAGTTCAACGCCCAGCAGCTGCTCCTGGCCCAGAAGATCGCCGAGGACATCGTCGACCACTTCGCCTTCCTGCGCACGAGCCTCGAGGACATGGCCGCGGGCTGGGGCGACGCGGCCTCGGACGGCAAACCCCGGCTTCCCGCGCCGGCCGTTTCCGGCCCCCTGGCCCGGTGGAACGTGGTCGCCCTCGGGGTGCAGGCCCCGGGGGAGGCGCGGCCGCGCTTTTTCGATCCTTCCGGAACGGCTCTGGACGACCCCGGCCTGTGCCCGGCCGCCTGCGGCGACGTCCTGGCCGCGGCCGCCGGGCCCGGCCACGTGGCCACGGGCCGGGCGTTCACGCCGTCCGCAGGCTCTTTCGCCGGTCGTCGGCTGCTCCCCATGGCCGTCTCCCTGGACGGCGACAAGGGCCGCCCGGGCGGGCTGATCCTCGTGGCCGACGCCCTGGCCGTGGCCGCCCGCTACGCCCACGGCGTGCAGTCCGGCCGCACCGGCTACGCCTGGGTCCTGGACGACAAGGGCGTCTTCCTGGACCACTACGAGACCGAATTCATTGGCCGGGATTCCCTGGACGCGCGCCGGGAGCGCAACCCGGACATCGACTGGTCGCGGCTGCGCTGGCTCATCGAGAAGCGGGTCATGGCCGGCGAGCGGGGCACGGACTGGTACGTGTCGGGCTGGCACCGGGGCCGGGTCGGCGAGGTCAAGAAGTACGCGGCCTTCTGCCCGGCCTCCCTGGATCCGGGCCGCGACGCGGGCAACCGCTGGGCCGTGGCCCTGGCCGCGCCCCAGGACGAGGTCGAGGGGCTCATCGGCCGGCTGGTGGTGCGGCAGTGGCTGCTGGTGGGGCTTTTCGAGCTGATGGTGTTCGCGGGCTTCGCCACGGTGATGCATTTCGCCCTGCGCTGGAACACCACCCTTTCCCGCGAGGTGGACAAGACGGCCCGGGAGCTGCTCGGGGCCCAGGAGAAGCTCATCCGCTCCGAGCGCTTCGCGGCCATAGGCGAGGCGGCGGCCCGGCTCTCCCACGAGATAAAAAATCCCCTCATGCTCATGGGCGGCTTCGCCGGCCAGGTGCGGCGCCATCTGGCCGAGGACGACAAGGACGCCGAGAAGCTGGCCATCATCGAGGCCGAAGCCAAACGCCTGGAATCGCTTTTAAACGAGGTGCGCGACTTCACCCGCCCGGCCGTGCCCCACATCGAGGCCCGGGACGTCAACGAAACCGTGCGCGGCTCCCTGGCCGTGATGCGCCCGGCCCTGGAAGCCCGGGGGATCGTGCCGGAGGTCCGCCTCGACACGTCCCTGCCGCCCGTGCCCCACGACGCCGACCGCATGCGGCAGGTGCTGCTCAACCTCATGAAGAACGCGGCCGAGGCCATGGAGGCCGGCGGCCGGCTGGTGGTCGCCACCGAAGCCGTGGCCGGCAAGTTCCGGCTCACCGTGGCCGACACCGGCGGCGGCATCCCCGAGAGCGTGCGCGCCCGGGTGTTCGACCCCTTCTGCACCACCAAGGAGTCCGGCACGGGCCTGGGCCTGGCCGTGTGCCAGCGCATCGTCGAGGACCACCGCGGCGAGATACGCTTCGTCACGAGCGAGGCGGGCACGACCTTCGTCGTGGAACTGCCCCTCGCCCAGGGACGAACCGACCTCCCTTAGGGCCTTGACGCGGGCGCGAGCGCTCTTTTCACGCAGGCCAGGATGTTGGCGTGGGTCTCGTCGTAGAGCATGCTGTCCGGCTCGGCCGCGTCGTAGTAGCCGCTCCAGGTCTCCTTGTAGAGGCTCCCGGGCAGGCGCGACAGGTCGCCCGCGCCGATGCGGCAGATGACGGGCCGGCCCCGCCAGACGGCCCGGCCCTGGTAGCAGCAGCGGCCCTTGTGGTCGGCCACGGGCCGCAGGCCGTAGCCGGCGAGCAGGGTCCGTATGCAGGCCGCTTCGTCGCCGAAGGGAAAGCGCATGTCGGTCATGGCCGCGTCTCCCGTGCCCCGGCGGCGGGCGCGCCGCGCCGGGCGTCGCGTTTCATTTGGTTTCTCCGGGTTCCGGGCTTCGCGGGGCCGGGGGTTGGTCGAATTCCGAGGGTTGGCGCCGGGCGGGCGTTTCGGCGTTTTGGCGCGAGGGTCCGAAAAAGCTCTTGGCCCAGCCCTTGGCCTGGCGGCGCGAGGAAATCGAGGAATGAGACAGCATGGCGGCTCCTTCTCGCCCGGCACGGACGGCCGGGCGGGTTTGCTGGAGCCAGTCTATAGCGATAATGAAAATCATTGTCAATTGATTTGTGGGCAAGAGGTCCGGTCCCGGCGGCCGGAAGGATCGGCCCGAAAGTGCCGGCCGGCCCCGGCACGCCGTCCGGGGCCGGTGGCGGGGAGAGTCGCCGACGAGTCCGGCCCGGGCTGTCGCTCAAGCGCCGGAGGGGCGCGATGACGACGCCGGCTTTCGCGACGCCCGCCTGGCCCGCTTCGGCGGATGCATCCGGCGGTTGCCGCCGGCGGCGAGACGGGCTAGATATTCAGCCGATTTGGGGCGGGAAAAGGAGGCGGCCATGGCCGGTTTTCGCGTGATGCTTTGCCAGCTCAATCCCACCGTGGGAGACGTCGACGGCAACGCCGCCAAGGTCCTGGCCGGCCTCGAGGCGGCGCGCCAGGCCGGGGCGGACCTGGCGGTCTTTCCGGAAATGGTCCTTTCCGGCTATCCGCCCGAGGACCTGCTCATCAAGCCCGATTTTTTGGCTGCCTGCATGGAGCGGGCCCGGACCATCGCCGGGCGCTGCCGGGGCATCACGGCCGTGTACGGCTGCCCGTGGCTGGAAGGCGACCTGCAAAACGCGGCCGTGGTCGCGCACGACGGGGCCGTGGCCGCCGTGGTCGCCAAGCGCTACCTGCCCAATTACGGGGTTTTCGATGAGAACCGCTATTTCGCCGCCGGGCGGGGGAGCTGCGTCTTCGACCGCGACGGCTTCGTGTTCGGCGTGAGCGTGTGCGAGGACATCTGGTATCCCGGCGGCCCGCCGGCCGAGCAGGCCCACGGAGGCGGGGCGCGCCTTCTCGTCAACATTTCCGCCTCGCCCTACCACCAGGGCAAGGGCGCGGCCCGGGAGCGGATGCTCTCCACCCGGGCCACGGACAACGGGGCTTTCGTGGCCTACGCCAACATGGTCGGCGGCCAGGACGAGCTGGTTTTCGACGGCCACAGCGTGGTCTTCGGCCCGGACGGCACGCTGCTGGCCCGGGGGCGGCAGTTCGCCGAGGACATGGTGGTGTGCGACCTCGACCCGGGGCTGCCCACGCGTCGGCGGCTGCTCGATCCGCGTTGCCGCAAGTGGGAGCCGGCCCTGGAAGCCTGTCCGCGTCGGGTGCTTCTTTCCGCCGTGGGCGCGCCGGTGCGGGCCGCGCTGGCCCCTGCACCGGTCCCGCCGGTTCTTTGCGACTTGGAGCAGGTCTACCGGGCGCTCGTGCTCGGCACGGGCGACTACGTGCGCAAATCGGGGTTTCCGGGCGTGGCCATCGGGCTTTCCGGCGGCATCGACTCGTCGCTGACGGCGGTGATCGCCGCCGACGCCCTGGGGCCGGAGAACGTGCTCGGCGTGGCCATGCCCACGCGTTTTTCCTCGGACGACAGCCTGGAGGACGCGAGGGCCCTGGCCGAGGCGCTTGGCATCGAATTCCACGTGGTGGCCATCGAGGAGGTCTTCAAGTCCTTTCTCGGCGCGCTGTCCCCGCTTTTCGGCGACCGTCCCTTCGACGTGACCGAGGAGAACCTCCAGCCGCGCATCCGGGGCACGCTGCTGATGGCTCTGTCCAACAAGTTCGGCCGCCTGGTCCTGACCACGGGCAACAAGTCCGAGGTGGGGGTGGGCTATTCGACGCTCTACGGCGACACGGCCGGCGGTTACGCGGTGATCAAGGACGTGCCGAAGACGCTGGTGTACGCCCTGTCGCGCTGGCGCAACGTCCAGGCGGGCCGGGACCTCATCCCGGCGCGGGTGCTGGTGAAGCCGCCCACGGCGGAGCTGCGTCCCAACCAGAAGGATTCGGATTCCCTGCCGGAATACGACGCCCTGGATCCGGTGCTGGCGGCCTATGTGGAGGACGGGCTTTCGCCGTCGGCCATGGTTGCGGCGGGCATGGACCCGGCGGTGGTGGACCGCGTGACGCGCCTTGTGGACCGCAACGAGTACAAGCGCCGGCAGAGTCCGCCCGGCCCGAAGATCACGACGCGCGCCTTCGGCAAGGACTGGCGTCTGCCCATCGTCAACCGCTACGCGCCGCCGCGCGGCGGCTCCTGAGTCGGGGTAACGGGTTTGCCACGGTCCCCCGGGGCGCGATCGCGTCGTTTGTTGACCGCCAAACGCGGGCGTATCAGGCCGTAAACGTTCGAGTTCGACCGATGGTCAAAATCCCTTGACGCTGCTGGAGCCCGCGTGTATCAAGCATTTCCTCACATTTGCCAGCATAGCTCAGTTGGTAGAGCAGCTGATTCGTAATCAGCAGGTCGGGAGTTCGAGTCTCCCTGCTGGCTCCATAATTTCAAGGGGTTAGGACCGATGGTCCTGGCCCCTTTTTCCTTTTTCAGCGGGCCATGCCTGTTGGCATCGTTGGCGGACCCGATTTATCCGCAATCCCAAATCCCCCTGTCATCCCGTCCACCCCACCCGTTTTGTCCCCCAGGTGTTTTTCGGCCGAGCGGGTAGTCGTCTTTTTATCTGTAATTTCAGTGTATTGAAAAATTTTGAACGAATT
>NZ_JARKOZ010000125.1 GCF_029978005.1 Solidesulfovibrio sp. | reverse complement strand
CCCCCCCCCCCCCCCCCCCCCCCCCCCCCCCCCCCGCCGGAGGCTTGCCCCCCCCCCCCCCACCCTCCCCCTCCTCCCCCCCTCCCAGCCGCCGGCGCGCGCGCCGGGCCGCTTCGACCATGCTGGCCAGGGCGGCCTCGGTCTCGGGCCAGGCGCGGGTCTTGAGGCCGCAGTCGGGATTGGCCCACAGGCGCGTCGGGTCGACGACCGCGGCGGCGCGCAGCAGCAGCTCCTCCATCTCCTCGACGGACGGCACGCGCGGGCTGTGGATGTCGTAGAGCCCGGGCCCGATCTCGTTCGGGTAGGCGAAGTCGGCGAAGGCCGAGAGCAGCTCCATGCGGCTGCGGCTGGCCTCGAGGCTGATCACGTCCGCGTCCATGGCGGCGATGGCCGGCACGATCTCGCCGAATTCGGCGTAGCACATGTGGGTGTGGATCTGCGTCTCGGGCCGGGCCACCGAAGCGGTCAGGCGGAAGTCGTCCACGGCCAGGGCCAGCGCCAGTTCCCAGTCCTTGCGCCGAAGCGGCATGCCCTCGCGAAGGGCCGGTTCGTCGATCTGGACGACCTTTATGCCGGCGGCCTCCAGGTCGGCCACCTCGTCGCGAAGGGCGAGCGCGATCTGGCGGCGGGTGGTCTCGCGGGGCTGGTCGTCGCGCACGAAGCTCCAGCACAGGATGGTGGCCGGGCCGGTGAGCATGCCCTTCATGGGCCGGTCCGTGAGCGAGGCGGCGTAGGCGGCCCAGTCCACGGCCATGGGCGCGGGGCGGGAGACGTCGCCGTGGATGACCGGCGGCTTGACGCAGCGCGAGCCGTAGCTTTGCACCCAGCCGTTTCTGGTGAAGCAGAAGCCGGCGAGGCGCTCGCCGAAATACTCCACCATGTCGTTGCGTTCGGCCTCGCCGTGGACCAGCACGTCGAGCCCGAGGCGCTCCTGCCGGGCCACCACGTCGGCGATGGTTTCCTTGAGAAAGGCCTGGTAGCCGGCGGCGTCCAGGGCCCCGGCCTTGAAGTCGCGCCGGGCGCGGCGGATCTCGGCCGTCTGGGGGAAGGAGCCGATGGTGGTCGTGGGCAGCGGCGGCAGGGAAAGTGCCGCGCGCTGGGCTTTGGCCCGCTCGGGGTAGGGGGCCGGGCGGCGGAACATGTCCGGGGTCAGGCCGGCGGCGCGGCGGCGCACGGACTCGTCCACGGCCAGGCGGCTGCGGCGGCGGTCCTCCCAGGCGGCGCGGTTCTCGGCCAGGGCGGCGGCGACCTCCGGCCGCTCCCGGCCGCCGGGAACGGCGGCGTCGGCCAGCAGCCGCACCTCGCGGCATTTCTGGGCGGCGAAGGCCATCCAGCGCTTGACGGCCGGGTCGAGGGCCGTCTCGTCGTCGAGGTCCACCGGGCAGTGCAGCAGCGAGCACGAGGGCGCGACCATGAGGCGCTGCGGACCGAGGTGGCTTATGGCCAGCTCGATGCGGGACAGGGCGGCGGCCGCGTCCACGCGCCAGATGTTGCGGCCGTCGACCAGTCCCAGGGACAGGGCGGTTTCCGGGGCGAGCGCCCGGGCCGCCGGGGCGAGCTGGGTGGGGTCGCGCACGAGGTCGAGGTGCAGCGCGCCCAGGGGCAGGCCGGCGACGAAGGGCAGGTTGTGGACGATGCCGCCGAAGTAGGTGGCCAGCATGAGCCTGGCCGGGGCGGCCGCCTCGGCCAGGCTCTCGTAGGCGGCGCGGAAGGGGGCGGCGAGTTCCCCGGGCAGGTCCTGGGCCAGCACGGGCTCGTCGAGCTGAATCCAGGGGCAGGTTTCGGCCAGGGCGCGCAGCAGGTCCCGGTAGGCCGGCAGCAGGCGGGGGAGGAGGTCCATGGGGTCGCCGGCCGGATCGTTGCATTTGCCGAAAAGCAGGAAGGTGAAGGGGCCGGGCAGCACGGCCTTGGCCGCGAAACCGGCTTCCCGGGCCTGGCGGACCTGGTCGAGGAGGCCGCTTCCGACCAGGGCGAAGTCCTGGTCCGGGGCGAATTCCGGCACGAGGTAGTGGTAGTTGGTGTCGCACCACTTGGTCATTTCCATGGCCGTGACGCCGCCGGCTCCGTCCTGCCCGCCCCGGGCCATGCGGAAGTAGAGCTCCGCCGGCACCGGTCCGCCGGGGTGGCCGTAGCGCGGCGGCACGACGCCGAACCGCGCCGCGGCGTCGAGCATGTGGTCGTAGAGGGAGAAGTCGCCCACCGGCACGAGGTCGATGCCGGCGTCGCGTTGCAGGGTCCAGTGGCGCAGGCGCAGGGCGGCGGCGGCGTCGAGCAGGCCGCTTAGGGGGAGGGCGCCGGCCCAGTGGGCTTCCAGGGCGGTCTTGAGCTCCCGGTTGCGGCCCATGCGGGGAAATCCCAGGGTGTGCGTCAGCATGCGAACTCCATGTCTGGCCCGAAGGCGTTGCGGTTGGAGGTCGGCACGGCGTCGAGGCGAAAAAGGGCGCGCAAAATGAAAAACCCGTCCCCCGCAGTGAGGGAACGGGCGCGAATGCAGGGCGGGCGGCGCGAGAGCGGCCCGTTCCCGGTCATTCCGGCCCGGATCGCGAGGCCTGGATGCCGACCGCTTCGAGGCGTCTTCTGGCTTACGGGGCCGGTCCCTTGGACCGTGCGGCGGTGGCCGCATCCTTCCCGGGCGTGTCGCCCAGTGGATGGCGGCCGGTTCACCCCGAACACAGCAGCGCGTCTGCGACGGATTCTCACCGTCTTCCGTTTCTCGAAGGGTCCGTACAGCGGACAGTGCAGGGGTATCCCGGTAGTGGGCGGCGGTCAAGGGGGCGGCCGGCGGGCATTCGTCTGAAAAGTCACAAGCTGCGGCGTGTTGGGCGAGGAAACGGGGAAAAGGGGGAAAATGGCTTGCGCGGATGGTGCGAGACTG
This sequence comes from Solidesulfovibrio sp., assembly GCF_029978005.1. GTDB lineage: Bacteria > Desulfobacterota > Desulfovibrionia > Desulfovibrionales > Desulfovibrionaceae > Solidesulfovibrio. The sequence continues at coordinate 4,694 of NZ_JARKOZ010000125.1, read as the reverse complement.
GTAGAGTTGAGGTTGCCATCAGTCTATTTTTGCCGAGCGGCCGGTTGCGCCCCGGAGGGTGCGGCGTCGTCTTCTGCGCGGGGTTTTCGGGGACGTGAAAAAAAGAACTTTCCCCTTGACGCGGGTTGCGGCGCTTGTTAATTTGGTCACAAGCTATCCGCTGGCAGGTCTCAAACGGTAGCGATACCGGGGCGTTGCCCGTCGCAGGTGGCGGGCCGGGGCGGCTTTCGCCCCTTTTGCCTCGGCGACTTGTTCTCGGTGTCGGCACCAAGCGACGCCGGCGCGAGGGCAGGCCGGGAGCGGCGACGGAGGACGTCGTCGGTCCGGCGCGCGGATGTCCTGTAGCGCAACGGCGTTTAGCTCTACTTGGATTTGGGCGCTGGGTGTACAACAACTAAACGTTTGGAGGACTAACTATGCCTACCTTTGTGGATCCGAGCAAGTGTGACGGATGCAAAGGCGGTGAGAAGACCGCGTGCATGTACATTTGCCCCAATGACCTGATGATTCTGGATCCTCAGGAGATGAAGGCCTTCAATCAGGAGCCGTCCGCTTGTTGGGAGTGCTACTCCTGCGTGAAGATCTGCCCCCAGGGCGCCATCTCGGCCCGCCCCTACGCCGACTTCGCTCCCATGGGCGGCACGTCCATCCCCATGCGCTCGGCCGACTCCATCATGTGGACCGTGAAGTTCCGCAACGGCAACATCAAGCGGTTCAAGTTCCCCATCCGCACCACCCCTGAAGGCTCCATCAAGCCCTACGATGGCAAGCCCGAAGGCGCCAATCTGGACGACGAGCTGCTGTTCACCGAGACCGCCCTGGCCACTCCCAAGGAAGCCCTTGGCAAGAAGTTCGACGTCACCGGCATGGACACCGTCCAGTGCTGGCTCGACGGCTTCTGCAAATAGTCCGGAACCCAAATCGCTAGCCATCCATCCACCCTACGGAGGAACAATATCATGCCGACGATTCCCGTGAAGGACGAGCCCAAAGGCGTTGCCCTTGCCGAGCCGGAACTGATTGAAAAAGACGTTGACATTCTTATGGTCGGCGGCGGCATGGGCTGCTGCGGCGCGGCCTACGAGGTTTGCCGCTGGGCCGACAAGATCGGCGGGATCAGCGTGATGCTGGTCGACAAGGCCGCCCTCGAGCGCTCCGGCGCCGTGGCCCAGGGCCTGTCCGCCATCAATACCTACCTGGGCGAGAACAACGCCGACGACTACGTCCGCATGGTCCGCACCGACCTCATGGGTCTGGTCCGCGAAGACCTGATCTTCGACGTCGGCCGTCACGTCGACGATTCCGTCCACCTGTTCGAAGAGTGGGGCCTGCCCTGCTGGACCAAGGACGACAGCGGCCACAACCTGGACGGCGCGCAGTCCAAGGCCAAGGGCGTGTCCCTGCGCACCGGCGCCAAGCCCGTCCGCTCCGGCCGCTGGCAGATCATGATCAACGGCGAGTCCTACAAGTGCATCGTGGCCGAAGCCGCGAAGAACGCCCTGGGTCAGGACCGCTACATGGAGCGCATCTTCATCGTGAAGCTGCTCCTGGACGCCAAGCAGCCCAACCGCATCGCCGGCGCGGTCGGCTTCTCCACCCGCGAAAACAAGGTTTTCGTCTTCAAGGCCAACGCCATCCTGGTGGCCTGCGGCGGCGCGGTCAACGTGTACCGTCCCCGCTCCACCGGTGAAGGCATGGGCCGCGCCTGGTACCCGGTCTGGAACTCCGGTTCCACCTACACCATGTGCGCCCAGGTCGGCGCCGAGATGACCATGATGGAAAACCGGTTCGTCCCCGCCCGCTTCAAGGACGGTTACGGCCCGGTCGGCGCTTGGTTCCTGCTCTTCAAGGCCAAGGCCACCAACGCCAAGGGCGAAGACTACTGCGCCACCAACCGCGCCATGCTGAAGCCCTACGAGGATCGTGGCTACGCCAAGGGCCACATCATCCCCACCTGCCTGCGCAACCACATGATGCTGCGTGAAATGCGCGAAGGCCGCGGCCCGATCTACATGGACACCGCCGGCGCCCTGCAGTCCACCTTCGCCAACCTGTCCGCCGAGCAGCAGAAGCACCTCGAGTCCGAGGCCTGGGAAGACTTCCTCGACATGTGCGTCGGCCAGGCCAACCTCTGGGCCTGCACCGACACCGAGCCCGAGAAGAAGGGCTCCGAGATCATGCCGACCGAGCCTTACCTGCTCGGTTCCCACTCCGGCTGCTGCGGCATCTGGGTCTCCGGCCCGGACGAAGCCTGGGTTCCCGACGAGTACAAGGTCAAGGCCGACAACGGCAAGATCTACAACCGCATGACCACGGTCAACGGCCTGTGGACCTGCGCTGACGGCGTCGGCGCTTCCGGCCACAAGTTCTCCTCGGGCTCCCACGCCGAGGGCCGCATCGCCGGCAAGCAGATGGTCCGCTGGGTCGTCGACCACAAGGACTTCAAGCCCAGCCTGGCCGTCTCCGCCGCCGACCTGGCCAAAGAGATCTACCAGCCCTGGGAAACCTACAAGGCCGGCGTCGCCGCTTCCACCGACCCGATCGTCAACCCCAACTACATCAGCCCGCACAACTTCATGATGCGCCTGGTGAAGTGCACGGACGAGTACGGCGGAGGCTGCGCCACCCTGTACACGACCTCCAAGTCCCTGCTCGACACCGGCTTCCAGCTGCTGCAGTACCTGGAAGAGGACAGCCAGAAGCTGGCCGCCCGCGACCTGCACGAGCTCATGCGCTGCTGGGAGCAGTACCACCGCCTGTGGACCGTCCGCCTGCACATGACCCACATCATGTTCCGTGAAGAGACCCGTTACCCGGGCTTCTACTACCGCGGCGACTTCCTGGGCCTGGACGACAGCAAATGGAAGTGCTTCGTCAACTCGAAGTACAACCCGGCCACCAAGGAGACCCAGGTCTTCAAGAAGGCCTACTACCAGATCATTCCCGACGCTCAATAGGGATGACCAGAGCGGCCGCGGGGAACCCCCCGCGGCCGCTTTTTAACGGTCTTACCCGGGCGGATGGACCGTGCTTTGACGCCTGCGGCGGGGGCGGTCTATCCTCGCGGATCAGGCCGTTTTCTTGCTGGCCTTAACCATTGCCGGGAGGTTGCGATGGGAAGCAACGCGATACTGGTCGTCGGCGGCGGCTTCAGCGGCATCACCGCCGCGCTTGAAGCCGCGGAAGTCGGCCACGAGGTCTACATCGTCGAGAAAAACGCTTTTCTCGGCGGCCGGGTGATGCAGCTCAACAAATATTTCCCCAAGCTGTGCCCCCCGTCCTGCGGTCTGGAAATCCAGTTCCAGCGCATCAAGAACAACAAGAACGTCAAGTTTTTCACCCTGGCCGAAGTCGCCAAGGTCACGGGCAAGGCCGGCGACTACGAAGTCACGGTGAAAATCAAGCCCCGCTACGTGGAACCCGGCAGCGTCGATCTCTCCGAGACGGTCAAGAAGCTTTCCAAGGACGTCAAAAGCGATTTCGAACTCGGCCTGGGCGACAGAAAAGCCCTGTACATGGACGTCCCCTTCGCCTTCCCCAACCGCTACGTCCTGGACAAGGAACGCTGCACCAAGGAAGACCTGGAACTCCTCTCGGGCTCCGATGTGGTCAATCTCGACGACGCGCCCAAGGAAATCGTGCTCAAGGTCGGCTCCATCGTCTACGCCACGGGCTGGAAGCCCTACGACGTGACCCGCCTGACCAATCTGGGCGCGGGAGACATCGCCAACTGCGTCACCAACATGCAGCTCGAGCGCCTGGCCTCCCCGAGCGGACCCACCAGCGGCAAGATCGTGCGCCCCTCGGACGGCAAGGCTCCGCGCTCCGTGGCTTTCGTGCAGTGCGCCGGCTCGCGCGACGAAAACCACCTTAACTACTGCTCCTACATCTGCTGCATGGCCTCCCTCAAACAGGCGGCCTACGTCCGCGAGGCCTTCCCCGAAGCCCGCGTGACCATCTACTACATCGACCTGCGCACCCCGGGCCGTTACGACAACTTCGCCAAGCGCATCCTGGCCGACGACCGCATCACCGCGGTCAAGGGCAAGGTGGCCGCCGTGGCCGAGGACGCCGGCACCGGCGACGTCATCCTCACCGTGGAAGACGCCGTCTCCGGCATCAAATCCGACAACCGCTTCGAACTGGTGGTGCTGGCCACGGGCATGCAGCCGAGCATCAGCGGCGAGCGGCTGCCGGTCGACGTGCCCGTCGACGAGATGGGCTTCATCGTGGGCGGCGAGGAGAAAGGCATATTCGCCGCCGGTTGCGCCGCCACGCCCCTTGACGTCATGAAGTCGGCCCAGTCCGCGACCGGCGCGGCCATGAAAGCAATTGCCTTGGTGAGAGGGAGGTAGCGGCCATGGCCGAAAAAATCGGTGTGTACATCGACGCAGCCAGCGTCAGCCCGCTTCTGGACGCCGAGGAGCTGGCCGCGTTCGTCAAGGAGAAGTGCGGCGGGGCCTGCCCCATCATCAAAACCCACAAGCGCCTGTCGAGCCCGGCTGGCCTGGACATGATCAAGGCCGACATCGCCACCGGCGCCATCGACGCCGTGCTTTTGGCCGGCACCTCGCCCCGGGTCGACTGGGACGTGTTCGACTTCGGCGACAAGATCCTGGTCGAGCGGGTCAACCTGCGCGAGTTCGTGGTCCTGGCCTACAAGAACCCGGACGGTTCCGCCCCGGTTGCCGGAC
>NZ_JARKOZ010000101.1 GCF_029978005.1 Solidesulfovibrio sp. | reverse complement strand
AATTGAACACCACCTTTGTTAAGTATTCATCCACAAGCTTTTCCTGGTCCTTGGCGGTCAGCTTCTTCTCGAGCATGGTCGTGGCGGCCCCGACCACGGCGTCGGCCAGCTCGGCGCGCAGCTTCTGCACGGCGACCTTGGCTTCGGCCTCGGCCGCGGCCACGGCCTGCTCGCGAATCTGCACGGCCTTGGCCTCGGCGGCGGCGACGATGGCGTCGCGAAGGGCCTCGCCCTGGCGGCGATACTCTTCCTCGATCCGCGCCTTCTCCTCGGCCAGGTTGCTGATGGAAGCCTCGATGTCGGCCAGGCGCTTGGCGGCGTCGGCCTTGCGGGCGTCAAGGTCGGACAGCTGGTTCTCGATGGACTGGGACCGGCCGCGGAAGAAACCCGCGATCTTCTTCCCGGCCAGCTTGGCGATCACGGCGAAGACCAGCACGAAGTTGATCACCCGAAACAGAAAGTCCTTCCAGTTGAGCCCATGGTGCGCCGCTTCCGCGCCGTCCCCGGAGGCGTAGGCCACTGCGGCCAGCCCGAGCACGAAAGCCGCGGCGCCGATAAGGTGGAGCCTTTTCAATTGAACCCTCCCTTTCCTTGAGAAATCCACGTAAACCCCCGAAACCCCTAAGCCGCCAGCACCTTGGCCACGGCCTTGGAAGCCAATCCGGACACCTTGCCCTTGAGCGCCTTTTCCGCCGAGTCGGTCTGGGCGGCGATGTCCGCCCGGGCCGCCTGCACCTTGGACGCGGCCTCCGCGGCGGCGGCGTCCAGAATCGCCTTCTCCCTGGTCTGGCCCTCGGCCTTCATGGCCAGGCGGCCGGCCGTGGCGGCCACGCGCGCGGCGTCCAGGGCGGCCTCGTAGTCCTTGAGCTTGGTGTCGGCGGAAGCGGTGAACGATTCGATGCCTTCCATCTGCGAGGCGACGAACTCGGCCCGCTTTTTGAGCATGCGACGGATGGGCCCGATGAGGATGACGTTGAGCAGGATCAGGATGAGCAGAAAATTGACGGCTTGAACGAAAAACGTGGCGTTTAAGTCAATCATCGGCACCCTCCGGGAGGTTGTGAAAATTTTTGCAAAGTCAGCAAGCGGCTGTAGCGAATTTGGCCCGGCCTGTCCAGCCCTTTTTGACAAAAACCGCGACGGCCGCGCGCCGCCAAAACCGCGCCGCGCATGGCTTCAGGCGTTATTTTCCTGGGGCTCGCCCCCGCCCTGGGGCAGGCTCTCCACCACCGGCGCGGCCACGGCGGCCGAGGCCTCCATGACCACCTCGCCGTCGAGGCAGCCGCCCTCCTCCACCACCAAGGCCGGGGTGCGCACCGAACCGGTGAGCCGCCCCGTGGACGTGATCGTGACCTTGGACGCGGCCGTGACCTCGGCCGTCACGGACCCGCCGCAGGAAAGACGCCCCACGGCGACCTGCCCCGTGAGCCTGGCGTTTTTTCCGACGATGAGGGTCCCCGACGAGGCGATCTCCCCGTCGAAGCAGCCGTCCAGACGCACCACGCCCTCGAAGACCAGCCGGCCCGTGAAGTACGTTCCGGCCCCGAGAAAGGCGTTGATGTCGTGTTTGCCCACAGGGGTCCTCCGGCGGCCGGCAGGGCGAACCGCCCCGCGCGCCGCGTCGGACCCCCCTCCGGCTAGCCCTTCTTGAAGAGGAAGCGCCGCATGGAGACGTTGACGACGATGCCCACGAGGGTGAAGTTCACAATGGTGGCGCTCCCCCCGTAACTGATGAACGGCAGGGGGATGCCAACGACCGGCATGATGCCGAGCACCATACCCATGTTGATGAGGATTTGCCAGAAGAAATAGAAGAAAACCCCGGCGGCCAAGTAGCTGCCGAAACGGTCTTTCGCATTGCGGGCCGTGATGTAGAACTGCAGCAGAAACAGGCAGAAAAGCGTCAGCAGGACGATGCCGCCGACGAAGCCCCATTCCTCGGCGAACACGGCCACGGCGAAGTCGGTGTGCTTTTCCGGCAAATAGCGCAGCTGGCTCTGCGTGCCTTCCAGAAAGCCCTTGCCCCAGGTCTGGCCCGAGCCGATGGCGATCTGGGACTGGATGATGTGGTAGCCCGCGCCCAGGGGGTCGCGCTCGGGGTCGAAGAGCGTGAGGATGCGGCCCTTCTGGTAGGGCTTGAGGAAGAACCAGCCGCAGGGGACGAGCGCCGGCCCGGCCACGGCCAGGGTCTTGAACACCGGCCCGGTCAGGCCCCGGTAAAGGATCAGGCCGCATACGAGCAAAAGGACGTTGAGCCCGGTGCCGAGGTCGGGCTCGACGATGATGAGGCCGGCCACGGGCAGGGTCACGCCCAGGATGCCGGCCAGCTCCAGCCAGCCCAGGCGCTCCGAGCGCTTGGACAGGATCTTGGCCGCCAAGAGCAGCATGGCGATCTTGGCCAACTCGCTCGGCTGGAAGGCGAAGCCGCCGATGGGCAGCCAGCGCTTGGCTCCGGACACGGTCTTGCCGAAAACGAGCACGAGGACGAGCAGCACGGCCACGCCGATGGTCAGCGGCCAGGCGATGGTGCCCAGGTGCTTGTAGTCGAAGAGCACCATGCCGACCATGCAGCAAAGCCCGCCCAGGCCCCAGTAAAGCTGCTTGTTGTAGAAGGGCTGCAGGGACAGTTCGTCGCCCATGCGGAAGCCGCTGGCCGAATAGAGGTTGAGGACGCCGACGCCGAACAGCAGCGCCGTGAGCCCCAGAAGCGGCCAATTGATGCAGAAGATGAGTCGTCTGTCGAACGGCATGGGATTCCCTGTGCAAAGGAAGAACGGCTAGTCGCCGACGTCTCCCGGATCGGCGGCCGGCTCGCGGGCGGCCGCCGCTCCGGCCGGGGGGGGGG
>NZ_JARKOZ010000099.1 GCF_029978005.1 Solidesulfovibrio sp. | reverse complement strand
CGGGGGGGACCGGGGGGGATCCTCCCCCCCGGCGGGGTCCGGGGCGGAGCCCCGTCTTCCTCTTGCTTTTCCCCTTCTCCATCTCCCTACCTTATTACTGCCCGCGGTTGCCGGTGCCGCAGCCGGAGCGCACGGACTGGCAGTAGGCGACGCAGGCCTTGTCGCCCCGGCATTTGGACACGCACTGCTGGTATTGCTGGGCGCACATGGCCGGGGTTTCGGGGGCCGGGTTGCCCAGGTTCTGGAGCATTTGCTGGGTGACCTGCACCACGGGCACGTTGGCGGCCTGGGCGGCGTAGCCGTCCTTGATCTGGAGCACGGCGCTGCAGGTCAGGTAGCACTGGGGCACCACGGCGTTGCAGACCACGCTCGGGTCGTGGCGGTCGCCGTAGGGCAGGGAGATGGCGGCGACGGCCGCGCCGTCGGGTTTGACGCAGTACATCTGGGTTTGGGCCATGGCGGCCGAGGCGGCGGCCAGGATCAGGGTGAGCACAAGGGTTGCCAACAAGGGACGCTTCATGGTTTTCCCTCCTTGCGGGTAAAGACTTCCGCTATGCCGGTTCTTACGTGAACTCCCGGGCAATGTCATGAGGGAATCACAAAAAAGGGAAACATTCCATTAAAAAGTCTTGTGGCGGCGCGGTTGCGGGCGTACTCGTCCCGGGTCGGCCCGGTCCTGGCGAGGCGGTTGAAAATATGCCAGGCCCGTTGACTTTTGCCGAGGGGCCGTGCTAGTCCTTCCCGACTTGTGAACTTGTGCACGAGCGCCCGCTCGTTTGGGTACGCCCCAGGCGGGTCCGGGGTCTGTCGCGAGACGGGAGGGGACAGGGTGTTCGGCCGGCTCATCAAGGACAAAAGCGTTCGCGAGTCCATCGCCTCGGCTTCGGTGGTGGGGCTCAATCTCGTCTCGGCCACCTTCGTCGGACTGTTCATCGGCTGGTGGCTGGACAAGTGGCTGGATACCAAGCCGTGGCTTCTGCTGACGTTCCTGATCCTGGGCATCGTGGCCGGGTTCAAGAACGTGATGGTGGAAGTGAAAAAGATCCAGAAGGCCGACGAGAGCGAACACGAGGGGCAGGGCGGGGATGATGAAAAATCTTAGGGACAGTCTGGATCGCTGGCTTCTGCGCCGGGGGTATGTCCACCCCGAGGTGCGCGAGCTCGTGCGCAACCAGTTGCTCCTGACCGCGCTGGTGCTCCTGGCCACGCTGCCGTTTTCCGGCGTGTCCGTGGCGGCCTGGTCGCTGGCCGCCGGTACGGTCATCATCTCGGCCAATTTCTGTTCCCTGGCCAAGTTCGGCCAGCGGATCACGGGGTACGCAAACAGGCGCGAGGCCGTGGCGGCCGTGCTGGCCCGGTTCTATTTCCGGCTGGCCCTCTCGGGAGCGGCGCTTTTCGCCTGCATCGTATGGTTCGGGGCTGCGCCGTTGCCGCTTCTGGCCGGCATCACGACGGTGGTGGTTAACTTCCTCGTCTGGGGCGTATGGCGCCACGCCGGCTCCAAGACGCACCAAACGCTTACGGGAAAGGAGGCATAGGACATGGCTGGTGGGTTGCCGCATCCGGTTCTGCTCGTCGACGAGGCTGCGAAGGCCGTCGGGCTGTACAAGCTCAACGACGTCTTCCACGCCCAGGTCATCGATTCCAACGTCATCTACGCCTGGTTCGCCATGATCCTGCTCATCATCCTGGGCATGCTTGCCACCCGCAAGCTCGCGATGGTGCCGTCGGGCTTCCAGAATTTCTTCGAGGTCGTCGTCGGCGGCCTTGAATCCTTCGTCGTCGAGAACATCGGCGAAAAGGGCCGCAAGGTCTTCCCGTTCCTGTGCGCCCTGTTCCTGTTCATCATCACCGGCAACCTCATCGGTCTCGTGCCGGGCCTCGATTCGCCGACCAACAACGTCAACACCAACGCCGCCATGGCGCTGACCGTGTTCGTCTACTACAACTTCTGGGGCATCCGCATGTGGGGCGCGGGCTACATCAAGCACTTCATGGGCCCGTTCTGGTGGCTGGTGCCGCTGATGCTGCCCATCGAAATCATCTCCCACCTGGCCCGGCCGCTCTCGCTCACGCTGCGTCTTTTCGGCAACGTGCGCGGCGAGGAAATCGTCTTGGTGCTCCTGTTCGCCCTGGCGCCGGTCGTCGGCACCTTCCCGATGTACTTCCTGTTCTCGCTGGCCGACTGCATCCAGGCCTTCGTGTTCTTCATGCTGGCCATGATCTACCTCAAGGGCTCGCTGGAACACGCTCACTAGAATCCCGGGGGAAATGGTCCTTAGGACCGTAACTTTAAACACCTGATTTTCAGGAGGATCGACATGCGTAAGGCTTTCATGACCATCTTCTCGACCGCCGCCCTGCTGGCCCTGGCCTCCGTCGCTTTCGCCGCCGACACCGCCGGCGCCATGGGCGCCATCGGCACCATCTCCTGGGCCACCGCCATCGGCATGGGCCTGGCCGCCGCCGGCTGCGGTCTTGGTCAGGGTCTGGGCCTCAAGGCCGCCTGCGAAGGCACCGCCCGCAATCCCGAGGCCGGCGGCAAGATCACCGTCACCCTGATCCTCGGTCTGGCCTTCATCGAGTCCCTGGCCATCTACGCCCTGGTCGTCTGCCTGATCCTGCTCTTCGCCCACCCGTTCGCGAAGATCATCACCGGCTAATTACGACATCCCGGAAAGGAGGCCGGGCCACAAATCCGGCCTCCTTTCTCTTTTAACCCCACCAGCACGCACCAAAGGATGCCGCCTTGAAAAGCGAACACATCCCAAAGGCCACCATCAAGCGCCTGGCCATGTACGTGCAAGTGCTGGAAACCCTCAAGCGCGAAGGCTCCCAGGTCGTCTCCTCGGAACTCCTCGCCCGGGCCTGCAGCGTCAACCCTTCCCAGATCCGGAAGGACCTTGCATATTTCGGTGAGTTCGGCGTGCGTGGCGTCGGCTACCACGTCCAGGACCTCATCTACTCCATCAAACACTCCCTCGGCGTCGACCGCGTCTGGAAATGCGCCCTCGTCGGCGTCGGCAACCTGGGCAAGGCGCTCCTGCGCCACCAGGACTTCAAATTTCGCGGCTTCGACATCGTCGGCGCTTTCGACTGCGACCCCTTCAAGATCGGCGAGGAAGTCTCCGGCCTCGAAGTCGTCTGCACCCGCCGCCTCAAGGACGCCGTCAAGGAACTCGGCATCGAGATCGGCCTCATCACCACGCCCGTCAACCGGGCCCAGCGCGCCGCCAACTTTCTCATCGAAGCCGGCGTCAAAGGCATCATCAACTACTCCCCGGCCATGCTCTCCGTGCCCAACGACGTCTTCGTCGAATACGTCGACTTCTTCCACCACTTCTATTCCGTCGCCTTCTCCATTACCATCGATCGCAACCAGGACCGCCCCGGCTTCGACCAGTCCGGCGAAGACGAGTAGCGGGAACGGTCGCGCAGCCTCCGGCAGAGGGTAGATGCCTCCGGCGGCCGGGGGGCATGATGCCCCCCGGACCCCCTCGACGAGGGATGGCAAGCCGGATGGGGGCTGGGCGATTGGCGGTTGTCCGTCGGCGGGGGCGGAATTTGCCCT
>NZ_JARKOZ010000095.1 GCF_029978005.1 Solidesulfovibrio sp. | reverse complement strand
GGTTATGGTAGGCCAGCGCCTTGTCCGGGCCGTCCACCACGGCCACGGAATCCTCGCAGTCGAGGATGGTGGTCACGGCGGCTTCGAGCAGCACGTCCTTGAGGCCCGAGGGACTGGCTTTGCCCACGGGATGGTTGCGGTCGAAAACGAGTTCGATGTGCAGGCCGTTGTTGCGAAGGAGCACCTGCGTCGGCGCCGCGGAATCGCCCACGTGCCCGGCAAAGCGCTCGGGGCGGGCCAGACCCGTGGTCTGGCCGTTTGCAAAGGAAACGGTGAGCGTGCCGTCCGCGACGGCATACGCGGTCACGTCGGCGTGGCGGCCGAAGGCCAGGGGCACGGCCATGTCCAGGAAGCTTGCGGCGTAGGCGACCACGGCCGCGCCGCGCGCCGGGTTGTAACCCGGCCCTTTGGCGGCGTCTCCGGTTTCGGGGATGACGTCCGTGCCGTAGAGCGCGTCGTAGAGGCTGCCGTAGCGGGCGTTGGCGGCGTTTATGGCATAGCGCGCGTTGGTGATGGGCACCACGAGCTGGGGACCGGGGATGGAGGCGATTTCCGGGTCCACATCGGCGGTTTCTATGGCGAAATCCGGGCCTTCGGGGAGCAGGTAGCCGATGCCGGCCAGGAAGCATTTGTAGGCTTCGGGATCATGGGGTTGTCCGCCGCGTTCCTTGTGCCAGACGTCGATGGCGGCCTGCATGGCGTCGCGTTTGGCGAGCAGTTCGCGGTTTTTCGGCCCGAGCGTGGCGACGATGTCGGCCAGGGAGGCGAAGAAGGCTTCGGGCGCGATGCCGGTTGCGGGGAGGATTTCCCCGGCGATGACATCGTAGAGCATTTTTTCGACGGACAGGCCGGCGACGGCGATGCGGTCTGACATGGGCGACGCTCCTTGCTGCTGCGGCCGTGATCGGCCCCGGATGGGGCAACGTCGCGGCAGTGTACGGTATTTGGCCGCTCGCGCAAAGGGGGGACGGGATTACGGGGTCATTTCATGAATTCGCTTTCAGGAAGCGGCAAGGCAAAGGTTAGCTTTGGCGAAGCGGGGCCGGCGGCGGTACCCGCCGCCGGCCTGTCGCCGTTATTTGAGCACGATCTCTTCCATCGCCTTGCGCTTGCGCGGATACACCTCCGGCTCGTCGGGATGGCCCACGGCCAGGATGTTCACAATGCGCATGCCTTCGGGGATGGCGAAACGCGCCTTGATGTTCGCCTCGTCGAACATGCCCACCCAGCACGTGCCAAGGCCCATCTCCACGGCGCGCAGCATGAGGAACGCCTCGGCAATGGCCGTGTTCATGGCGCAAGCGCCGAACTTGGCCTGCTCCGCCGCCTCGGCCTCGCGCGCCACATAGGCGTCGATGCCGTCCATGGGCTCGCCCGTGATGATTTTGCCGTCGCGGTAGAAAAACGCCGCGGACTGCGAATCCTTCACGTAATGGGCCAGATCGGCGCAGCAGATGAAGATGGCGGCCGCGCCGGCCAGCCAGCCCTGCCTGCGCGAAGCTTCGCTGGTGCCGAACCAGGCGATGTCCGCCGGGGCCGTCACCACCTTGAAGCGCCAGGGCTGGGAATTGAGGCTCGACGGCGCGCTTCTGGCCGCCTCCAGCAGTTCGTGGATCTCGTCCTTGGTCAGCGGTTCCTTGGCAAAGGCGCGCACGCTGTGGCGCGCGGCGATGGCTTCCTTGACGCCCATGCTCATGATCGCGTCTCCTTGTTGGCGTGTATCGGGCGGACGTCCCGTCCGCCACGCCCTCGTCCTACCCCGCCGACGCGCCGGCACCAAGGCGGGTTTCTGTCGCCGGCTTGCCTGATCCTGCGAAATTTCGCATTTTCAGCTGCAAGAAACGCCGTTTTGCGGCAACTTGCCCCCAGGGAGCGCCACGAATGACGCCATCGACCGAAACATCCCGGGAGCGCCTGGCCGGGCTTCTCGCCGTCCAGGCCAGGCGCGACGGGTTTTCCGACTCGCCCCTGCCCGGCGTGCGCTACGCCAGGGCCGTGAGCCACTATCCGCTGGCCCCGGCGCTCTACGAGCCGTCCGTGGTCATCCTGGCCACGGGGCGCAAGCGAGCCTTGGTCGGCGGCGCGGTCCACAGCCTGGACCCGGGCCACTACTGGGTGGTGGCGGTGCCCCTGGCCTTTTCCTGCGAGACCTTCGCCACGGCCGACGCGCCGCTTTACGGGCTCTCGGTGCGGGTGGATCCGGCCGTGCTCGGGGAACTGTTGCTGGAGATGGATGACGCGCCCGGAGACGCGTTCGGCGCGCCATCCGAGCCTGCCGACGCCGTGGGCATGCGGGCCATGCCCATGACGGCGCACATCGCCGACGCGGCGGCGCGGCTGGCCGAGTGCCTGGGCGCGCCGGACGAGGCACGCATCCTGGGGCCGGGCATCGTGCGCGAGATCGTCTTTCGGGTGCTGCGCGGCGGCCAGGGGCCGACGCTGCGGGCCCTGGCCGCGCAAAACGGCCGGCTGCGCGCGGTCTCCCGGGCGCTGCGGCGCATCCATGCGGATTTCAAGGACGAACTGGACGTCGAGTCGCTTGCCCGCGAGGCCCACATGGGGCTTTCGACCTTCCATCACGCCTTTCGGGCGGTCACGGCCACGACGCCGCTGCAATACGTGAAGGCCGTGCGGCTGCACAAGGCGCGCGCCCTGCTGGCCGAGCCTGGGGCCACGGCGGCCGAGGCCGCCCAGCGCGTGGGCTACGCCAGCGCTTCCCAGTTCTCGCGGGAGTACAAGCGGCTCTTCGGCGCGCCGCCGTCCGAGGAAATCGCCCGCCTGCGGGGCGCGGCGGGCTAGGACGAGCGGACGAACGCCGCCAGATATTCCTGGTTGCCCTTGGGGCCCTTGACCTTGGACGGCACGACGCCGATGGGCGAGAGCCCCAGTTCCTGGCGGGCGAAGGCCGTCACCTTGTCCACGGCTTCCTGGCGGAAGGCCTCCTCGCGCACCACGCCGCCCTTGCCCACCTTCTCGGGCGTGAGTTCGAACTGGGGCTTGACCAGCGCCACGACAAGCCCACCGGGCTTCAGGAAAGGCAAGAGCGCCGGCAGCACCTTGGTCAGCGAAATAAACGACAGGTCGGCCACCACCACGTCCACGGGCTCGGGCAGCAAATCCGGCGGCGCGTGGCGCAGGTTGACGTTTTCCATGGAGACCACGCGCGCGTCGGCCTTGAGCTTCTCGTGCAGCTGCGCCGTGCCCACGTCCACGGCGTAGACCCGGGCCGCGCCGTGCTGGAGCAGGCAGTCCGTGAACCCGCCCGTGGACGCGCCGGCGTCCAGAGCGACCAGGCCCGAAACGTCCAGGGAAAAAGCCTCCAGGGCCGTTTCGAGCTTGCCCCCGCCCCGACTGACGTAGCGCTCCCCCGCCTCCAGGGAAAAGGCCGTGCCCGTCGGAAACATCCGCCCGGGCTTGTCCACGGCCGCCTCCCGGCCGTCCGCGACCACGCGCACCAGCCCGGCCATGATCAGCCGCTTGGCCCGCTCCCGCGTGTCCGCCAGCCCCTGTTCGAAAACGAGCTGGTCCGCCCGTTGTTTGTCCTTGGCCATGATGCGTCCTTGTGCGGAGGAAGACCGGGGCGCCGCCCCGGGCCCCGCCGGGGGGAATGATTCCCCCCGGCCCCCTCGGGGTGGAAAGGGAAGGAGCGGGTCAGACGCAATGTACGTCCAATAGAAGATTTTGCAGACGCATTATGCGTCCTTGTCGCACCGTCCCAGGATGCGGCGCAGGGTGTCCTTGGAAATGCCCAGTTCGCGACAGGCGGCGTTGCGGTTGCCGCCGTGGCGGTCCACCGCCTCCTGGGCGGCCTGATACCGGACCTCGGCCATGGTCCGGCCGAGCTTCGGGCCGCAGTCGCAGTCGTCGCCGCGCAGATGCTCCGGCAGGTGACAGGGTTCGATGACCCGGCTCTGGCAGAGGATCGCCGCGTATTCGATGATGTTTTCGAGTTCCCGGATATTGCCCGGGTAGCCGTAGGCCATGAGCCGCTCCATGGCCTCGGGGCTCACGGATTCGATGTTCTTCGACACGGCCATGCGGCAGCGCCCGAGCACGCGCTCGACGAGCAGCGGCACGTCGCCGCGGCGCTCGCGCAGCGGCGGAATGCGCACCACCACCACGGACAGCCGGTAGTAGAGGTCCTGACGGAACTGGCCGTCGGACACCATGCGGCCGAGGTCGCGGTTGGTGGCGGCGATGACGCGCACGTCGGCCGGCACGGTCTCCACGCCGCCCAGCGGCTCGTAGGAACGCTCCTGGAGGGCGCGCAGGATCTTGGCCTGCATGGCGTAAGGCAAATCGCCGATCTCGTCGAGGAGCAGCGTCCCGGAATCGGCCAGGGCGAACCGCCCCGGCTTGTCCTTGCGCGCGTCGGTGAAGGCCCCGGATTTGTAGCCGAAAAGCTCGGACTCCATGAGCTGCTCGGGCAGCGCCCCGCAGTTGACGGCCACAAAGGGGCCGGCGCTGCGCTGGGAGAGCTTGTGGATGGCCCGGGCGAAGACCTCCTTGCCCGTGCCGGATTCGCCGAGCAGCAGCACCGTGGAGTCGCTCTGGGCGATCTGCGGCAGCATGCGCACGATCTCGGACAGATGCGGATCGCGGGTGCCGAAGTCGTCGAGCGGCTGCAACCCGGCCAGACGGCTGACGAATCCTCCGCCGGACAGGTCGCGGAACACCTGCACACCGCCGATGACCGTGCCGCCCGTGGCCCAGATGGGCGCGACGCTCACGCACACCGGCACGTCCGGGCAGCCGTTGCGCTTAAGCGTCACGATGCGGTTGGCGATGGGCCTGGCCTCCTCCATGGACTGGCGCAGCACGCAGACCGTGCGGCAGTTGGAGACCCCGAACACCTCCCGGCAGGTGCGGCCCACGGCCTCGGCCGGGTCCATGCGGGCGATCTCGCCGGCGGCCAGGTTGCAGTAGCGCACGATGAAGTCGCGATCCACGGCGAACACGGCGTCGGCCACGTTCTCCAAGGCAAAGGCGCTGGCGTCGTCCCCGGGAAACACATCAAGGGGTCGCTTCATGCAAACTCCAAAAACAACGTCGTCCGCCGCCGGCCTCCCCCTTCAGGGAAGCGGGAATCGCCCCGGCGGACGCAAAAATCGTCCTTACCATACATTAAGAAGAAATCAAAAACAACAACATATTGAAATAATAGATTTTAAAAAACGGCATGAAAAGTGCTTTTTTTCTCAAATAATCACGCCCCGCCCTCCAAGGAGAAACGATATGGACCTGACTCTTACCATCACCGGCCTGTGCTGCGATCTGGCCCTGCATCCGGTGGACGACGAGAACGCCGCCCGCGTCTGCCGGCTCGGCGAGAACCTCTACAAGACCAACTCCCTGGAATGGTGGCGGGCCAACGGCAACAACACCTGCGGCATGCGCCTGACCCGGGATTCCGCCATCGTGGCCGCCTGCGACAGCGGGGCCATGGACCTCGACCCCGGCCATGTGGCCACGGCCGCCGTCGAACTCACCCAGCGCGAGCTGCTCACACGCCCCGAGGACAACGTCTGCCTGCTCGGCTACGACGACGAGGTCTGCTCCCGGAGCTGGACCTGGCGCGACGTGACCGCCTGCGACGCCGAGCGCTTCCGGTTTCTGGTGCAGCGCTGGGACCGCATCCTCGGCGAGGCCGACTATCTGGTCCTTGAGGACGTGTTCTACGACGGCCGCCCGGCCGACAGCGCCACCTGGGGCGAGAGCCAGGGATTTTCCTTCCGCGAGCCCATGGTCGTGCCCATGGACGTCGTGCGCCAGGAGCTCGGCTCCTGCGCGAAGGAAGCGGCCTGACGCCGCGGCCGTGACGGACGGCGAAAATTTTGCCGACGCAAACCACGAGGAACCGACACCAACGTCAATCCAGGGATCGTGGGACCTGACCCCTCCCGCGCCCGTTCATCGGCGAGGCCTCCGCCCGACACCCTGCCCTCCTTCAGGGAGGAGACCCTCGCCGATTCTTTTCCCCCAGCCCCGCCGGTCGCCCCGAGGCAACAACACCAGCCGAGGGGTCCCCGGCGGGACTTGTTTTTCCGAAAGCGCCGGCACGGCCCAAAAACGACGCCGGCGCGGGAAGGGCCTTCCCGCGCCGGCGCTTGTTTGGTCGTAAAAGCCCGCTATTTGCGCGAAAGCCCCAAGGCCTCGACGATGGCCGCCGCGGCCTTGGCCGTGTAGTCCCCGGGGGATAGGGCCGCCTTGTCCGCGTCGGTGAGGATGCCGCGCGGCCGATTGACGAACCTGGCGTCGGGCGTGATGCCGTAGGCCGCCGGGAAGCTCCCGTCGTAATACATTTCCTGGAAGCCGATGAACTTCAGGTGATGGGCCGTGGCGTCGAGGATCGATACTTCCGAGGGCTCGACCAGGCCGAGTTCCCGGGCCTTGATGAGACCGGCCAGGCATTCGCCGCCCTGGGTGCAGCTGATGTGGCCGTGGCGGTTGGCCGTGAGCATGCCCTCGATGATGGCCTGCTCGGTCACCTGGATCACCTGGAAGCTGCCAGGGCCGCCGATCTTTTCGTATTGCTCCACGAAATGGGCCACGCGCGGAAAGGACACCGGGTTGCCGATCATGGCCGCCTGGGCCACGGAGGGCGTCACGGACACGGGCTCGTAATGCCGCTTGGCCGGATCGGCTTCGTCGTAGTAGCGCCAGACCGGGTCGGCGTGGTGGGACTGGACGCCGAAGATGCGCGGCAGGGAGCGGATGACGCCGAGCTTCTTGAGCTTCAGGAAGCCGCTCATGATGGCCGTCACGTTGCCGGCGTTGCCGATGGGCACGAACACGCACTTGCGGTAGGTGTCCCAGCCGAACCACTGGGCCACCTCGAAGGCGTAGGATTCCTGGCCCAGGATGCGCCAGGCGTTTTTCGAATTGAGCAGCGCCACCCGGTAGTTGTCGGCCAGGTGCTCCACCACCTTCATGCAGTCGTCGAAGACGCCCGGCACCTCGATGACCGTGGCCCCGCTGCCGAGCGGCTGGGCCAGCTGCTGGGGCGTGACCTTGCCCTTGGGCAGGATGACCACGGACTTGATGGGCCCGCCGACGTAGGCGGCGTAGAGCGCGGCCGAGGCCGAGGTGTCGCCCGTGGAGGCGCACACGGTCAGCACCGAATCCCAGGCGTTGACCCGCACGAGGTGCTTCAGATAGCTGAAGGCGCAGGCCATGCCCCGGTCCTTGAAGGAGGCGCTGGGGTTCTGGCCGTCGTTTTTGTAGAAGAAGGGCACGCCCACGGCCTCGGTCAGGGCCTCGTTGGCGGCCACGAGCGGGGTGTGGCCCTCGCCCAGGTAGACGATGTCGCCCTCGTCCATGACCGGGGCCATGAGCTCGTAGTAGCGCAGCACGCCGCGAAGGGCCGTCACGCGCGTCGCGGCCCGCTTGTCGAACAGCGACTGCCAATAGCTGGCCGGGTATTCGAGCAGGCTGTCGAAGGTCGTGTCCTCGAGGATGAACACGCCCCCGCAGTGCGGGCAGGTGTAGTAGAGCTCCCGGATATCGAACCGGGCCTGGCAGCCCAGGCAGACATACTCCATCTTGCCCCGGTAGGCCGGGAAATCGCTGACCGTGATCATGCCGCTTCCTTTTCTCTTAGGCCGGCCACAAGGCCCTGGCCGTGGCCACCCACATGACGACGCCGCAGGCCACCTTGGCCGTCATACCGAACACCTTGCCGTACATGGCCCCCATGGCCGCCCGGCGGGCCTCGGCCCCGGCGCGCCCGTGGGCGCGCTCGAAGACATAACAGCCGACAAACGCGCCGGCAACGGCCCCGAACAGGGCTCCCAGACCGAGCAGAAAGGGCGCGCCGAGAAGCGCCCCGGCAAAGGCCCCCAGGAATCCGCCCAGGTTGCCCTTGCCCGTGGCCCCGTATTTCTTGGCCCCGAAGACCTGGGCGAAAAGCTCCACCGCCTCGCCGGCCAGACCCACGCACACGAGCATGGCGTAAAAGGCGAAGCCCAGATGCGGCGCGGGATGGAAATAGTCCCACAAGGCCACCAGTCCAAGGAGCAGCCAGTTGGCCGGCAGGCCGAGGACGTGCAGCGTCAGGCAGCCGAGAAGGAGCAGCAGGAAAAGAACGACGAAGGCGATGGTCACGCACCCTTCTCCCGGTTGTCGATGACGCGCGTGGCCTTGCCCTCGGACTTGGGCAGGGAGTTGCGCTCCACCAGCTCCACCTTGGGCGTGACCAGTATCTCGTCGCGAAGCCGCGACACGATGCGCTTTTGCAGGGCGCCCAACTGCCGCATGTCCTCCACGAAATACTCGTCGCGGATCTCCACCTTGACCCGGATGCCGTCGATGAACCCGTCCCGCTCGAGCACGATCAGGTAGTTCTGGCCCACCTCGGGCATGGCCATGAGGATGCGCTCGATCTGCATGGGAAAGATGTTGCACCCCTTGACGATCATCATGTCGTCGCAGCGCCCGTGCAGCCGGTCGATGCGGCGATGCTCCCGGCCGCAGGGGCAGGCCCCGGGCAGAAAGCGCGTCATGTCGCGGGTGCGGTAGCGGATGATGGGCATGCCCTCGCGCCCGAGGCTCGTCATGACCAGCTCCCCCAGTTCGCCGTCGGGCACGGGTTCGCCGCTGGCCGGATCCACGATCTCGGCCAGGTAGGCGTCCTCCCAGACGTGCATGCCATGCTGTTCCTGGCACTCGAAGGCCACGCCCGGCCCGTTCATTTCGGACAGGCCGTAGGAGTTGTAGCACTTCATGTCGTAAAGGGCCTCCAGGCGGCGGCGCGTCTCCTCGGTGTAGGGCTCGGCCCCGACCAGGGCGATGCGAAGGGGGAGCGAGCGCGGATCGACGCCCATCTCGGCGAAGACCGTGGACAGGTACAGGGCGTAGGACGGAATGATGTGGATGCCCGTGACCTTGAAGTCCATGAGGAGCTTGATCTGGCGGTGGCTGTTGCCCGCGCCGGCCGGAATGGTCAGGCAGCCGAGCTTCTCCGCGCCGCAGTGGATGCCGAGGCCTCCGGTGAAAAGGCCGTAGCCGGACATGTTCTGGAAGACGTCGGTTTTTCGCAGGCCGACCATGTGCATGCAGCGGGCCATGAGCGAGGCCCACCAGTCCAGGTCGTTTTTGGTGTGGTAGATGACCGTGGGCGTGCCGGTGGTGCCCGAGGAGACGTGCATGCGCACCATCTCGCTTTGGGGCATGGCCAAGAGCTTGTCCGGGTAGCTGTCGCGCAGGTCCTGCTTGGTGGTAAAGGGCAGGCGCTTCACGTCGTCGAGGCTGGCCAGGCCCTCGGGATCGACGCCGCACTCCTTGAAGCGCTTCGCGTAAAACGGCGACCCGGCCGCCTGCTTGAGCGTCTTTTTCAGGCGCTCAAGCTGCAACCGCTCGATTTCCGGCCTCGAAAGCCCTTCCGCTGCATCGTAATACACGGCCGCTCCTTTATTGATTGAAGGAAAGGCAGGGAAGATGTGGGGAGGAACCCCCCTCCTCCCCCCAAAAACTTTCAACGTGATACACGCCGCCCCGGCCTCTCGTCCATGCCGGGCGGACGCCCGCAGGTGGGGAGGTCCAGGAGGGGGTCACCCCCTCCTGGCCGCCGGAGGCATCTTCCCTCCTCCCTCGCCCCGCCTTAGCCGAATCCCAGTTCGGACGGGGGCGGGATGTCGGAGAGGTTCTCGAAAGCGGTGGATTCCTTGAAAAAGGTCAGGCGCACCATGCCCGTGGGCCCGTTTCGCTGCTTGCCTATGATGATTTCGGCCACGTTGTCCTCGGGCGTGAGCTCTTCCTTCTTTTTGTAGGCCGCGCCGCGGTAGAGGAAGATGATGACGTCGGCGTCCTGCTCGATGGCTCCGGACTCGCGCAGGTCGGACATCATGGGTCGCTTGTCGGCGCGCTCCTCGACCTTGCGGTTGAGCTGGGAGAGCGCGATGACGGGCACGTGCAGTTCCTTGGCCAGGGCCTTGAGGCTGCGGGAAATGTCGGAGATCTCCTGCTCGCGCGAATCGATGTGGCGCGAGGCGCGCATGAGCTGGAGATAATCCACCACGATGAGCCCCAGGCCATGCTCGGCCTTGAGGCGGCGGCAGCGGGCGCGCAGGTCCATGGTGGTGATGGCCGGGGTGTCGTCCACGAAGATGGGCGCGGCCGAAAGATGGTTGGCGGCGTCGTAGAGCTTGGCCCAGTCGTCGTCGTCCAGGCGTCCCCGGCGCAGCTTGGCCAGGTCCACCTTGCCCCAGCAGCAGAGCATCCGCTGCATGATCTGCTCCATGGACATTTCCAGCGAAAAGACGGCCGTGGGCACGCCGTGCATGGCCGCGCCGCGCATGGCCACGTTCATGGCGAAGGCGGTCTTGCCCATGGAGGGCCGGCCGGCGATGATGATGAGGTCCGAGGGCTGCAGCCCCGCCGTGTACTCGTCGAACTGGTAGTAGCCGGTGGGCACGCCGGTGACCAGCTCCTTGTTCTCCATGCGCTTTTCGATCTGCTCGAAGACGCGGGTGACGAGGTCCTTGGAGGAGTGCAGGCCCTTGGTGGTGCGCGAGTCGGCGATGGCGAAGATGGCCTGCTCGGACTCGTCCAGGAGCTTTTCGGTTTCCTGGCCGCCCTCGTAGCAGCGGCTGATGATGTCCACGGCCGCGCCGATGAGCTTTCGCTGCACGGCCTTTTCCCGGACGATGCCGGCGTGGTGCAGGGCGTTGGCGGCGGAGATGGTCGAAGCGGTCAGATCGGCCAGGTAGGCCGGTCCGCCGACCTCGTCCAGGCGGCCGGAGGCGCGCAGGGCCTCGGCCAGGGACACGAGGTCGATGGGGGCGTTCTGGCGCGAGAGGTCCAGGATGGCCTGGTAGATGAGGCGGTGGGCCGGGGAGTAGAAATCGTCCTCGCCGACCAGGTCGACGAGATTGAACAGGATGGAGTTCTTGAGCAAAACCCCCCCCAGAACCGCCTGTTCGGCTTCGAGGTTCTGGGGGGGGACTTTTTTCAGGACGTCGGAGGAGACCCGCTCCAGGGCCTGCCCGGTCAGCGGCTCGCCGCTTCCGACAAGGCCGGAAGTCTTGGAATTACGCGGTTTCTTCCTCGGACTGTCCACTGGCTTCGGCGGCTTCGACAGCTTCGGGGGCGGAGGCTGCCGGCGCGGCGAGGGTTTCTTCTTCCTCGTTCCCGCCCTGGCGCACGACGGTCACGTTGACCACCCCGCGCAGCTCGGGCAGGAGCTTCACCTGGACGGCGTACTGGCCGAGCGCCCGGATGGGCTCGTCGAGGACGATCTTCTTGCGGTCGATCTCGACGCCGGCCTCGGCCAGCTTGTCGGCGATGATGCCGGAGGTGACCGATCCGTAGAGCTTGTCGCCCTCGCCCACGCGCACCTCGATGACGATCTCCGCGGCGGCCAGCTTGTCGGCCAGGCTCTGGGCGGCGGAGGCCAAGGCGTCGCGCTTGGCCTGCAGTTTCTTGCGCTCGTTTTCGAAGCGGCGCAGGTTGGCGTCGGTGGCCAGCATGGCCAGGCCCTGGGGTATCAGATAATTGCGGCCGTAACCGGGCTTGACGGCGACCTTGTCGCCAAGGCGGCCCAGGTTTTCCACGTCCGCGCGCAAAATCAGTTCCATGGCGTCCCTACCTTACATTTTCTTGAGGTGCTCGGCGCTATGGGTGGCCGTGTAGTACAGAAGGGCCATCTGCCGGGCGCGTTTGATCTGCAGGGTCAGGCGACGCTGACACTTGGCGCAGGTGCCGGTGATGCGCCGGGCGATGATCTTGCCCCGCTCCGTGACGAAATCCTTGAGGATGTCCGGGCGCTTGTAGTCGATGGGCAGGTTCTTGTTGGCGCAAAAGCGGCAGAACTTCTTTTTCGGGGTGAATTTCTTCTTGAACGCCATGGCTTAGGCTCCCTCGGGCACGTACTTGTCGGCGAGCTTGACGGTGACGAACTTCATGATGCCGTCGGTGATGCGCACGATACGCTCGAATTCGGCGATGGCCGGGGCCGGGGCGGCGAATTCGAAACGGGTGTAATGACCGCGGGTCTTCTTCTGGACGGGGTAGGCCAGCTCGCGCATCCCCCACTCGTCCACGGCCAGCATGGCGGCCTTTTCGCGCTCGAGAACGCCCTTGAGGTTCTCGAGGATCTCCTGCCGGTTGTCGGCCGCGAGCTCGGGAGAGAGCAACAGCAGCGCTTCGTACTTCCGCATGATTCCTCCTTGTGGTCTGTGGCCCTTTCTCCCGGGCGCGGCCCATCGGAAAGAGCAAGGCGAACGGGAGTCGTTACCTTCGACGCCCCGGGCTGTCAAGCGGTTCCCGCGCCTTCTTGCCAAACGGCGAGGGCCGACATAGAAGTCGTGACGGCATCTCCGGCCTCGCGCCGCGCCGACGGCCGCTCCCGAGGAATCCATGCGCATCCGCACCAAGCTCCTGCTCGTCCTGCTGACCCTGGCCGTGCCGCCGCTTCTGGCCGTGAGCTTCTACGCCGTGTACGAGGGGCGGCTGCTCGGCCGGGAGCTGGCCGCCCGGGCCGCCGACGCCTACCGCCACGCCGCCGAGCAGGAACTGGCGCTCATGGTCGACCTCATCGGCGAGGATCTCAACGACAACCGGCGGATGATGGAACTGTCCCTGGCCTTCCTGGCCCAGGCCACGCGCACGGCCCTGACCGCCCGTCCCCTGCCCGGCGCGGCGGCGCGCACCGTCGAGGAGTTCGACGCCGCCGGCGGCCTGCCCCCCGGCCTGGGCCCCCTGCCGGACTACCCTGTGCCGGCCACGGCCGACACCCTGTCCATGAGCCGCCCGCAAGGCGTCGCCGCGCCCTTCCCGACGGAAACCGCCGCCCAGTTGTCGGGCCTTGCGCCCACCATGCGCACGCTGCGGCGCAAGCTCGCCGAAAACATGCTCTGGGCCTACGTCGCCCTGCCCGACGGGCTCATGGCCTCCTACCCCGGACACGGCCGCATGCCGGAAGGCTACGATCCGCGCGACCGGCCCTGGTACAAGGAGGCCCTGACGCACCGGGAGGCGGCCTGGACCATCCTGGTGGACGCCTCCACGGGCAAGCTCACGGCCACGGCCTCCATGCCGGTTCTCGACCGGGACGGACGGCTCCTGGCCGTGGCCGCCATCGACGCGCCCATCGAGACCATGCTGCCGGAAAGCGACCTGTCCCGGCGCTGGGGCCAGGGGGTCAAGGCGCTCATCGTGCGCGCCGCCGAGGCCCGCAACGGCCAGGGGATCGAGGTCGTCGGCACCCAGAACTTCATGGACGCGGCCAAAAGCTGGAACACGGTCCCCGTGCCCGAGCAGCTCGCTTCCTCGGACCCCGGCGACGCGGCGCGGCTGGCCCGGGCCATCGTCTCCAAGCAGGCCGAGCAACTCGGGCTGGAAATGGACGGCCAGTCGTACTTCGCCGTGTTCAAGCCCTTTCCGGACACCCTGGCCGGCTTGCTCGTGCTCGTGCCGCGCGAGGCGGTGCTGCGCCAGGCCGACTCGGCCGAGGCCTCGATCCTGGATCGCACGCACGGCATGCTGGCCGTGGTCGTGGGCGTGAGCCTCCTCGCCGTGGCCGGCGCGGCCGTGCTGGCGAGCTTCGGGGCCCGGGCCGTCACCCGGCCGGTCACGGCCCTGTGCCGGGCCGCCGGCAAGCTGGCCCAGGGCGACCTGGACTCCCGCGCCCCGGTGTCCGGCCGCGACGAGCTGGCCGAACTGGCCGACTCCTTCAACGCCATGGCCCCCAAGCTGGCCGAGCGGCTGCGGCTCAAGCAGGACATGCTGCTGGCCATGGAGGTGCAGCAAAACCTCCTGCCGAGCAGTCCGCCCCTTCTGCCGGGGCTGTCCGTGGCCGGCTCCACCCGTTTTTGCGACGAGACCGGCGGCGACTACTTCGATTTCCTGAAAATGACCGGGGACGGCCGGGGCGGCCTGGACGTGATCGTGGGCGACGCCACCGGACACGGCATCGCGGCGGCGCTGTTCATGGCCACGGGCCGGGCGCTGTTGCGGGCCGGCCGGGCGGCCAGGTCGGACCCGGCGGCCCTGCTCACCCTGGCCAACGGGCTGCTGTGCCAGGATACCATGGATTCCGGCAGGTTCCTCACCCTGTTCCACCTGCGCCTGGCGGACGGGGGGCTCGCCCCGCTCGGCCATCTGGAATGGGCCCGGGCCGGACACGACCCGGCGCTCGTCTACGATCCGGCCACGGACGCCTTCGAGGAGCTCATGGGGTCGGGTCTGCCGCTGGGCGTCTTGCCCGACTATGCCTACGAAGGTCAGACCCGCCCGGGACTTGCCCCGGGGCAGGTGCTGGCCCTCGGCACGGACGGCATCTGGGAGGCGCGCAACCCCGCCGGCGAGATGTACGGCAAGGACCGCTTCCGGGAGGTGCTGCGCGCCCATGCCAAGGCCCCGGCCGCGGACATCCTGGCCGTCGCCCACCAGGACGTGGCCGATTTCCAGGCCGGGGCCCCCCGCGACGACGACATCACCCTGGTCATCGTCAAGGCCGAACCCGCCTGAGGCAGGGACTTCCTACAACCAGCGCGCCTGCACGGGATTGCGCGGCGGCACCCCGGCGAAACGGGCCTTGGGGTAGCCGAGCATGAGCCCGCCGTGGACCCTCTGGCCCTCGGCCAGACCCAGGGCGGCACGCAGGGCCGGGTCGTCGTTGGCGGCGAAGGTGAGCAGCCCGGCCCAGCAGGTCCCGAGGCCGCGCGACACGGCGGCCAGTTCCATGAAGGTGAGCGCGATGCCGCAGTCGGCCGCGCCGAAGGGCGCGTCGGCGTCGGTCCAGGTCACGGCCAGGGCCGGCGCGCCGCGCAGGAAGCAGTCGCGGCCGAGCTTCCACAAGGCGGAATACTTGGGCCGGGTGCCCTTGGCCGCGAAATAGGCTGCGGTGAGTTCGGCCAGTTCCCGCACCTTGGCCGGATCGATGGTGACGATCCAGCGGATCTCCTGGACGTTGGAGGCCGTGGGAGCGTAGCGGGCGACGTCGAGCAGCGTGTCCATGAGCTCCCAGGAGACGGGCTTGTCCTTGTAGGCCCGAATGGACCGCCGGCCGCGCAGCATCCCGTCCACGACGTCGGGCTCGGGCCAGGACCGGATGTTCTCGAGCACGCCCACGCTCGGGTCCACGGCGCTGACCCGGCTGTTGGCCAGCGCGCCGTGGGGGCACACGGCCACGCAGTGCCCGCAGGCGTTGCACACGGCCGGGTCGGCGGCCACCGGGCCGCCCTCGGCGCCGAGTTCCAAAGCGCCGCTCGGGCACTCCACGACGCACAGGCCGTCCTTCCTGCATTTGGCGGCATCCACTTCGATCAGTTCCATCCCGAACCTCCTTGGGGGCGTTGCGGTCGTAAGGGCGCAAAAAGGCCACGGACCGACACTAGCGCGGCCGGGACGCTTTGCAAGAAGGCACGCCCGGGTGGCGTGGGCACCGGGAGGAAACCGTGGCGAGGGAAAAATTCGGGGCAGCGGCGGCCGGACCCGGAGGCAGGGGGACGGGGCCGGCCGACGGTCCCTTTGACGTGAGGGGACCCGTTATGCGCGCGTACGGGTCGGCGCGGCGGTCCGCGCCAGCAGTCCGATGCGATGTTTCAAACTACAACCAGATGATGCGGGTTCCGGGAGCGGCGCCGACATGGGCCTCGCGCGAGCCGGGGTAGCCCAGGAAGAGCGCGGCGTACACCGTGGCCGAGGAGGGAATGGCCATGGCGGCGGCCAGTTCCTCGCAGCCAGCGGCGGCGCGGACCATCTCGCCGGCGAAGCACACGCCAAGCCCGAGCCCGGCGGCGATCCATTCCATGCGGGCCACGGCCAGGGAACAAGCGGCGGCCGCCGCCGCGTCGTCGGCGGGACCGAAGGCCACGGCCATGTGCGGCGCACCGCCGAAGATCACTTCGCGCGCCTTGGCGTCGGGCCCCAGGCCGTCGGCCAGGATGCCCTCCCGGCGCAGCCAGCCGGCGGCCAGGTCGGCCGCGTTGTCCATGGCGGCGGCGGACTCCAGCATGACGAAACGCGCCCGACCGGACGATTCGCCCGGAACAGGGCGGCAGGCGGCGGCGACGAGGTCGCGCAGCACCCGCATGGGCACGATGCGGTCCGCGAACACCCGCACGTAGCGGCGGCTTTTCATGAGCTCCGTCTGGGCCTTGGAAGCGACGCCGGTCCAGGAGCAACGACCGGAGGACGGATTGGCCAGGCCCGGCAAAAGGTTGTCGTCGCAAAAGCCGACGTTGATACGAAGCGAACCGCGGGGGCTCCCTTTGCCGACCGGGGCCGGGACCGGCGCAGGCTGCATCTTCGCCGCGGCCGGAGTCGCGGCCGGCGCGGCCGGAGACGCATCCTGGGCCGGTTTTCCGGCCGTGGGCGGACAGATGAAGGGAACGCCCCTGATATACATGACGTTACGTGCCGTTCCATTGCCTTTTCCCTGCATGTGTTCCATGAGAGACTCCTTTGAGGCTCTTTGGCCTTATGCATGGGCCTACGCGCAAACTCCCGGCCGCACAACGTCCCGAATTCCGCATGAAACGTGACCAGGCACAACGTGACCGCTCGTCCCTCCTGTTTTTTCCTTGAGAAAGACAGCCGTCTACGGTATGGATTTTTCCAGAAAAAGGGGGAGCCCATGCGGGTGCTAGTCGTGGACGACGACCCGGCCAGCCGGCACGTGCTGTCGGCCCATCTTTCCGGCCTGGCCGAAACCGTCCTTTGCGAGAGCGGCCTGGAGGCCGTGGAAAACGCGACCCGAGCCATCGAGGCCGGGACTCCCTTCGACGTCGTCTTCCTGGACATCATCATGCCCCACATGGACGGCCACGAGACCCTCGTCCGGCTGCGCGAGGTCGAGGACCGCGCCGGCGTGCCGCCTGAACAACGGATGCGCGCCGTCATGGTCACGTCCATGGACGACGAGACCAACACCATGACCGCCCTGTTCGACGGCCAAGTGGCCGCCTACCTCATTAAGCCGCCAAACCGCTCGGAACTTCTGGAAAAGCTCGTCACCCTCGGCCTGCTCTCCCTGGAGTGACCCATCGCCTTGCGCTTCGTTAATCGCAAATCTATTTTATCAATAAACAGGTTAGCGGATCCGCCATGCCCCTCGCCCCTTCGCGAGGGCCTGCCTGCTGGCCGTGCTTGCGCTTGGCCCCGCCCGCGTCGGTTCGCCGGATATGGGCCGCGACTCCGACAACGTCGCGGCCCTGGTCGTGGTCGAGTGCGACGGGGGCAACCAGTGGGCTTACTTGGAGGCGTCTTGAATGATCCGTATTGTTTCCGCCTTCCGCGACTCAAGGATGAGCAGAAAAACATCTGAACCTTTTTGTCTCCGGTCCCACCACTCGGGCTCGGCCAGGGCGAGGATCGCCTCGGCGACGACGTCCCGTTTTTCACGGGGCACGGCTCGAAGGCGGGTCAGGCACAGCTCTTTCGCCTCGGCCATCTTGTCCGCGATGCTCGCCCGTTTCGTGGCTTCAATTTTCATGATGCTCCTTTGAGCTCGGTCGATTTCTTTTGCGGATATGCCGGCCCGAGCGAGGCGACGTTCCGAATCGCCAGCGCAACGACAACGGGAAAGCCGGCGAGGCGGTCCGAACGGGACGTCCCCCGATCCCTGGGCAAGAAGGCTTTGGCTGCCGCAAGCGCGGTTCATCGGATTCCTGCCGATCAAGGCTTCCCCATTGTCGTCGGTTGATCATAAAAAACAAAGGGCCAGGAACCAGTCCTGACCCTTTCTTTTCGGGATGCGCGCTGGGGCTTTCGGCCTACCAGCGGCGATCTCCGCGGCCACCGCCGCCGGAACGGGGTTTGTCTTCGGCCTCGTTGACTTTCAGATTGCGGCCACCGAAATCTTTGCCGTCCATACCTTGGATGGCCGCCCGGGCGCCTTCGTCGTCCATCTCGACGAAGCCGAAACCGCGAAGTCGGCCGGTTTCCCTATCGGTAATGAGGTTTACGCTGATGACTTCTCCGAAAGTGGAGAACTGGGTACGGATGTCTTCCTCGGTGGAATTAAACGACAGGTTCCCGACATAAAGTTTCTTGGACAAGGGTTTTCGCTCCCGTTTTGGGCATGTTTTTTCGCATTGCTTGGAACTATTCACCGGGAGACGCCCAAGATCCAAAAAAAGTATGCTCGTTTAAGGTCAGAATAACAATATACGCACAGTCTGGAGAATGTAAAGCCAAACCCTATAAAAATATAAAAATGAACACGGTGTGTTTTGTACGGGCCTCCTGATCCTCGACGAGGCTCGTAGCGATCCCCGGAGGGCGGTGTCGGCGGGTATCAGGCTCGACGGCGCGCCGGGCCCGGGAGGCCATCGCCGCCCTGCCGCCGCCCGGGACGCCGACGACGCTTTCGGGACTCAAGCGCGGCAAGGACTTCCGCCTCGACGCCTCCGTTTCCATGCGGGGCGCGACGTGGCCACGGCCCTGGCCTGGCCGGACGGCAAGGGGGGAGACGGGCCGGACGTCAGCTCGGGTCGAAGCCGACCAGGGCCTCGGCCAGGGCGTCCCGGCGGGCGGCGATGTCGTCGAGGGAGCCCCGGCGGGCGGCGATGTCGTCGAAGAAGGGCTTAAAGCGCGACTCCAGCTCCCGAAAGACCCGGTCCAGCCGGGCCGAGAGGCGTTCGTCGAGTTCCAGGCGCAGCCGCTCGCCCCCGGCGGCCAGGCGGCGGCGCATCTCCCGCAGCACGCGCGGGCGCTGCCAGTAAAGAGCGCTGCCGGCGAGCAGCGCGCCAAGGGCCGCCACCACGCCGCCGGTCACGTCGAGGACCGTGCCCTTGACTGCCACGGCGAAGATGGTCCCCAGCACCACCAGCGCTCCGCCCAGGGTGGCCTTGGGGTCCATGCCCGTGACGCTGCCCGGGTCGATGCCGGACAGGGGCCCGCCGTCGGCGAGCAGGGCTTCCACCCGCTCCACCGCCTCGGCCAGCACCCGTTCCCGCTGCTCGCCCAGGGCGTCGGCCGGGATGGCCTCGCCGTCGCGACGCCGGCGCAGCTCGTCCAGGAGCATGCGCACCGAACCGCTCACGCTCTCGAACACATGTCCGGCCCCCTGGCGGGCGATCCCCTCCACCTCGCGCTCCAGGTCGCGGGCGAAGACCTCGCCGAGTTCCCGCAGGCGCGCGGCCGGCCCGGCCGTGTCCTTGCGCCGCAGCATGCCGGCCAGGGAGCGGCCGAGCATGCCGCCGAAGCTCAGTTCGCGGGCGAAGGCCGCCTCGAACTCGCCGGCCAGCCGGGAATAGGCCGCCTCCACCCGGGCGCGCAGCACCTCGGCCTCGCGTCCGGCGGCCTGCCGGGCGGCTTCGAGCCGTTTGGCGATGCGTTCGCCTTCGGCCACGTCGGCCTCGAGTTCCCGGGATCTGGCCTCCAGGGTATGGGAAAGCTCGGCCAGCACCCGCTCGGCCGAGCGGCGCACGGCCTCGAGCTTGGCCGCGAAATGGCCGCCCGAGGCGGTCAGCTCGCGGATGTGGCGGCGGATGGCCTCGATGCCGCCGGCCTCGGGATCGGTCAGGCTTTTCGTGGCGGAAACGAGAAAGATGCGGGGATCGGCCAGGCCCCGGCCCGCGGCCAGTTCGCGCAGGCGTGAGGAATTGACCGCGATCTGCTCGTCGCTGGCCAGGTCGGCCTGGGTCAGGGCGAAGGCCACGCCGCGCCGCCAGGTGTCGGCGGCCAGGTCGAAGAACTCCCAGGCAGAGCGGGAATAGGGATTGAGGGCGGAAAAGACGAAGAGAACCAGGTCGGCCCGGGGAATGAACTCCTCGGTGATCTCCTGGTGCCGGTCGATGATGCTGTCCACGCCCGGCGTGTCCACGATGGCCAGACCGTCGAGGATGGGATTGTCCAGGGCGACGCGCACGACGAGCGGTCCGTCGGGCGTCTCGCCGGGGACCTCGCCCCGGCGGATGATGCGGATGCGGTCCGTGCAGGGGTCAGGGGCGACGTCCGTGACGGTCGCGCCGAGCAGGGCGTTAATCAGGCTGCTCTTGCCGGTCTTGACCTCGCCGACCACGACGAAGAGAAACGGCTCCAGGATGTGGGCGGCGAGCTCGTCGGCGACCTTTTCCAGGTCCGCCCGGCCGCAGCGGGCCGTGAGTTCGCCAAGGCGGCCCACCAGCCCGGACAGGGCGGCGCGGCGCTCAAGAAAACGCGATTCGAGCAGCGAAACAGTCACGTCGTCTCCGGGCCCGCCCGTCAGCGGGGCAAAAACCAGTCCAGGCCCAAGGCCTCGGCGTTCATGGCCCCCCGGGCGTTCTTCTCGTCGGCGGCCGAAATCTTCTTTTCCGCGGCCCGGCACAGTTCCTCCTCGCGCACCATGGAGGTGGCGGCGATGCGGATGGAGTTGCCGTCCGTGAAGGCCCCGTCGTCGCCTTCGTAGTGCATGAGGATCAGGCTCACCGGCTCGCCGCTTGGCGAGCGCAGGCCCCATTTCCAGGTGCGCAGGGTGCCGAAGGCGTTGCCGCGCCATTCCTTGGGCTCGCCGTAGCGCTTTTTGAGGGCTTCCATGATCTTGTTGAAAAAGGCCAGGGACTCGTCGGCGTAGTTGAGCTTGACGCGTACCACCCGGCCGGGCTTGGCGCAAAGCCCCACGTCGACGTAGCCGCTGCGAAAACCCGGCAGCGGGGCCACGGGCACGACGCCGAGGGAGGGACGCTGGGGCGAGCGGTCGACGGTGGTCGAGGCAAGCTTGCCGGACAGCTCGTCCACGTTCTGGCCGAGCCGGATGCCGGCCAGTTCCGAGGGACCGCCGGCGGCCAGGCCGGCGGACGCCGCGAGGCACAGGGCCAGGGCGGCGGCCAGGGCGCGCGGCAGGAGGCGTGAGAGGGCATGCATGGCGGCGGCTACTCCCCGGGGACGGCGCACCCCCGGTGTTCGTGTCGTGCGTCCCGGCTCCCTGCGTCCGAAGCCCGGGCACACGGCTTGAAGGGTTGTTGCCACGAAAAAGTTAGGCGAAATGGCCCAGAGCCTCCTCCTGAGTGGCGTAGATGGGAAAAATCTCCGTGTAGCCGGAAATCTCGAAGACTTCCTTCATGTAGTCCTTGATGGTGGACAGCACAAGCTTGCCCTGGGTCTTTTTGAGCTGCTGCAAGGCGAGCAGCAGCACGCGAAGCCCCGTGGAGTTGATGTAGTCCACGTCCTTGAAGTCCATGAGGACCTTTTTCTTGCCCTGGCCGAGAATCTCCATGACCTTGTCCTCGAGCACCTTGGACGTATTGCTGTCCAGGCGGCCGCCAAGCTCCAGCACGGTGACCTCGCCGCTCTCCCTTTCCACCAGTTGCATGTCCCCACCCCTCTTGCGTTAATCGATGTCTTTTTCAAGTATCAGACGATTGGCCCCGTTCACCCGTTCGTAGGCGACCCGGTCCATGATCGTGCGCACCAGATGGATGCCGAGCCCGCCGACCTGGCGCTGCTCGGGCTCGGAAACGAGGTCCGGAGCCCCGGCCGTGAGCGGATCGAAGGCGCGGGCGTCGTCCTCGATGACGAAGCGCAGGCGGCCGCCCTCCTGCCCCATGGCCACGGAAATGACGTGGTCCCCGTCGTCGCCGTAGCCGTAATTGATGATGTTGGTGATGAGTTCGTCGAGGACCAGGCGGACCTGGAAGCGCAGCTTGGCGGGGAGGCCGTGGGCCTCGCCGAAGGCCTCCACCGCGTCGGCCAGACGGTCGAGCTCCAGCAGCCGGTTGTCGAGTCGCAGGGAAAAGCCCGGTTCCATCCTGACCCCGAAGCCCGGGGCGGCGCGAAGCCGCCCCCGGCCAAAGGCGTGTTGTCCGCCTCTGGCGTCCTGGCGGGACGCCGCGCGGCGGCAGACGGCAGGCTCCCCTCTGTGCGCCCCGGTCCGCCGGGACACAGCCGCCGCCTTGCCGATCAACGGTCAATTTCCGTTTTTCGCCCCCCTGTCAAGGCAAGCCGGGCCGGCCGGTTGCCAAGCAGCGTCGGCGGAAGTAGAAGGCCCGGGCAAGGAGCCATGCCGCCATGAAAGATCTCAACGACGCCCTGGCCGAAACCGAGGTCGACGCCACCGACGCCTTCCTGAGTTCCCTGCCGGAACTGAGGCCCGGGGAATCCTTTTGTTTCGCCTGCCACCCCGAGGTACCCTGCTTCAACGCCTGCTGCTCGGACCTCACGCTCATGCTCACGCCCTACGACATGCTGCGCCTGCGCCGGGCGCTCCACATCTCTTCGGCCGACTTCCTCGCCCATTTCGCCCAGCGCATCGCCATCCCGGACACGGGCTTCCCCATGCCCCGGCTCAGGATGCGCGAGGAGAAGCGCAAGCGCTGCCCCTTCGTCTCGGCCGAAGGGTGCAAGGTCTACGCCGACCGTCCCGGCGCCTGCCGCACCTATCCCCTGGGCCGGGCCAGCCGGCTCGGCGAGGACGGGCAGGTGATCGAGCAGTTCTTCGTGGTGCGCGAACCCCATTGCCAGGGCTTCGAGGAGGCCGCCAGCTGGGACGCCGCCGGTTGGTTGGCCGACCAGGACCTGGCCGCCTACAACCGCTGCAACGACCGCTACATGCGGCTCATGGCCCTGGCCCGGGGCAAGGGGGCGCGGCTCACCGACAAGCAGGAGCAGATGGTCTGGCTGGCCTTGTACCAGCCCGACGCCTTCCAGGAGTTCATCGCCAAGATGGACCTGTTCCGGCTGGTGGAGATCGACGAGGAACGCAAGGCCCGGGTCCTGGCCGACGAGGAGGAGGCGCTGTCCTTCGGTCTGGACTGGCTCGAGCTGGCCTTTTTCGGCATCGAGGAAGGGCTGCGGCGCAAGCGCCAGCCCATGCCGTAAAACGCTTCCCGCCGCGACGGGCCGGCTGGGAGGCCTCCCGTCGGCCGTCGCGAAAACGCCCTTCCTGGCGCTTCCCTTGCATGTTTTTTCCGGTCCGGCAGTTTTTGCCGTAACCTTCGACCGGGAGAAGCGTCCATGTCCTTCGACGCCGCCGACGTCCTGGCCCAACTCGACGCGCGCCTGCGCACCCGGGGCTACAGCGGGCTGACCGCCGCCCCGCCCGATTCCGGAACCGACCCCGCGCCGTTCACGACAGCCATGTCCGAGGCCAGGCGCGCCTTCGAGAGCCGCCCCCGCATCGGCTACGCCGAGGACGGCCTGCCCGTGACGGGGCAGGAAAAAACGGCCTGTCTGGCCAATATCGAGGATCTGGCCCAAAAGGCCGTGGCCCGAGGGGAAGACCCCGACGGTCTCCAGTTTCTGCTCGCCAGGCTGCCGGTGCACGACGGCCTCATGGGCCCGATGCTCGGCTATGAAATGCTGCCCCTCGTGCGCCTGACCGCGCCCCTTCCCCTCGCCGAAAACCAAATCTCCCCGGTCGAGGCCTGATCAGGGCAGTCCCCAACCCTGCCGCCCCTCCTTGTAGAGGCGCTCCGGCAGCACGGCCAGCACGGGCGCGGCGGCCGGGTCGAGCCAGGCGGCAAGCCCCGCCGCCGCTTCCTCGGGGCAGCCCACCGCTCCGCCCGTGGGCGGGCCGCCGGCCGGCCGGGTGTTGAGAAAGACGCAGGAGCCGGCGTCCGGCTCGGGATTGTCGCGGTTGTGGCCGACGACCACGCCCCAGACGTTGGCCCGGTCGTCGCGCACCATGCGCTCCTGTTTGGCCGTCCCGCCGACGGCGCGCTCGCCCGGACCGACGATGCGGCCGAAAAGCGGCGAGGAGGCGTCGGTCACGCAGGCCGTGCGGTCGGTGAGGACGTGGTAGGGAAGCCGCACGCCGGCCGCCTTGGCCGCGGCCTCGTCGGCATAGCCGAACGCCTCGGGCAGGCTGAAGAAACCGGCGGGCGTGCGGCCGTCGCCCTGCTTCCTGACCGGCCCTTGGGGCAGGGCAACGAGCCCGCGCCCGACGCCGAGGCCGTTTCTGCCGAGCTGGCACGGCACGGGCTGACCGGCCTCGCGCCAGGGAGCGTCGGGGCCCTGGCGCTCGAACCGGCGCAGCACGCCCTTGCTCGAGGAAAAATCCGGGGCAACGACCAGAATCAGCTGGCGGCAGGCACCCAGGGGAAAGCCCTTGGAGGCCTCCGGCCGGCCGGCGGCGGCCTCGGCCGGCGCGGCCTGCCGGGCCGGGACCGGCGGCGCGGGCATCTGGGCTGCGGTCGGCGCGGGCACGACACCCGCCGTGGGAGCGTTGGCCGCGACGGCGGCGGCCTGGGGCGCGTTGGCCGCGACCTGGACGGGAGCCGGCGGGGCGGCCAGGGCGGGGACCGCCGCCGTCCCGCCGCCGGGCTTGCCCGGAAAAAGGCGGCCCGCTCCGGGCTCGGCTCCGGCGGCAGGCGGGGCCGCCTTGCCCTTGGGCGGGGCCTCGAGGTCGGCGGCCAGGGACTGGCGGTAGTCCGGGGCCAGCACCGCCGCTCCGCCGGGACCGCGACGGTGCACGTCCTCGGGCCGCACCACCGGGGTCTTGCCGGTGACCGTTTCCTTGTCGCTCGGGGGCGCGTCGTCGGAGCAGCCCCAAAGTCCGGCCAGCAGCGCGGCCACGAGGAACAACCCGGCCGCGGCCGCCTTGCGGCGGCAAAAAAGCCCCCGGCTCATGCCTGGTCCGGCTGCGCGTCGGCGTCGGACGGAGGCGCGGGCTGGTCGGCCTGAGCCTTGTCCTTGCGCCTGGGCCGCCTGGCCCCGGCCATGAGCGTCGCCAGCTTTTCGGCGGCCTTGGCGGCCTCCTCGCCCTTGCCCAGGAAATGCATCTCGCCGCGCGGGGAGATCCAGTGCCAGCCGGCCGGCTTGACCAGCTCGGTCGCACCGTGCTTTTCCAGAAATTCCAAAGCCTTCGCTGATTCGAGCTCCACCGTCAGGGAAGCCAGCAGGGCGTCGGCCTCGAACACCGCCGCAGCATTGCGAAAGATTTCGAACGCGCCGTGGGCCACGTCGAAAAGAGAGAAATCGCCCTTGGTGCGTCGCCCGGAAAGCACGGCCTCGAGCTGCGCCAGATCGGCGCGCAGGGCCTTGAGCTCCTTAAGCGCCGCGTCGCGGGCCGCTTCGCGCCGTTCTTCCAGAGTCTTGCCGACAGCCGCCGTGGCGGCGCGTTTGGGGGGCATCGCAACCTCGCTTGTTTTTTCCGATTATAGGACCAAACGCGCCGAATGTGGAGCGCAAAGTCCTTGTGCCTCCCGGAGGCGGCGCGGGCGTCTGACGCATCGCCCCCATGGACGACTCCCGCCCGCTCGACCCGGCGGACAGGCCCGAGCCGGCCTGGTGCAACACCCGAATTCGACATGTGGAATCCATAAAAAAGCATTGTCCTGGCAACGACATCTGTGTATCGTCGCGACCATGGGCTCGTCCTGTCGTCGCCTCGAAACGCAAATCGGCCGATTTGCAGAACCCAAAGGGGAATAAAGGGATCGCCATGGCCGTAACCGCCCAAGCCGAAAGCCAACGTTTCCTCACCATGACCCTCGGTCATGAAATTTTCGCCATCGACATCTTCTCCGTGCGCGAGATCCTCGACTACACCGACATTACGCGGATTCCGCAAACGCCCGAATTCATGCGCGGCGTGGTCAACGTGCGCGGCAGCGCCGTGCCCGTGGTGGACCTGCGCATGAAGTTCGGGCTGGGCCAGGTGGAGCGCACCCTCAACACGCGCATCGTCATCGTGGAGATCCGCCACGACGACGCCGTGTCGGTGATGGGCGCCCTGGCCGACTCGGTCAAGGAAGTGCTCGAGCTCGAGACCGACCGCATCGACCCGCCGCCCCGCATGGGCGCGGCCGTGCGGGCCGACTTCATCAGGGGCATCGGCAAGCACGCCGACCGGTTCATCCTGATCCTCGACGTGGACAAGGTCTTTTCCAGCGACGAGATCCAGGACATGTCGCAGATGTTCGCCGAGGGCGCGCCGTCGGCCCCGGGCGCTCCCTTTGCGTCGGCCCAGGTCGAGGAAGAATTCGTCCGCTGATCGCGAATGCGAGGGGTTTCCGGCCGCGCCGGGCGCCGCGCCGTGTCGCCATGACCGCCATACGGGCCGCGGACAGGGACATCATCGAGGAAAAGGTTCCATTATGTTCAAGAATCGCGGCCTCGCCTTCAAGCTCAGCCTCGGGTTTTGCCTGCTCATTGTCTTCACCGTCATCGTGGCCGCCGTCGCCTACAAGAGCCAGGATGCGCTCCTCGACCGGACGAACAAGATGGACACGGTCAACACCATCAGCGACGCCATCACCGCCGCCCGCATGGACATGCTCTATTACATGAACTCCGACGAGACGGCGCGCCTGGACAGCTTCCGCAAGCGCCTGGGCACGGCCAAGGACATGGCGCAAAACATCAAGCGCTCCCTCGAGGACCCGCGAAACCGCGAGCGCATGGACGCCATCATCGCCGAGGCGGCCGCGTACGAAGCCGGCCTCGGCCGGTATCTCGAAACCCAAAAGAACCAGCGGGAAACCCTCAAGGCTTTGGTGGATGCGGCCGGTGAACTGCAGAAAGCCGCCGAGGCCCTTTCCCGGCGTCAGGCCGAAAGCCTGTCCAAGGCCGTGGCCGGCGGGGCCGAGGCGGTGGCGCGCACGGCCGCACTGGGGCAGCGCGTCGAGTTTCTCGTCCAGCAGTTCCTGCGTTCGCGCATCGAGGTCCTCTATTATCTCTGGAAGGGCGATAAAAGCCGCATGGACACCGCTCGCGGCATCCTGGAAAAGCTGATCGCCACCGGGCGGGAAGCCTTGCCCCTCATGGCCGTCTCCGAGGAACGCTCCCTGCTGGAAGACATCCTCGCCCGCGCCGAGACATACAAAAACAGGATGGAAGGCTTCATCACGGCCTCCGAGGCCCAGGCGGTCGTGGTCAAGGAGATGGCCGCCGCCGCCGACAAGGCGGCCAAGGTGGCCGACGAGGCCGTGGACGTCCAGCAGGAGAGCATGCACCGGGAATCGCGCAACGCCACCATCGCCAACGCCGTCGCGGCGGCGGCGGCCATCCTGCTCGGCGCGCTTTTCGCCACGCTCATCACCAAGGGCATCCTGCGCGGCGTCAAAAAGGCCATCGCCGCGGCGGACGCCGTTTCCCACGGTGACCTCGACGCGGACGTCACGACGGACGGGCGCGACGAAATCGCCATGCTCCTTTCCGCCATGGGCCGCATGATCGAAGCCGAGCGGACCACGGCCGAGGCGGCGGGCAAGCTGGCCCAGGGCGACCTGTCGGTTTCCGTGGCTCCGCGTTCGGACAAGGACGTGATGCTTTTGAGCCTGGCCGAGATGATCGAACGGCTGCGCGACGTGGTGGGCGAGGTCCAGTCCGGGGCGGAGAACGTGGCCTCGGGCAGCGAGGAGATGAGCGCCTCGGCCGAGTCCCTGTCCCAGGGGGCCACGGAGCAGGCCTCGGCCGTGGAGGAGTCCTCCTCGGCCATGGAGGAGATGGCCTCGAGCATCAGCCAGAACGCGGACAACGCCAGCCAGACCGAGGCCATCGCCGTCAAGGCCGCCGGCGACGCCAGGGAATCCGGCCAGGCCGTGACCCAGGCCGTGGCCGCCATGAAGGAGATCGCCGGCAAGATCTCCATCATCGAGGAGATCGCCCGGCAG
This sequence comes from Solidesulfovibrio sp., assembly GCF_029978005.1. Classification (GTDB taxonomy): domain Bacteria; phylum Desulfobacterota; class Desulfovibrionia; order Desulfovibrionales; family Desulfovibrionaceae; genus Solidesulfovibrio. The sequence continues at coordinate 80,137 of NZ_JARKOZ010000095.1, read as the reverse complement.
ACGGACCTGCTGGCCCTCAATGCCGCCGTGGAGGCGGCCCGGGCGGGAGAGCACGGCCGGGGCTTCGCCGTGGTGGCCTCCGAAGTCCGAAAACTGGCCGAACGCAGCCAGGCGGCGGCCTCGGAGATCACCCAACTGTCGCGCTCCACCACCGGCGTGGCCGAACGGGCCGGCGAACTGCTGGCCAAGCTCGTGCCCGACATCCAGCGCACCGCCGACCTCGTCCAGGAGATCAACGCCGCCAGCCAGGAGCAGTCCACCGGCTCGGGCCAGGTCAACAAGGCCCTGCAACAGCTCGACCAGGTCATCCAGCAAAACGCCTCGGCGGCCGAGGAACTGGCCTCCACTTCCGAGGAATTGTCGGCCCAGGCCGAACAACTGCAGGCCAGCATCGCCTTTTTCCGTCTCGACACCGGCTCCGCGCCCCCCCGTCCCCTGCCCCAGGCGGCCAAGGGCAAGGCCGGAGCCCGCAAAAGCGGCGCCAAGATGGGCGCAACGATACGAAAGCCTGTTGCCTCGACGGTCGAAAACAGGAAAGATGCCGCCATGTCCATCGACATGGACAATGACGACGATCAGTTCGAACGTTTCTAACGCCCGCTCCGCCCGGCGGAAGGCGCTTGAGACGACGGAGGCGCGCCATGTCGGAGATCGATCCGTCCATCGCCATCTACGTGGAAGAAACCCGGGAGCTGCTCGCCGAACTGGAACGCGGCCTGCTGGACCTGGAAAACGATCCTTCCGACATGGAGCGCGTGGACGCCTGCTTCCGGGCCATGCACACCATCAAGGGCGGCGGGGCCATGTTCGGCTTCGAGGAGATTTCCCGCTTCACCCATGACGTGGAAACCGTGCTCGACCGCGTGCGCGCGGGCGCGCTGCCGGTGACCCGGGAACTGCTGACCCTGACGCTGGCGGCCAAGGACCACATCCTGGCCCTGCTCGAAGCCCCGGCCGAGGCTGGCCCGGATCTGCGGGAGGCCTCCGACGCCCTGCTCGATTCCTTCGCCGCCTTCCTGCCCGAAGCCCGCGAGGAAGCGGCCGAGGCCCAGGCCTCGCCTTCCCAGCAACACCCTACGGCCACCCTCGACGGGGAGACCTACGCCTGCGAGGCCGAGCCCGGGCCGCCCTCCATCTATTGGGTGCGCTTCCGGCCCGCCCCCCGCATCCTGCACAGCGGCAACGACCCCGTGCGCCTGCTGGCCGAATGCGACGGCCTCGGCCGCGCCCGGGTGCTGCGTCACGGCCCCATGCCGGACCTCGACGCCCCGGACTTCGACCCCGAGGAGACCTACGGCGTCTTCGACGTGATCGTGCGCACGCCCTGCGGCGGCAACGACCTGCGCGACGTGTTCATCTTCGTGGACGGCGACTCGGACGTGCTCGTCGAGCGCATCCACCGGGGCACCCTGCGCGACGCCGACCTGGACGAGCTCGTGCGCGCCCTCGCCGGCCTGGACGCCGCGCCGCCCGAGGTCGTCCTCGACGCCCTGTCCCAGGCCCTGTCCGCCAAGCTCGCCTTCATCACCGAGGCCAAAGCCCGCGTGGCCGAGAAGACCGCCCGCCTGACCGGCGCCGAGCCGTCCAAGCAGCGCCAGACCGCCCCGTCCACGGCGGCCGCTTCGACCACCCTGCGCGTGGACGCGGCCCGCCTGGACAGCGTGGTCAACATGGCCGGCGAGCTGGTCATCCTGCAATCCCGCCTGCGTCAGGCCGTGCAGGCCCGGGACCTCGACGCCGCCGCGGCCGTGGACGAGGACCTGGAACGCCTCACCGACGCCATGCGCGACGTGGCGCTCGGGCTTCGCATGCTGCCCATCGGCACGGTCTTCAGCCAGTTCACGCGGCTTTTGCGCGACCTGTCCGCCACGCTGGGCAAGGAGGTGGACTTCGAGGCCCGGGGCGGCGACACGGAGCTCGACAAGACCGTCATCGACCGCATCAAGGACCCCCTGGTCCACATCCTGCGCAACAGCCTCGACCACGGCGTGGAACCGCCGGACGCCCGCGAGGCGGCCGGCAAGCCCCGCCGCGGCCGCATCACCCTGTCGGCCAGCCATTCCGGCGGCAACGTGGTCATCGCCATCGTCGACGACGGCCGGGGCATCGACGTGGCCGCCGTGCGCAAAAAGGCCGTGGAGCGCGGATTGCTGCCCGCGGACGCGGACGTCAGCGAGAAAGAGATCCTGGAGATGATCTTCGCCCCCGGCTTTTCCACGGCGGAGAAAATTTCCGACATCTCCGGCCGGGGCGTGGGCATGGACGTGGTCAAGCGCAACATCGAGGCCCTTCGCGGCATGGTGGAGCTGGAAAGCGTCCTCGGCCAGGGGACCACGGTCACCATCAAGCTGCCGCTGACGCTCGCCATCATCGACGGCTTCTCCGTGGTCGTGGGCGGCGACTCCTTCATCGTGCCCCTGGTCAACCTGCGCGGCTTCCAGGAACGCTTCCTCGCGGGCGAGACGCGCACCGTGGAGAACATGGAGCGCATGGGCGAGCTGATCCCGGTAGTCAGCCTGCGCCGGCTCTTCGATGTGCCCGGCGACCAGCCCGGCTACGAGCGGGTGGTGGTCACCGAGGTCGAGGGCGAGATGGTGGGCTTTTGCGTGGACAAGGTCGTGGGCCGCCAGCAGGCCGTGATCAAGAGCCTCGACGACTGCTACCGCCACCTCAAATGGATTTCCGGCACGACGATCAACGGCGACGGGAGCATTTCGCTGATCCTCGACGTGCCGCAACTGGTGCGCTTCGTGCGCGGCCAGGAGGACTCCCGCTTGCACGCGGCCAGAGCCTCCCGTACACTGACCCAGTAGACCCGGATACGGGCGACAGGAGCGGCTGCGACATGGAACTGCACCAAAAACGGGAAGGCGACCGCCTCACCCTGGCCATTTCCGGAAAATGCACGGTGGAGCACGCGGCGGCGCTACGCGCGGCCCTGCTCGAGGCCGTGTCCGCCGGCCCGAAGCTCGGCCTCGACGTCTCGGGCGTCGAGGAGGCCGACGTCACCTTCCTGCAACTCCTTTTGGCCACGGCCCTGACCATGGAGCGCGAGGGCGCGTCGCTGCGGCGCTCGGGCGCGCTTTGCGAGGCCGTCCGGCAGGCGGCCCACGTCTCGGGCTTCGATCAGACGCCCCCCCTGCAAACTTTTTTCGCCGATGAGGAACGCGATGGCTAAGCGAATCATGACCGTGGACGACTCGGCGAGCGTGCGGCAGATGGTGGCCTTCACGCTCAAGAAGGAAGGGTACGACGTCATCGAGGCGTCCGACGGCAAGGACGCCTTGTCCAAGCTCAGCGGGACCGTGGACATGGTCATCACCGACCTCAACATGCCCAACCTCGACGGCATCGGGCTCATCAAGGGCATCCGCGCCCAGGCCGCCTACAAGTTCATCCCCATCGTCATGCTCACCACCGAATCCCAGGCCGGCAAGAAGGCCGAGGGCAAGGCCGCCGGGGCCACGGGCTGGATCGTCAAGCCCTTCACCCCGGACCAGCTCGTGGCCGTGGTCAAGAAAGTCCTGCGCTGACCGCGTCCTTCCCCTACGTTCGCCCGCCCGGCCCGGCCCAGCGCCCGGCCGGGCTTTTTGTTGTCCGGACGTCGTCCCGCCTCGCCTCATCCATGCCCGCGCACGTCCCCTTCGAGGGAATACGCCTCGCCCTCCCCCGACGAATCGGCAGGGGGACGCCGGCTAGGGCGTCAGGAGCACCTTGATGTCGCAGACGTTGGTATTGGTGGGCCCGGTCTTGAGCAGACGGCCCACGGCCTCGAAGTAGTGGTAGGCGTCGTTGTCGGCCAGGTAGCGCTCCACGGACAGCCCAAGGGCCAGGCCCCGGCGCAGGATGTCCAGGGAGGCGAACGCGCCCGTGGCGTCGGTGGGGCCGTCGGAGCCGTCGGTGGAGGCGGCCAGGAACACGGTCTCCTCGGCGTTTCGGGCGTCGCGGGCCAGTCCGGCCAGGTAGGCCAGGGCCATTTCCTGGTTGCGCCCGCCTTTGCCGTGGCCGCGAAGCGTCACGGTCGTCTCGCCCCCGGCGATGACGCAGGCCGGACGCGGCAGCGGCACGCCGTACTCGGCGATGTCCCGGGCCATGCCGAGGAACAGGTTGGCCATCTCCCGGGCCTCGCCGGTCAGGTGGGACGTCACCACCACCGTGGCGTAGCCGAGCGCCGCCGCCTTGTCGCGGGCGGCGAGCAGGGCCTGGAAATTGGTGCCCACGAGCACGGTGCGGGTGTGGGCGAAGACCGGGTCGCCGGGCTTGGGCGTGTCCGGGGCCCGGCCGGCGGCCACGTCCTCGAGCACGGCCAGGGCCTCGGGGGCGATGGTGTCGGCCACGCCGTGGCGGGTAAGCACGGCCAGGGCGTCGGCCCCGGTGGTGGGATCGGGCACGGTGGGCCCGCTGGCGATGACGTCGAGGTCGTCGCCGACCACGTCGGAAAGGAGCAGGCCCAGGCAGGCGGCCGGGGCGATGGCCTCGGCCAGCCGGCCGCCCTTGACCGCCGAGAGCTTCTTGCGCACGCAGTTGATCTCCTGGATGGTCGCGCCGCAGGAGAGCAGCACCCGCGTGGTCTGCTGCTTGTCGGCCAGGGTCAGGCGGCGTCCCGGGAGGTCGATGGGCGCGGCCAGGATGGCCGAGCCGCCGCCCGAGACCAGGACGATGACCAGATCGTCCGGCCCGGCCTCGACCGCCAGCTCCAGCACGGCCTTGGCCGCGGCGGCGCTGCGCGCGTCGGGCACGGGATGGGCCGCCTCCAGCAGGCGCACCCGGGAGAGCTTTTCCAGATAGCCCTCCTTGACCGCCACCACGCCCCCGGTCAGGCGTTCGCCAAGCAGGCGCTCGAGTCCGAGCGCCATGCGGGCCGAGGCCTTGCCCGCGCCGAGCGCGAAAATGCGCCGGAAGCGCGAAAGGTCGTACTCGTGGCACTCGGTTTCCGTGCTCACCCGCAAAATGTCTCCGGACAGGGAAAGCACTCGGGCCATCATGGCCAGGGGATCGACCCGGTCGAGTCCCGCCCGGAAAATGGCCTCGGCATCGGCAACGGCGTCGCGCATGGCATTTCCTCCCCTTTTGCGGTACGGGCGGGTGCGGCGTTGTTTTGGAACTGCCAGGAGCCCGGGGAGGCGTCAAGACGGCCGTCAGGCCGCTGGGAAACGAAACGACGCCGCCGGATCGCCCGCCTTGAGGCGTTGCGGGTTGCGGGCCGCATGGTTTGGGCGCAGCCGCTTGCCCTTTGGGGCGAGGCTTCGCTTCGGGTCGCGAGGTCCTTCGCGCCGGTGCGCTTGAGGCTCTCCGTTGCCATGCGCTTCCACTCGCCTGCCCTGTCCGATCCGACAGACAGTGGCCGCAATGGCCGCGATGCGCCCCTTTTCGCCGTGGCTGCGCACGGGGCCTTTGAGGCGACGAGGCGCGAAACAGTGAGGCTCTCGATATTGTTGGCGCAAGATGAAAGGGAATCGTCCAGCACGATCGCCTTTCGAATCTTGGTCGACTTCCACGTCGGTCATGTCGTTGCCTTGTTTGTCGGCGGCAAGTCCTTCTGCCTTGATATCGACGGCGTTGCGGCCGGCATCGTCGCCGACCGGTCCCAGCGCCGGAGCTTGCGTGACCACGACGACCTTTTGTCCCGGCTCAGGTCCGGCCGCCGGCTGCGGCACGCCAGCGCGTACCATGCATCCGGCGGCTATCATGGAGACATGGGCGAGCAATGCCCGCTCGCAAAAAGATTCTCACGTATACGATTCCTTTGACCGGTCGAGGTTATGTTGCCAAAATCAATGGAATATTAAATACAGTATAATCAGTAGCCCGGCTGGCACGCCAAGAATCCAGGCCAGAAAATATTTTCCCATTTGCACACCTCCCGAACGATTGTTTATGTTGAGAATACAAGTTGGAAAGCACAATACCCGACACAATAAATCTAAATTACTGAAAGCATCTTTGCGCAACTTATCGGATATCACCGAAAAATTGTTCAATTATATTGAATTTTACTAAAAAATTTCCTGCAGTATTAATTCAAAATACCTTGCACTACATCAGCATTGTTTCGTCGGCAAATCCAGACCGACTTATCTTTCCCCTTAGCACGCATTTTTTCTTTCTGACAATCTTTTTATTCAATTGCTGAAATATTCTCTTGCCCAAAGCTTCCTTCTAAATCATATACGGTCGTTTTCACAGGCGATCGCCTCCGGCGACAGGACGTGATTTTCCTGTCCGTCCTGGCCTTCCGACTCGGTTTGGCCTATTCAGGAACGCATCGGCACCAATCCGGCCCGCCGGACGGGCCCAAACGCCGCGAGCACGCCATGCCCTATCCCGACGCCGTCAACCTCGCCTTCAACCGGGCCGTCATCGAACCCGACTTCGCTTTTTCCACCCCGGACAGGGACCGGCCGGACGAACCCGGCTATTGGCTCGTCCTTCGGGAAAACGACCTGCTCGTGCGCCAGGCCCCGGACGGCGACGGCTTCTGCCTGCCCTACGGCCGTGGGCCGCTGGGCGGCCCCTACGCCGTGACTCCGGTCTTCATCGGCACGTGGCTCGGCCGGCCCCTTCGCACCGCCAGGCTCGTCCCCGAAGCCGGTTCAGCCCCGGGACTCGCCGCCGTCCCTGCCGGCTACCGCTCCACGCTCCTCGACGAAAAACTGCTCAGTCTGGCCGGCATAGCCCGGCAAGTGCTCCACTGGCGCGACCGCAGCCGCATCTGTCCGGCCTGCGGCGGCGCGCCGCGCGAGATCGCCGGCAGTTTCGGCGCACGCTGCCCGACCTGCGCCCGGGAATACTACCCGCGCCTGCATCCGGCCGTGATCGTGCTCATTCGTCGGGGCGAAGAGTATCTGTTGACGCGAAAGCCCGGCTGGCCCGCCGGACAGTACGGCATGGTGGCCGGTTTCGTGGAGTTCGCCGAATCCTTCGAGGAGTGCGTGGTCCGGGAGGTGGCTGAGGAGACCGGGCTGGCCGTGACCGACATCCGCTACGTGGGCAGCCAGAACTGGCCCTTTCCGAGCCAGATCATGGCCGGCTTCACGGCGCGCTGGGCCGGCGGCGAACTCGTGGTGGACACCACGGAGCTGGAAAGCGCGGCCTGGTTCTCGGTGAAGAATCCGCCCCTCGTGTTGCCACCGCCGACGAGCATCGCCCGCTTCATCGTGGACCGCTGCGCCCCGGAACTGGTCGCGGCCGCCCTGGCCCGAAAATAACGGCGACCTGCAAGGGAAATCCGTTGACAGACCCGCACGGCCCATATATAGGACTAATCAAATCCGACTAATCCAAGTTGAGGGCCCGCCATGCGTTTGACCCGAGCCGGCGAATACGCCATCCGCTGCCTGCTCTACCTGTCCATGCACCGCGACCGGCCGGTGATCGGCCGCAAGGAGATCGCCGAGGCCATGGACATCCCGGCCCAGTTCCTGGGCAAGGTGGCGCAGCAGTTGGCTCGGGCAGGCATCATCGCCATCCGCCAGGGCGCCCAGGGCGGCTACGAACTCGTGGCCCGCCCGGAAGATATCACGCTTTTATCCGTGGTCGAGACCATCGACGGGGAAATTTTCCTGAACGACTGCATCCACCGTCCGGGCAGCTGCGACCGGCAGGGGTTTTGTTCGGTGCATCTGGTGTGGGAGCGGGCCCGAAAGCAGCTCCGCGACACCCTGGCCGGCACCACGCTGGCCAGGCTGGTCGAGGAAGAATCGCAAGGGTGCGCGAAACGGTCTCCCGGACCGTGAAAATACAGGGCCGCGCAAGCGGAAATCGTCGTGGGGCTGGTGCATTTTCCCCGACGCGGTGCTAGGAAGGGGCCAAACCGGCGAACGGGTCGCGGGACGCGACCCGCGCCGGACGAGGCAGCGCCAGGGACGATGCAACGAGGGACCTTTGGACCAGACGGAGGAAAAGGAGACGGATCATGGACGTATTAATGCTTTCCCGGTTGCAGTTCGCCTTCGCCACATTCATCCACTTCATCTTCGTGCCGCTCACCTTGGGCCTGTCGCTTATCGTGGCGGTCATGGAGACGAAGTACGTGCGCACGGGCGACGAGACGTACAAACGGATGGCCAAGTTCTGGGGCAAACTCTTTCTGATCAACTTCGCCCTGGGCGTGGTGACGGGCATCACCCTGGAATTCCAGTTCGGCACCAACTGGTCGCGCTACTCGGAATTCGTCGGCGACATCTTCGGCTCGCTCCTGGCCATCGAGGCCACGGCGGCCTTCTTCCTGGAATCGACCTTCATCGCCGTGTGGGTGTTCGGCTGGGAGAAACTCTCGCCCAAGCTGCACGCCGTATGCATCTGGCTGGTGGCTTTCGCCGCCAACCTGTCGGCCCTGTGGATTCTTCTCGCCAACGGCTTCATGCAGCACCCGGTCGGCTACGTCATCCGCAACGGCCGGGCCGAACTGTCGAGCTTTCTTGAAGTCGTCACCAACCCCTACGGCTGGAACGAATTCTTCCACACCGTGACCGGCGCCTGGGCGCTCGGCGGCTTCTTCGTGGTCGGCGTGTCGTCCATCCACCTGCTGCGCAAGAGCAACGTCGACTTCTTCACCAAGTCCTTCCGCGTGGGCGCGGCCTTCGCCCTGATCTTCTCCATCGTCGTGGCCCTGGTCGGCCACCGCCAGGGCAACATCGTGGCCGAGGTCCAGCCGGCCAAGCTCGCGGCCATGGAATCCCACTGGGAAACCCAGAAGAACGCCCCCATGTACCTCCTGGCCGTGCCCGACCCGGCCAACGAGGGCAACAGCATCCAGATCGGCCGCATTCCGAGCATCCTGAGCCTCATGGCCTTCAACGACCCCTCGGCCGAGGTCAAGGGCCTCAAGGACTTCCCCAAGGAAGACCGCCCGCCCGTGACGCTGACCTTCTCCGCCTTCCGCCTCATGGTGGGACTCGGCACCCTCATGCTGGTGCTGGCCGTGCTGGCCTTCATCGCCCGCCACCATCCGGCCGAGAGCTCGCCCAAGCTGCTGAAGGCCTTCATCTGGACCATCCCCGTACCCTACATCGCCTTGCAGGCCGGCTGGGCCGTGGCCGAGGTCGGACGCCAGCCCTGGATCGTCTACGGCATCATGCGCACCAGGGACGCGGTTTCGACCCTGGCCGTGGAGCAGGTGGCCATCAGCCTCGTCGCCTTCTTCGTGGTCTACATCCTGCTCGCGGCCCTGGACATCTTCCTGCTGGCCAAATACGCCCGCAAGGATCCGGCCTAGGGCCCGCGCGACACGGGAAGCCTTTTGACGCAACATAGCCCGAACCCGGCCCGGCCGGTTGCATAGCAAGGAGAATGGCCATGGATCTCGGAACCACCTGGTTTATCCTTTGGGGAGTGCTCTGGGCGATCTATTTCGTCCTGGACGGCTTCGACTTCGGCATCGGCATCATCCGCCCGTTCTTCTCCAAAAGCGACGTCGAAACCCGCATCATGTACAACGCCATGGGCCCCTTCTGGGACGGCAACGAAGTGTGGCTCATCACCGCCGGCGGCGTGACCTTCGCCGCTTTCCCCAAGACCTACGCCGTCATGTTCTCGAGCCTGTACACCCCGCTCATGCTCCTGCTCTTCGCCCTGATCCTGCGCGGCGTCACCCTGGAGTTCCGCTCCAAGGTGGACAGCGAGGGCTGGCGCAAGCTGTGGGACGCCTGCAACTTCCTGGGCAGCTTCCTGCCGGCGCTGCTTCTGGGCGTGGCCTTCGCCAACATCTTCAAGGGCGTGCCCATCGACGGCAACGGCATCCTCCAGGGCAACCTGCTCACCCTGCTCAACCCCTACGGTCTGGCCGGGGGACTCCTGTTCGTGGCCCTTTTCGCCCACCACGGCGCGCTGTGGCTGGCGTTCAAGTCCGAAGGCGATATCCGCGCCCGGGCCCTGGGCCTGGCCGGCAAGCTCTGGCCGGTGGTGGCCGTGCTGGTGGTGCTGTTCCTGGTCATGTCCTGGACCATGACGCAACTTTTCACCAACTACCTGGTCAACCCGATCCTGTTCGCCATCCTGCTCGTGCCCGTGATCGGACTGATCCTGACCTACACGTACCGCAAGCAGGGCCGGCCCCTGGCCTCCTGGGTCGGCTCGGCCCTGCTCATCGGCGGGGCGGCGCTCTTCGGCGTGGTCGGCATCTTCCCGGCCCTTCTGCCTTCGAGCCTCAACCCCGCCTATTCCATGACCATCGAAAACTCCTCCTCCACGCCCCTGACCCTTTCCATCATGCTCGGCGTGGCCCTGGTCTTCGTGCCCATCGTCATCATCTACCAGGTCTGGACCCTGCACACTTTCCGCCATCCGGTGACCAAGGAAGACCTGGAATACGAGGAAGCCTACTAGGCAGCCTTCCTTTCGACGCGCCATCCAAGGCCGCCGGCGGGGCAACCCGTCGGCGGCCTTTTTACGCGCAACCGCTTGGCTTTTCGAAAAAATAAGTTTGATATTGACAACGATTATCACAATCGCTAAAAAAGGTCCCGTCGGCTTTGACACAGAACTGTAACTCATGCAGAAAATGTAATGAAACCCTTCAAACCGCCTTACCAGAGAGGAACATCATGAACGAATCCATGAAGAACGGGCTGTTTCTGTTGGCCGGCGTCGCCGTGGGCGCGCTCGGGGCCGTGGCGCTGGGCAAGGGCAAGTTCTCCGTCCGCCCGGCCATGACCGATCTGCTTTCCCACGGCATGGACCTCAAGGAGAAAACCGCCGCCGTGCTCGAGCGCGCCAAGGAGAACATCGACGACCTCATCGCCGAGGCCAAGCACGCCAAGGAGACCCGCGAGGGCAAGGCGGCCGCCGCCGTCGCCCCCGAGGGAGAATCGGCGTAAGCCGCGAGTCCCCCATGACCTGCTGCGCCATCGTCTCCGACGTCCCTGGCCGCCTGCGCCTGCGCTACGCCTCGGCCGCCGCCTTCGCGGCCGGGGCTTCGCCCCTGGCCGCGGCCCTGTCCGCCCTGCCCGGGGTCGCCGCCGTGGAAACCAACCCGCGCACCCGGGGCGTCCTGGTCCATTACGCCGTCGGCCCGGCCCGGGTGGCCGTCCTGGCCGTCACCCAGAACGGTTCCTCGCCCTACGCCGGCAAAACGCCGCCGGCGGCATCCGTGCTGCGCGCGGCCAGAAAGGCCCTGGGCGACGCCGGCCGGGCCGTGACCGCGGGACTCGTCCAGGCCCCGGCCGTGCTCGTCCAGGCCCCGGCCGTGCTCGCCCAGGCCCCGGCCGTAAGCGAACCCACGCCGGCGGCGACCCTGCTGCGCGAGGCCGGCATGTTCGTGCTGCGCCGGATCCTGCCCCCGATCTTCCGGCCGATCCTGCTCCTGCGCCGGGTCTTCCCCTTCCTGCGGCGCGGCGCGACGGCCCTGGCCCGGGGCAAGATCAACGTCGAGGTCCTCGACGCCCTGGCCATCGGCGTGTCCATCGCCCGCAAGGACTACCGGGCCGCCACCGGCATCGCTCTGCTGCTGGGCCTCGGCGAGGTGCTCGAACATTCCACCCGCAAGCGGTCCCGCGAGAGCCTGGCCGCGACCCTGACCGCCTCCTTCGACGCCGTCTGGGTGCGCCGCGACGGCGAGGAAAAACGCATTCCCGCCGCCGAGGTCGTGCCCGGCGACCTGGCCGTGGTCGGCATGGGCAGCGCCATCCCGGTGGACGGCGTGGTGGCGGAAGGCGAGGCCATGGTCAACCAGGCCTCCATGACCGGCGAGCCCCTGCCCGCCCACAAGCGGGTGGGACACACGGTCTTCGCCGGCACGGTGGTCGAGGAAGGCTCCCTGGTGATCCGGGTCGAGAAGGCGGCCGGCGAGACGCGCATCCAGAAGATGGTGGCCGTCATCGAGGAATCCGAGAACTACAAGGCCAAGGCCCAGGATTTGGCCGAGCGCTTCGCCGACGCCGTGGTGCCCTGGACGCTCCTTGGCGCGGCGGCGGTCTACGCCGTCACGCGAAACGCCCGCCTCGCCTCGGCCGTGCTGCTGGTGGACTTCTCCTGCGCCATCAAGCTCTCCGCTCCGCTGGCCGTGCTGGCCGCCATGCGCGAGGCCGCCTCGGGCGGCGTGCTGGTCAAGGGCGGCAAGTTCCTGGAGGCCGTGGCCTCGGCCGACGTGTGCGTCTTCGACAAGACCGGCACCCTGACGCAAGCCCGGCCCCGGGTGGCGGCCGTGGAGGCGCTGAACGGCTTCGACCGCCGCTACGTGCTCAAGCTCGCCGCCTGCCTGGAGGAGCACTTCCCCCATCCCGTGGCCCGGGCCGTGGTGCGCCAAGCCGAGGAGGAGGGCGTGGTGCATCACGAATTCCACGCTCATGTCGACTACATCCTGGCCCACGGCCTGTCCTCCCGGGTCGGGCAGGAACGGGTGCGCCTGGGCAGTCGGCATTTCATCGCCGAGGACGAGGGCATCGACGTCGGCGAGGCCGATGCGGCCATCGAGGCGGCGGGATTTTCCGGCCTGTCCACCCTGTACCTGGCCGTGGAGGATCACGTGGCCGGCGTGCTGGCCATCGAAGACCCGCTGGTGCCCGAAGCCCCGGCCGTGCTGCGCGAACTGGCCTCTCGCGGAGTCGAGCGCCTGGTCATGCTGACCGGCGACGCGGCCGGGCCGGCCGCCATGGCCGCCCGCAGGCTCGGCATCACCGACTTCCACGCCCAGGTTCTGCCCCAGGACAAGACCCGCATCGTGCGCGAACTGCGCGGCCAGGGCCACGTGGTGGCCATGGTCGGCGACGGCATCAACGACTCCCCGGCCCTGTCGGCGGCCAACGTCGGCATCGCCCCGCGCCACGGCGCGGACATCGCCCAGGCCGCGGCGGACATCCTCCTGGCCGAGGGCGACCTGTCGAGCCTCGTTCCCCTTCGCGACATCGCCTCGGGGCTCATGGTCCGGCTCAAGTCCAACTTCCGCACCATCTGCTGGGTCAATTCCGTCATCCTCGTGCTGGGGCTGACCGGCCGCTTCACGCCGGGCATCTCCGCCCTGGCCCACAACCTGGCCACCGTGGGCGTGGCCCTGGCCAGCCTGCGCCCCTACCTTCCCCGTCAACTCGAACATGGAGGCTCGTCCCATGATCGCCAGCCGCATTGAAGGCCGCATCCGTTTCCGCCACCCGATCCTCACGGATCCCGAAACCATCCGCGCCGTGGCCGAGCAGGTGGCCGTCCTGCCGGGCATCACCGGAGTGGAGGGCAACCCGCGCACGGGAAGCCTCCTCGTCACCCACGACGCCAGCGTCGCCTCGGACGACCTCGTGGCCATGGCCGAGGCCATGGCCGCCAAGCTGGCCCCGGAGCAGACCGCCCTGCCCGCGTCCAGGCAGGCCCGGCCGGGCCTGCGCAAGGGCCAGCTCAAGCGTCGCACCCAGAAGATCGGCCTGGCCACCTGCATGGCCGGGGCCGTGGCCACGGGCCTGGCCGACACCAAGTCCGCCCACCTGGCCTTCGGCCTGGGCCTGGCCGGCTTCGCCGCCTGGCACCTCTTCATGTTCCGCCGCCGGTTCCTGGCCTGAGGGGGCGATCCGCCTTGCAACAGACTCACGAGACGTTTGTGTTCAAGACTCCCTTTCTCGACGCCGGCTTTCCCGCGTCCGCACCCCTGGCCGCAGCGCACGCGGACCATGAGACCGCCATGGCCCTGGTCCACGAGCTGGCCGCCTCCCTGGGCCGGGCCATCGACGCCAAGGACGCACACACCCAGGCCCATTCCGAGGAGGTGGCCGAGGCGGCCAGGCTGCTGGCCCAGGGCATGGACCTGCCGGAGCGGCTGGTCCGCGTGGTCCACGTGGCCGGACACCTCCACGATATCGGCAAGATCGGCGTGCCCGACGCCGTGCTTTGCAAGCCCGGACGGCTGACGCCCGAGGAATGGGAACGCATCAAGGCCCATCCGGCCATGGGGGGCGACATCCTCGCCCCCCTGTCCTGCCTGACGGAACTGGGCGTCGTGGCCATGGTGCGCGCCCACCACGAGCGTTTCGACGGCCAGGGCTATCCCCTGGGCCTGTCCGGTGAGGCGATTCCGCTCGGCGCACGCATCATCGCCGTGGCCGACAGCCTGTCGGCCATGCTGCAGACCCGGCCCTACCGGCCGGCCATGGATTTCGAGGCGGCCTGCCGCGAGATCGTCGCCTGCTCGGGAAGCCAGTTCGACCCGGCCGTGGTGGCCGCCTTTGCGGCGCAAAAGGGCCGGCTGCGCCGCCTGACCGGCACGTTCCGCAAGGATGCGCCCCGGTCCTGACCGGCCAAGCCGCCGTGGCCATGACGCGAAAGATCAAGGACGGCTTCATGCAAACCGTTTCCGTTGCCGATTCCGTCCCCAACGCCCGGGACGCCCGTGAGGCCGGCGGCGCCTGCGACGCCCGGCAGGCCGCCGAGGCGCGCCGGGCCCGCGCCGGCGGGCGGGCCCGGGGGGGGAGATCGCCTGGCGTCACCGCGCGCATGCGCCTGGTGCTCTTCCTCGTCGTCGCGCTGCCGCCCGGCGCTGCCCTCTATCTCGTGGAAAACGGCCTGGTGGCCTCGCCCGGGCGCATGCTCGGCCTGTGGCTGGCCCTGGCCCTGGCCCTGGTCCTGCCCCTGTCGCGCCTGGCGGCACGGTTCGTGGTCCTTGGCGACATCGCCGCCGTCAACGCCTTCTGCGCCGGCCTGCGCCGGGGGGAATACCACCGCCGCCTGCCCCTGCCGCCCCAGGGCGACGACGAGCACGAAATCCTGCGCTTAAAGCGCGACCTCAACTGGCTGGCCCACGGCGTGGAGACCCGCGAGACGTGGCTGACCGCCCTGCTCGACGAGACCAGGCGGCGCGAGCGCCACTTCGCCGACCTCTCGCGCACCGACGGCCTCACCGGCCTTTTCAACCGCCGCCATTTCGACGCCTCCCTGCCGGACCTGGCCGAAGAGGCCGCCGGGAGCGGCCACCCCCTGTGGCTGGCGCTCCTCGATTGCGACGCCTTCAAGGGCGTAAACGACCGCTTCGGGCACCCGGCCGGGGACGCGGTCCTGGCCGCCATGGGCAGGACGCTCCTCGATTCCACCCGCGAAGGCCTGGACATGCCCTTTCGCCTAGGCGGGGACGAATTCGCCGTGATCCTCACCCGCCTGCCGGCCGAGGCGGCCCTGGCCGTGGCCGAGCGCATTCGCCGCCGCTTCGCCGCCAGCCAGGAATACGGCGCCACGGCCAGCATCGGCCTGGCCCGGCTCGACCCCGGCCGGGACGCCAAGCCCTACGCCGAGGCCCTGACGGCCCGCTGCGACGCGGCCCTGTACCGGGCCAAGGCCGCGGGAGGCGACGCAGTCGTCGCCGACCCAAGCGACGCGCCCCCGCGCGCCGGCGCGCCAAGGCACGCTCCCCAAGGGGCCTGAGAAAAGGACCACCCGCCATGTCACCGACCTTGACCTTCGCCCTGGCCGGCAATCCCAACTGCGGCAAGACCACGCTGTTCAACGCCCTGACCGGCGCGCGCCAGCACGTGGGCAACTACCCCGGCGTCACCGTGGAGAAGCGCGAGGGCCGGATGCAGGCCGTCGGCCGCGACCTGATCCTGGTCGACCTGCCGGGCATGTACTCCCTGACCGCCTACTGCGCCGACGAGCAGGCCGCCCGGGCCTTCCTGGTGGAGGAGAAGCCGAGCTGCGTCATCGACGTGGTGGACGCCGGCACCCTGGAGCGCGGGCTCTACCTCACGGTGCAGCTGCTCGAACTGGGCGCGCCCGTGGTTTTGGCGCTCAACATGATGGACGAGGTGCGCCGCCGGGGCATGACCCTGGACGCGGGCCTGCTCTCGCGCCTGCTCGGCCTGCCCGTGGTCGAGACCGTGGCCCGGGAGGGCCGGGGGACCGACGTGCTGGTGCGCCAGGCCCTGGAATTCGCAAGCGCCCGTCGCGGCCACTGGAAACCGTTGGAGCTTTCCTACGGCCCGGACGTGGACCGGGCCCTTTACGCCATGCAGGCCCGCATCGAGGCGGACCGGTTCCTGGTGGACCGCTTCCCGGCCCGCTGGTTGGCGCTCAAATACCTGGAGGGCGACGAGGACGTCATGGCCCTGGGACGGCGCGCCGGCGAAACGACCGCCTTCCTGGAGGAGGCCGCCGCCGAGCTCGCCCGGCGCGTCCAGGCCACCCAGGGCACCTGTCCCGAGGCCGTCATCTCGGATTTCCGCTACGGCTTCATCGCCTCCCTGCTGCGCCGGGGCGTGATGAAGCGAAACGCCTCCCCGGACCGCATCGCCCTGTCCGACGCCGTAGACCGGGTGCTCACCCATGCCGTGGCCGGCCCGGTGATCATGCTGGCCGTGCTGTTCGGCATGTTCCAGCTGACGTTTCTGGCCGCGCACTATCCCATGGACTGGCTGGAGGCGGGATTCGCCTGGCTCGGCGAATGGGCCGGCACGCTTTTGCCCGAAGGCATGCTGCGCTCGCTGGTCGTTTCCGGGGTCATCGCCGGCGTGGGCGGCGTGCTCGGGTTCGTGCCGCTCATCGGCGTGATGTTCTTCCTGCTCTCCTGCCTGGAGGACCTGGGCTACACGGCGCGCATGGCCTACATGCTCGACCGGGTGTTCCGGGCCTTCGGCCTGCACGGGGCCTCGGTCATGCCTTTCATCATCTCCGGCGGCATCCCGGGCGGCTGCGCCGTGCCCGGAGTCATGGCCGCCAGGACCCTGCGCAGCCCCAAGGAGCGCCTGGCCACCATCCTGAGCGCCCCCTTCATGGCCTGCGGGGCGAAGATCCCGGTCTACCTCCTGCTGACCGCCGCCTTTTTTCCCGAGCATCCCGGGCTGATACTTTTCGTCGTCACCCTGTGTTCCTGGGCCGCCGCCCTGTGCGTGGCCAGGTTGTGGCGCTCCACGGTCATTCCGGGCGCATCCACGCCCTTTCTCATGGAACTGCCGCCCTACCGGCTGCCCACCTTGCGCGGGCTCCTGATCCACACCGGCGAGCGGGCCTGGCAGTACGTGAAAAAGGCCGGCACCGTGATCCTGGCCATCTCCATCGTCATGTGGGCGGCCATGACCTTTCCCGGCCTGCCGGCGGAGCGTCTGGAGGCCTACGACACGCAGCGCCAAGCAGTGGACGAACGGCTCGCCGCCCTGCCTGACGGCGATGCGGCAGCCGCGACGCGGGAAGGCCTGACCCAGGAACGGGAAAACCTGGACAACCGGCAGGCCGAGGAGGCCCTGCGCGGCTCCCTGGCCGGGCAGCTCGGCCAGGCCCTTGAGAGCGTGAGCCGCCTGGCCGGCTTCGACTGGCGCGTCAACATCGCGCTCATCGGGGGACTGGCCGCCAAGGAGGTGGTCGTTTCCACCCTGGGCACGGCCTACGACCTGGGCCAGGCCTCGCCGGACGCGCCCGAGGCCCTGTCCGCGCGCCTGGCCGCCGACCCGGCCTTCGGCCCGGTCACGGCCCTGGCCCTGGTCGCCTTCACCATTCTCTATGCGCCCTGTTTCGTGACCGTGGCCGTCATGGCCCGGGAAACGGACTGGAAATGGGCGGCCTTCGCCGTAACCGCCAACACGGCGCTGGGCTTCGCCGCGGCCGTGGCCGTCTTCCAGATCGGTCGGCTCGTCAGTAACCTGTAACGGAGGAAGGAGGAAATCGACGGAGAAAAATAATGACTTCGTAACACAATCAGCATACACTTTAACCATTCGCAGCAAGGGGGAACGATAATGAGACTAAAAGTCGCTTTCATTGCCATGACGCTTCTGCTGGCCACGGCGCAGGCCGCCCTCGCCGCCACAGAGGTGCGCATGGCCGGCGACGCCCGCGTCTACGGCGTCTTCTTCGCCAACCGCAACTTCACCGGTTGGGACGAGACCGGCACCCAGACCGAGGACCGCATGACCATCTGGCAGCGGCTGCGGCTGCGGACCGACTTCGTAGCCAACGAGAACCTCAAGTTCCGCTTCGGCATGCGCGTGGACGACGAGGCCTGGGGCCACGGCTACCTGACCGCGGCCAACCCCCAAGCGGTCATCGAGCCCTACCTGGCCTACCTGCAGTTCAAGTTCCCGGGCACCGACATCGAGGTCACGGCCGGCTACCAGCCCCTGTCCGTGCCCCACACCGAGGTCTTCTACGACAGCATCGTGCTGGCCGCCGACGACGGCGACCAGTCGAGCGCCGCGCTGCACGTGAACATCCCCGTGGGCGAGAACTTCTCCATCCAGGCCGCCTACGCCCGGCTTCTGGACGCCCACCGGACCTTCCAGTCCACGACCACGCAGGTCGGCGACGCCTTCGACATCTACCAGTTGGCCCTGCCCGTGACCGTGGACGGCTTCTCGGCCACGCCCTGGGGCCTGGTCGGCGTCTACGGCAAGGATTCCGATCCCGAGGGCCTGTTCAACGCCGGCCTGCGTTCGGCCGGCAGCTACCTGAACGTCACCGGCTACCCGTACAAGGACAACCAGAACCCCATGTGGT
Source organism: Solidesulfovibrio sp. (assembly GCF_029978005.1). Taxonomy (GTDB): domain Bacteria; phylum Desulfobacterota; class Desulfovibrionia; order Desulfovibrionales; family Desulfovibrionaceae; genus Solidesulfovibrio. The sequence goes on along the minus strand of NZ_JARKOZ010000095.1, from coordinate 61,744 downwards.
GGGCGGGCCTAGCCATGACCGTGGAGGCCCTGGACCCGTTCAAGTTCTACGCCGACGCCATCTACGGCGACGCCGCTCCGGGCGACCGTGAGCGCAACCGCCGCCGGGGCTACTTCATCGACGCCGGCATCACCTATTCGGGCCTCGATTGGATGCTGCCCGGCGTCTTCGGCTGGGTGTCCAGCGGCGAGGATTCGAGCCTGTCCAACGGCAGCGAGCGCCTGCCCGTCATCACGCCCAAATGGGGCCCTGGCACCTCGTTCCTGTTCGACGCCGACCAGGAATTCGCCAACAACAACATGGGCGTGGACCCGACCGGCACCTGGGGCCTGGCCGCCAGCCTGCGCGACATCAGTTTCATCGAGGCGCTGAAAAGCCGCCTGACCTTCGCGGCCATCGCCGGCAACAACAGCCCGGCCGGCCTGCGCAAGGCCGTGGCCGCCAGCGGCGGCGTGGGCGAATACGTGTCCATGGGCCGCAACCTGGCCACGGGCGAATGGGTGCTCGGCGTCAACTTCGACCACAGCTACGAAATCACCGAGCAGCTGAGCCTGACGCTCCAGACCGGCTTCGCCTCGCCCCAGGGGCTCAAGACCAGCATCTGGGGACACCGCTTCACCAACCAGGCCGAGAACGCCTACATGGCCTCTCTCGGTCTCCTCTACACCTTCTAGCCGCCTCCGCCCCGCCGGCCGCGAGCCTGGACGCCCCCAAGCCCCCGTGCTAGGGTCGTTCCGGGCTCGCGGCCTTTTCGTCGCCGAGACGGCCGGCCCGGCCCGGCGGCGGGGCCAACGCCCCGGGAAACGCCGGGGGGTCCCGGACCTGCCAGAATTCCACGGAAAACAGGTGCACGCCATGCCCCGTCTCCCGCGACCCCTGGGCAACATCCTTCCCTGCGCGTCGCGTCAGGCCGGCGGCCTTCGCGTGCTCGTCCTCGCCCTCTGGACGCTGTGCCTGGCCTGCCCGGCCGCCTGGGCCGCCCCGGCCCAGCCCGAGGCCCCGGCCGGCGCGGCCGCGCCGGCCGGGGCCAAGTCCATCAGCCTCAACTTCGACGGCGTGGACCTGCGCGCCTTCATCAAATACATCAGCCAGGTCACGGGCAAGAATTTCGTCGTCGACGACGCCGTCAAAGGCAACGTCACCGTGATTTCCCCCGCCCCTCTCACCCTGGAGGAAGTCTACAAGGTCTTCGAGTCCGTGCTCGAGGTCAACGGCTTCACCGCCCTGCCCACGGAGAACTTCGTCAAGGTCGTACCGGCCAAGACCAGCCGCACGCGCAGCATGCCTGTGGTGGACGGCCGCGAGGTGGTGCCTTCGCCCAACGACCATATGATCACCCAGGTCCTCAACCTCAACAACGTCCGCTCGCCCGAGGTGCGCAAGGTCCTGGCCCCCCTGGTCTCTCCGGACGGCCTGCTCGCCGACTACGCCGACACCAACGCGCTGATCATCACCGACTACCGGCCCAACATCCAGCGCATCATCGGCATCGTCAACCAGATCGACGTGGCCTCGGCCAAGGCTTCGCTCTACATGTTCCCCCTCAAGCACGCCTCGGCCGCCAAGCTGGCCCAGAAGATCGAGAAGGTGCTCTCCCAGGAGGCCCGCAAGGAAGGCGGCGGCGCGGCCAAGCTCAACGTCGTGGCCGAGGAGCGCACCAATTCCGTCATCGTCATGGCCGAGCCGCAATACGTGAGCCAGGTCAAGGCGCTGCTGGCCAAGCTCGACGTGCCCAACCAGACCGAGCAGGGCAACCTGCGCGTCTTCAAGCTCCAGCACGCCGACGCCGAGAACCTGAGCAAGGTTCTCAACGAACTCTTCACCAAGGGCGCGACGGCCGCGTCCGGCGACGGCAAGGCCCAAGGCGCGCCGACCATCGCCGGCGGCTTCAACTTCGTGGCCGACAAGGCGACCAACAGCCTGCTCGTCACGGCCGCGCCCGAGGACTTCGGCTTCGTCGAGAGCGTGGTCAAAAAGCTCGACGCCCCGCGCAAGCAGGTCTACGTCGAGGCGCTCATCATGGAAGTGTCCACGGACAAGTCCGTGTCCTTCGGCGTGAACCTGAACGTGGCCAACAAGCAGAAGGCGCTTGGCGACAGCAAGTACGGCGGCCTCGTCTACGGCTCCTCCAACCCGGCCGGCTACGAGTCCCTCTACAACTCTTCCGGGGCCTTCGTGCCCCCGGCCGGCGGCTCCCTGGGGGCCCTGGCCTTTCCGGTCAAAATCGGCGAGGTGGTCTACTCCAACCTGCAGGCCATGGTCAGCGCGGCCAAGTCCGACAACAGCTTCAACATCATCGCCACGCCCCAGCTCATGACGCTCGACAACGAGGAGGCCACCATCACCGTGGCCGAGAACCGCCCCTACCTGACCAGCCAGGACGTGGGCCAGTCCACCACCGACCGCCCCTACCAGCGCTTCGACTACAAGGACGTGGGCACCACGCTCAAGGTCACGCCGCAGATCAACGAGGGCAACGCCATCAAGCTCAAGATCAGGCAGGAGACCAGCCGCATCGACGAGACCGTGACCAAGGAGACGGGCACGCTGCAGCCCACCACCCGCAAGCGCGTCACCGAGACCACGGTCATGTGCCACAATGGCGAGACCATCGTGCTCTCGGGGCTCATCGGCAAAAGCCGCAGCGAAGGCAACAGCAAGGTCCCGGGACTCGGCGACGTGCCCGTGGTGGGCTGGCTCTTCAAGAACAAGTCCGTGGTGGACGACCGCACCAATCTCTACGTCTTCATCACGCCGCGCATCACCTCGCCGGGCCCGGACAGCGACCGGCTCCTGCACGACAAGCAGATGGACATCGAGCGCCAGATCGAATTCGGCGAGGCGGAACTCGTCACGCCCATCCGCAAGGCCCCGGTCTTCTTCGCCGCCGGCGGCGGCAGGCGGCCATGACCGGGACCCCGTCCCCGCGTCCCGAAAACCGCCGTACCACCATGGTCAGGCGTCTGGCCGAGGCCTGTCGCCTGCCGCTTTTCGCCGCGCCCGCCTCGGTGGGCAAGGACGGCCCGACCGCTGCCGAGCGCTGCCTGCCCCGGCGGGCGCTCCTCGAACCCGTGGCCGAGACGTTGGGCATCGGCTGCGACGCCCTGGAGGAAACCTTTCGCGAGGCCGCCCGGCTCGGCCAGAATCCCATCAAGCGCCTGGCCGAGGTGCACAAGGCCGACCCGGAACTGGCCGGCCGGGCCCTGGCCGAGGCGCTGGGCATCCCCTACGCCGCTACGATCGCCCTGACCGAGGCCGACGCCGAGCGCCTGCGCGCCCTGCCTTTCGCCTATCTCAAGCGCAACCTGGTGGCCCCCTTCGGCGAGCCCGGGGCCATGCGCCTAGCCATGGCCGACCCCTTCTGCCCGGAGCTGGCCGACGACGTGAGAAGGCTTCTCGGCGCGGCCGACCTCGCCCCGGTCCTGGCCCCGGCCGAGGCCATCCTGGCCGCCGTCAACCAGGCCTTCGGCGAGGCCGACGCCGCCGGCCAGCCCGTGCTCGACGACGTCAGCCTCGACGACTTCATGGGGCCGCCCCCGGAAAACATGTCCACCGAGGACCTCCTGGACGAGACCAGCGACGCCCCGGTCATCCGCCTCGTGAACCAGCTCCTCACCCAGGCCGTCAAGGACCTGTGCAGCGACATCCACATCGAGCCCTACCAGAATGCGCTCAAGATCCGCTTTCGCCTCGACGGCGTGCTCTACGACATCAAGACCCTGGACAAACGCTGGCATCCGCCGGTGGTCTCCCACGTCAAGATCCGCTCCAAGCTCGACATCGCCGAGCGCCGCCTGCCCCAGGACGGCAGCTTCGACATACGGCTGGGCAACCGCAACGTGGACATCCGCGTCTCGGTCTTCCCCACCAAGTTCGGCGAGCGGCTCGTGCTGCGCCTGCTGGAGAAAAACACCCGTATTTTAAGCCTCGGCGAGCTGGGTCTTTCCCCAGGCAACCTGGACATCGTAAGAAAGCTCGTGGCCCTGCCCCACGGCATCATCCTGGTCACCGGCCCCACGGGCTCGGGCAAGTCCACCACGCTCTACGCCACCATCAACCACATCAATTCCGCGGACAAGAACATCCTCACCATCGAGGACCCGGTGGAATACCAGATCGAGGGCGTGGGGCAGATGCAGGTCAACGCCAGGATCGACCTGACCTTCGCCAACGGCCTGCGCTCCATCCTGCGCCAGGACCCGGACGTGATCCTGGTGGGCGAGATCCGCGACGAGGAGACGGCGCAGATCGCCTGCCAGGCGGCGCTGACCGGGCACTTGGTCTTCTCCACCCTGCATACCAACGACGCCGCCTCGGCCGTCACCCGGATGGTGGACATGGGCATCGAGTCCTACATGGTGGCCTCGGTGGTGCGGGCGCTGATCGCCCAGCGCCTGGTGCGGGTGCTGTGCCCCCGCTGCCGGGAGCCCTATGCCGCCGCCGAAGAGGACCTCCTTCCCCTGGGGCCGGCCGGGGAAGGCCTGGTCGGGCGCACGCTGCACCGGGCCGTGGGCTGCGCTCACTGCATGCACACCGGCTTTCGCGGCCGCACCTCCATCCACGAGGTTCTGGTCGTTGACGAGCCCATGGCCGAGGTCATCCTGCACGGGGCCGAGGCCGGCCGCATCCGCGCCCGGGCCATCGCCGCCGGCATGAGCACCCTGCGCGGCGACGGCATCGCCAAGATCCTGGCCGGGATCACCACCACCGACGAGGTGGTGCGAGCGACAGTGGTTTAGCCGCGGGGCCCTACCCTTTCCTCAATAACCACAACCTATTGCTACACCCGCCCAACACGCCGGCGCGCCCTGGCGCATCTTGACGCCTCCTGCCGAAAGGGCTATCGGCTCGTTTTCCCATCCCCCCGGGTCCGTTTTTCTTCCCTTGACACCACGTAAACAAGTGTTAACTTCCCGCCATGGCCGAACGCTTGGAATCCCCCCTGCGCTGCGAGCAGATCGCCGAAGCCGCGCTCACCATCGTGGTGGAACAAGGCATCGGCGCGGTGACCGTGCGCCGCGTGGCCGAGGCCGTGGGCATCTCGGCGGCGGCGCTCTACCGCCACTACAAGAACAAAGGCGACATCCTGGCCGCCATCCTGGAGGAGCACCACGAGTTCCACATGGCCAACATCCGCCGGGCCCTGGCCGAGGGCCGCAGCCCCTTGGACTCCCTGCGCATCCACTACAGCGGCACGATGAAGCTCGTGGCCCGGTACCGGGCCCTGCCCGTGATCTTCCTGTCCGACGTGGTCTGGTTCGAAGAGCCCCGGCTGCGCGACCTCAAAATGCGTCACCACGCCACCATCACCGACTTTCTCATGGACATGGTGGCCAAAGGGCAGGAGCAGGGGGAAATTCGTCCCGACATCCGCGCCAGGGAACTGGTCAACCACTACATCGGCCTGGTGGCCATGCCGGCCCTGATGTGCGCACGCACGCCGGAAGAAGTGGACATGGACCTTCAGACCGCCGCCAATTGGGAGATGTTCGCCCGTGCCGTCTCTGTCTGATTTTTTTTCCCCGCCAGGTGAACGGGCGTTCACGCGCCATCGCTCCCGCCTGTCCGGGTTTGCCGCCGGCGTGGCCGGACTCACGGTCCTGGTCCTGCTCGCCGCCGACCCGGGGACCGCGGCCCACGACCCGCCCCTGCCCGAGGCCGTGCGGGCCAGATACGCCGCCGTCCTGCCGGTGGCGGGCACCGACGGGGAGCTGGCCGTGTACGAGGGCGACCCGGACGCGCCGGCCGTGGACTGCGCCTCCCTGGCCTCGGGGCGGCTCATGGTCGCCCTGGTCGTCGGCCAGTCCAACGCCTCCAACACGGTGGACCCGGGCTACGACGCGGTCAAGCCCGTGTACGCCTATTACGGCGGCCAGTGCCGCAAGGTGCGCGACGCCGTGCCCGGGGCCACGGGAGACCGGGGCAGCTCCTGGTCGCGCCTGGGCGACCGGATCGTGGCCAGCGGCCTTTACGACGCCGTGCTCTTCGTGGACATCGCCCGGGGCGGCACGTCGCTTCTGCACTGGGGCCGGGGCGGGCAGTTCCGGGGCCTTTTGGAAGGGACCATCGGGGAGCTTTCGGCCCGGGGCCTGACGCCCACCCACGTCCTGTTCCACCAGGGCGAGGCCGACTGCGCCATGGGGCTTTCCCGGGACGAGTACGGCGCGCTCCTTGGCGAACTCCTGGCCGACATCCGCAACCGGGTCGGGCCGAAAACCGACATCCACGTGTCCCGGGCCTCCTTGTACCTGGACCCGGCCTGCGGCGACCGGCGCGACCCCGCCTGCTATCGCTCCTGCCCGGCCATCACCGCCGCCCAGACCGCGGCCGCCGACCCCGAGGGACGGATCTTTCCCGGGCCCAACAGCGACCTGCTCGTGCCCTGGTTCGACCGCAACGACGGTTATCATTTCACCTCCCAGGCGGCCGACCGTTTCGCCGCCGCCTGGATGCCGCTGCTCGCCCGTGGGAACGCTCCGCAGCGGCCCCTGCAATGACCCTTGACGCCATGAAGCAGCCAGGCCTCTCCGATTGTCGGGAGACTGCTGCCCGGAGGATACCATGACCGTTGCTTCTCGCCTTCCCGTTTCGCTCCGTCTGTTCGCCGCCCTGGGGGCGGCGGCCCTGCTGACTCTCAATCTGTCCGGCTGCGCCACGGACAGCTCCGGCCAGGAAACCGCCGCCCAGGCCCCGCCGCCGCCCGAGATCGTGGCCTATGCCGTCCGCCACGCCGACATCCCCCTCGACATGGCCTTCATGGGCCAGACGGCCGGTTCCCGCGAGGTCGAGGTCAGGGCCAGGGTCGGCGGCATCCTGCTGCACCGCAACTATGAGGAAGGCCGGCCCGTGCGTCGGGGCGAGGTCATGTTCGAGATCGACCCCGCGCCCTATCAGGCCACCCTGGAACAGGCCAAGGGAGCCCTCGGCCAGGCCGAGGCCACCCTGGAACAGGCCAAGCGCGACGCCGCCCGCATGGAGACGCTCTACAAGGGCGACGTGGTGGCCAAGAAGGACTTCGACGACGCCAAGACCACCCTGACCTCGGCCACGGCCGCCGTGGACACGGCCCGGGGCAAGGTGCGCGAGGCTTCGCTCAACCTGGAGTGGACCAAGGTCACGGCCCCCATCTCGGGCCTGACCAGCAAGGAGACCCGCTCCGAGGGCAGCCTCGTCACCACCTCCAGCGACGGGAGCCTTCTCACCACCATCAACCGCGTCGATCCGCTCTACGTCAACTTCTCCATGTCCGGCCAGGAGTCCCTGCGGCTGCGCAAGCTGTTGGCCGAGGGCAAGGTGGCCTTCGGCCACGAGGGCGACTTCGTGGTGCGCCTGACCCAGCCCGACGGCAGCGCCTACAAGGAGCCCGGCCGCATCAACTTCACCGACACCCAGGTCGACGCCACGACAGGCGTGGTCAAGGTCCGGGCCGAGTTCAAGAACCCAGACGCGGCCGTGCTGCCCGGCCAGTTCGTGCGCGTGCGCCTGGAAGGGGCCCGCTACAAGGACGTGCTGTCCGTGCCCCAGGGCGCGGTGCTCAACACCCAGCAGGGGGCCATGGTCTGGGCCCTGGACGAGAAGAACCAGGTCGCCCCCCGGCCCGTCGTGCTCGGCGACGCCGTGGGCAACGCCTACCTCATCGAGAAGGGCCTCTCCGACGGCGAGCGCATCGTGGCCGAAGGGGTCATCAAGGTCCGGCCGGGCATGACCGTGCGCGTGCGCGAGGACGCCCCGGCCGCCGCCGCGGCCCAGCCCGACGCCGGCGCTCCCGTCACGAAGAACGCCGACGCCTCCGAGCCGGCCAAGGAGCCCCGTTCATGATTTCACGGTTTTTCCTGGGCCGCCCGGTCTTCTCCATCGTCATCTCGCTGGTCATCGTCCTGGCGGGGCTGGCGGCCATCCGGTCGTTGCCCATCGCCCAGTACCCGGACATCATTCCGCCCGAGGTCAACGTCTCGACCTCCTATCCCGGAGCCAGTCCCGAGGTCATCGCCGAAACCGTGGCCGCGCCGCTGGAGCAGCAGATCAACGGCGTGGACAACATGCTTTTCATGCGCTCCACCAGCTCCGGCGACGGGTCGCTGTCCATCACCGTCACCTTCGCCGTGGGCACCGACCCCGACCAGAACACCATCAACGTCAACAACCGCGTCCAGGCGGCGCTGACCACCCTGCCCTCGGAAGTGCAGCGCCAGGGCGTGGTCGTGCGCAAACGGTCCTCGAACATCCTGCAGATCCCGGTCTTCGAGTCGCCGAACAAGCGCTACGACGCGGTCTACATCAGCAACTACGTGCTGGTGAACGTCATCGACGAGCTCAAACGCCTGCCGGGCGTCGGCGACGCCTCCATCTTCGGGGCCAAGGACTATTCCATGCGCGTGTGGCTGCGGCCGGACAAGCTGGCCCAGCTCAAGCTCACGCCCACCGACGTGGCCACGGCCATCTCCGAGCAGAACGCCCAGTTCGCCGCCGGGCGCATCGGCGCGGAGCCGACCAACCCGGACAAGCCCGTGGCCCTCAACTACATGGTCACCACCAAGGGCCGGCTGGTCACGCCCGAGGAATTCGAGGACATCATCCTCAAGGCCCAGTCCGACGGCTCGGTGCTGCGCCTCAAGGACGTGGCCCGGGTGGAGCTCGGGGCCAAGGACTACAACTCCTTTTCCAAGCTCAACGGCAACCCGTCCGTGGGCGTGGGCATCTACCTCGCCCCGGGAGCCAACGCCCTGGCCACGGCCGACCTCGTCACCAACAAGCTGGCCGAACTGGCCAAGCGCTTCCCAGACGGCCTGGACTACAAGATAGCCCTCGACACCACCACCTTCGTGCGCGTGTCCATCGAAGAGGTCATCCACACCCTGGTCGAGGCCATGATCCTGGTCTTTCTGGTGGTGTTCGTGTTCCTGCAGAACTTCCGGGCCACCCTCATCCCCTGCCTGGCCGTGCCGGTGTCCATCATCGGCACCTTCGCCGGCATGCAGGCGCTCGGGTTCACCATCAACACGCTCACGCTCTTCGGCATGGTGCTGGCCATCGGCATCGTGGTGGACGACGCCATCGTGGTGCTCGAAAACGTCGAGCGCATCATGACCACGGAGAAGCTGCCGCCGAGGCAGGCCACGGCCAAGGCCATGGAAGAGGTCACCGGCCCGGTCATCGCCATCGTGCTGGTCCTTTGCGCCGTGTTCGTGCCCGTGGCCTTCCTGGGGGGGCTCACCGGCCAGATGTACAAGCAGTTCGCAATCACCATTGCCGTGTCCGTGATCATCTCGGGCCTGGTCGCCCTGACCCTGACCCCGGCCCTGTGCGCCGCCCTGCTCAAACCCGGCCACCAGGAGCCCAACCGCTTCTTCCGGGCTTTCAACCGGCTCTTCGACAAGATCACCAACGGTTACGCCGCGGGCGTCGGCTTCCTGCTGCGCCGCAGCGCCCTGGCCGTGGCGCTCTTCGTCGTGCTGCTCGCCGGCACGCTCTTCCTCTTCCGCTCCGTCCCCGGGGGCCTGGTGCCCGACGAGGACGTGGGCTACATCCTCGGCGTCAACATTCTGCCCGACGGCACGGCCCTGACCGCCACCCAGGCCGTGGACGACGCCATGGACGCCATGAACGCCGAAGACCCGGCCAGGCTCTACCAGATCACCATCACGGGCCTGGACATCCTGTCGTCCACCTACCGCTCCAACTACGGCACCATGTTCATCCCCCTCAAACCCTGGGACGAACGCAAAAAGCCGGGCGAAAGCTCCTTCGACATGGTCAAGCGCCTGTTCGGGCGCGGCATGGCCCTGCCCAAGAGCATGACCCTGGCGTTCAACCCGCCGCCCATCTCCGGCATGTCCAACACCGGCGGCTTCGAGGCCTACCTGCAAAACCGCGGCGAAGGCGACGTCCAGGAGCTGGCCGCCATGACGGACAAGCTCCTGGCCGAGGTCCGCAAGAACCCGGCCATGGGCCGGGTGGCCACCACCTTCGGGGCCAATGTGCCCCAGCTGCGGGTGGAGCTCGACCGCCAGAAGGCCAAGGCCCTGGGTGTGGCGGTCAGCGACGTCTTCGCCGCCATGCAGGCCACCTTCGGCGCGTACTACGTCAACGACTTCAACAAGTTCGGCCGCACCTTCCGGGTCCAGATCCAGTCCGAGTCCGACTTCCGCGACCGGCCCGAGGACCTGCGCGACGTGTACGTGCGCTCGAGCAAGGGCGAGATGATTCCGCTCACCGCCCTGGCCACCATCGAAAAGTCCACCGGCCCCGAGGTCATGGAACGCTTCAACGTGTTCCCGGCGGCCAAGATCATGGGGCAGCCCGCCGACGGCCACACCTCCAGCGAGGCCCTGGCCGCCATGGAGCAGGCCGCGGCCAATGTCCTGCCGGCGGACTACACCCTGGCCTGGTCCGGCACGGCCTACCAGGAAAAGGCCGCCCAGGGCTCCTCGGCGCTCATCTTCGGCATGGGCATCGTCATGGTCATCCTGATCCTGGCCGCCCAGTACGAACGCTGGACGTTGCCCTTCGCCGTGGTCATGGCCGTGCCCTTCGCGCTCTTCGGGGCCATCCTGGCCGTGTTCGGCCGGGGGCTCTCCAACGACATCTACTTCCAGATCGCCCTGGTGACCCTCATCGGCCTGGCCGCCAAAAACGCCATCCTCATCGTGGAATTCGCCGTGCTCGAGGTCAAGGCCGGCAAGTCCCTGGCCGACGCGGCCCTGTCCGCGGCCAAGTTGCGTTTTCGGCCCATCGTCATGACCTCCCTGGCCTTCATCCTCGGCTGTCTGCCCCTGGCCATCTCCACCGGCGCGGGCGCCAACAGCCGTCACGCCATCGGCACGGGCGTCATCGGCGGCATGCTCGGAGCGACCATTCTGGCCCCGTTCTTCATTCCGGTGTTCTTCAAGCTCATTATGAGCCTCGGCGCTCTGGTCAAACGCCTGACCGGCGGCAGCCACGGCGAGCATCAAGGAGACACGCACGCGTAGGACATCCCCCTGAAAATACGGAGACATTTTCAGGGAGAACATAAATTGCGCGAAGTGTTCCCGCCATGGCGTGAAAACGCGTAGGCAAGGGACGCTTCGCCGGATCGTCCCCCCTCCCCCGGCCCATCCGGGCGTCGCGCAAGGACTGCCCTCCCCGCGACGCCCGGATCGGGCCTTTTTTCTCCCGCCAAAATGCAACTTGTCCAATACGTCGTTTTGCTGCATGTTTGGGGAAAATACGCTCGAGTACGACGCCGACGCGGCGACGCCAGCCGAGGTTATGCCCAGACACCACCCGATCCCGCCATGGCGCTGCCTTGCCGTCGCCGTTGCCCTCTGCCTGGCGTTCGCCGCCGGCTGCGCCGACAAGCGGCCGCCCACAGCCGTGCGCCAGCCCGACGCACCGACCTCGTCAAGCCCCGAGGACGTCATCCGCCAGACCTCGCCGACCATCGCCTCGGGCAACGCCCCGGCGGCGTCCTACCAGGAACGCGGTGAAGCCTATTACCGGCTGGGACAGTTCGAGCTGGCCCAGAAGGATTTCGAAAAAGCGCAATCCTCGGGCTCGCCCTCGGCGGAGTCCCTCTACGACCTGGGCGCGGCCGCCTACATGCGCCAGGACTACGACAAGGCGCTGAAGTTCTTCTCCGACGCCGTGGCCATGGACGGCGGCATGGGCCGGGCCTACAACAACCGGGGCGTGACCTATTTCGCCCTGGGCCAGTACGAAAACGCCCTGGCCGACTTCAACACCGCCGCCAGGCTCGGCGGACCGAGCGAAGGCGCGGCGCTCTTCAACCGCGCCCTGACCTACCAGAGCATGCGCGACCTGGACCGGGCCATGGCCGACTACGACCGCATCACGGCCGCCGATCCCGGCAACGTCGCCGCCCGCAACAACAAGGCCGACATCCTTATCACCCTGCGCCGCTTCGACGAGGCCGCGGCCGTGCTGGACGCGGCCATCGCCGCCTCGCCGAGCGACGCCGAGCTCTATTTCAACCGGGCCCTGGCCAGGGAGGCCCTGGGCCAATACCCCACGGCCATGGCCGACTACGACCGGGCGGTGCGCCTGCGCTCCAACTTCGCCGAGGCCTACCGCAACCGGGGCGTGCTGCACCTGCGTCTGCAGCAAAACAAGGAGGGCTGCGCCGACCTGGCCCTGGCCTGCCGGTTCGGACAGTGCGCGCAGACCCAGAAGGCCAAGAATTTCGGCATGTGCCAATAACGCCCGAAGCCGAGTCGCGGCGACTATGACCGAATCCCGATTCCACCAGGCCGTGGCCCTGACCTGCGCCCTGTCCCTGGCCGCGGCCGTGGGCCTGGGGGCGCGCACCGCCTGGTTCTCCCCCCTGCCCGCGTTGCCGGCGGCCGACGCCCGGCCCGTCGGAGACAAGGCCGCGCCCAAGGGCCCGCCCCAAACCGCCGAACTGACCCGAACCATCCTCGTCAACGACATCTTCGGCCTGAAGCCCACCGCGGCGGACGCCGCCCGATCCGCCGCCCCGCCCAAGCCCGCCGAGATCGACATGGAACTCACCGGCACCGTGGTCACGGCCAACCCCGGGCGCAACGTGGCTTTCCTGCGCGAAAAAAGCGGCAAGCACCAGAAACCCTACGCCGTTGGCGCCAAGGTGAAGGACGCGACCATCACGTCCATCGGGAAGAATTTCGTCATCCTCTCGCGGCAAGGGCGCGAGGAGATCCTGTCCATGAAACCGTAACGGCCGGGCCGCCCGATGTCGCGGGCGACGCCAGGGAACCGACAGGACGCCATGCCCGTTTTCGAATACACCGCCGTCGACGCCCGGGGGCGCACCCGGCAGGGCATCCTTTCGGCCGAAAGCGCCCAGGCCGCCCGGCAGCTCCTGCGGGCCAAGCGCCTGTACGTCAGCGCCATCGCCGAGGCCCGGGGAGCGGCCGCGCCGGCCGCCTCGGGAAGCGGAGAACGCCAGCCGCTTTTCTCGCGCCGCGTGAGCCGGACCCAACTGCTCACCGCCACCCAGGTGCTCTCGACCCTGCTCGAGGCCGGCCTGCCCCTGGACAAGGCCCTGACCTCGCTCATCGAGCAGATGCGCCCCGGTCGGGCCAAATGGGTTTATTCCCACATCCTTGAGCGCATCCGGGAAGGCCAGGACTTTTCCTCGGCCCTGGCCGCCTATCCCGGCGTCTTTCCGCCCACCTACATCAGCATGGTACGCTCGGCCGAGGCCACGGGCATGCTGCCCATCGTGCTCGCCAACCTGGCCGAATACATGGAGCGCCAGATGGCGCTGGCCCGCACGCTCCAGGCCGCCCTGGCCTATCCGGCCTTCATGTTCCTGTTCGGAATCGTGGTGCTGGCCCTGCTTCTGGCCTACGTCATCCCAGAGGTCACGCGCATCTTCGTGGACCTCAAGCGTTCCCTGCCCCTGCCCACGGTCATCCTCATCGCGGTCAGCGACTTCTTCCGGACCTGGTGGCCGGCGCTCCTTGGCGGGTTCGCCGGGCTCCTCCTGGCCGGCGTCCACCTGGCCCGCACCACGCGCGGCCGGGCCGTGCTGGACCGCCTGACCCTGGCCTTGCCCGTGGTCGGCCCCATCGCCGTCAACGCCGCCACGGCCAGGCTCTGCCGCACCCTCGGCACCTGCCTGCTCCAGGGCGTGACCATGCTCTCGGCCCTGCGCATCGCCGGCTCGGTGTCCGGCAACACCGTCTTCGAGCAGGCCATGGAGCGCATCCGCGACGAGGCCAGCCAGGGCGGCGGCCTCACCGACCCCATGCGCGAGGCCGACGTCTTCCCCCCCATCGTCATCCAGCTCGTGTCCGCCGGCGAGCAGAGCGGCCGGCTGGGGGAACTGCTCGTCAACCTGGCGCGCATGCTCGAGGCCGACGTCTCCACCCGCATCCGGGCGGCCAGCGCCCTGTTCGAGCCGATCATGATCCTGTTGCTCGGCGGCATGGTGGGGCTTATGGTCCTGGCCGTGCTCCTGCCCATCTTCGAGATGAGCAGCCTCATCGGTTGATCCCCGCACCCACGCGCCGCGAAGGAGGCTTCATGGACCAGCGCACCCTTTCCGCCACGCGCCGCAGCGGCGCGGCCGGCTTCACCCTGATCGAGCTCATGGTGGTCATCGTGATCCTGGGCGTCCTGGCCGGGCTCGTGCTGCCGCGCATCGTGGACCAGCCGGACAAGGCCAGGGTGGTCAAGGCCAAGATGCAGATCGAGAGCCTGTCCATGGCGCTCAAGCAATACAAGCTCGACAACGGCTTCTACCCCACCACCGAGCAGGGCCTGCGGGCGCTCAAGGAAAAGCCGAGCATCGGCCGCGTGCCCCAGAACTACCCGGCCAAGGGCTATGTCGACACCGTGCCCAAGGACCCCTGGAGTCGCGACTACGTCTACATCTGCCCCGGCGAGCACGGCGACTTCGATCTGATTTCCCTCGGCGCGGACCAGGAGGAAGGCGGCGAAGGCGTCAACGCCGACATCAAGAGCTGGGACCTTGGCGGCTAGACGCCGTCCATGCCCGGCGAGTCCGGCCGGCGCGGCCGGCTTCACCCTGGTGGAGCTGACCATCGCCCTCGTGGTCATGGCCGTGGCCGCCGGCCTGACCCTGCCGCTGCTTTCCGGCCTGCTGTCCCGGGAAGGGGAGAAGACCGCCGCCCGGGTGCTCCAGGGCGTGCTGCGCCGGGCCCGGGCCGAGGCCCTGCTCACCGGCAGCGACTGGCGCGTGGACATCGACTGGGCCAGGGGCAAATGCCGGGCCGTGCAGGTCGAGCGAGCCGTTCCCGGCCCCCTCAATCCGACCGGCCCGGCTTCCGGCCGCTCGGCCGCCACCCCGACCCCGCGCGCGCCCGCGGCCAAGGACGGCCGGGACATGGCCGTCACGACCGACCTCCCGGCCGCCGCCCGGCCGACGCTCGTCCTCACCAACGGCGGCGAGACCCGCCAGCCCGACGTCACGACCATCGTGCTGCGGCCCCAGGGCCTTTGCCAGCCGGCCTTCATCCGCCTGGCCGACGCCGCCGGCAAGGCCTCGGCCCTTGCCGTTTCCGAAGTGGGCTGCCGGGTGGACCTGCTGCAGTCCGACCTGGACACGGCCATGGAGCGTTTCGCCAAAACCCACGGCGCACCCCGCCTGCCCTGGGCCGACGCCCCCCTGCCGAGGACCGGGACCTGACCGCCGTGCCCCCTGACGCGTCCCGTCGCCAGGCCGGCCAGGCCCTGCTCGAGACCCTCATCGCCGTGGCCATCCTGGCCATCGCCCTGGTGTCACTTTTGGCCGGACTGGTCCAGCTCCAGGAACGCCGCATCGAGGCGGCGCGCACCCGCCACGCCGGCCAGCTCGCCTCGGACAAGCTGGCCGAGGTGGAGCTCGCCGGCGAAGGGGCCATGACCAACGCCTCGGGCGAGTTTCCCGCGCCGGACGACGACTTTTCCTGGGAGGTGGCGCTCACGGCCACGCCGGACACGTTTTTCAGGGTCCTCTCCGTGGAGGTCCGATCCAAGGGCTCGCGCCCCGTGTCCGTGACCTTCTCGCGCCTGGAGGCCAGGCCGTGACCCCGGCGCGCTCCGGCCAGGCCGGCTTCACCCTGGTCGAGGTGCTCCTGGCCCTGCTCATCGCCGGCCTGGTCATGGTCGGCAGCTATTCCGTGGCCTCCCAGGTCATGCGCCTGTCCGAGGAGGCGGCCGTGCGCCTGGAAACGGAATCCGCCCGGGAGCTCGTGCGCCTGGCCCTGGCCAACGACCTGGGCTCCGTCATCTACGTGGACAAGGCCGCGGGCGCGGTCAGAGACGCCGTGGCGTTCCTCGGCGGCGCGCCCGCCACGAGCCTGTCCGGCCAGACGGACACGAGGCTTCTGTCCCTGGCCACCGCCGCCACCCTCGACCCGGGCCAGCCCTTTCCCTCCCACGGCTTCAACCGGGTGGAATACCGGCTGCGCCAGGACGAGACGCTGCGCAAGGACAAGCAGGCGAGCCTCGTGCGCCGCGAACGCGTCGCCGCCACGGTCCCCCGCCGTGCCGGACAGGAGGAGCGCTGGAACGAGACGGTCCTTCTGGCCCGGGTCGAAAACCCGGACATCCGGTTCGCCGCAGGTTCCGGCGACGAAGCCGCCTCCGCCTGGGACAGCCTTTCCCGCGAACGGGGCAACGCCTCCCCCCTGCCGGCCCAGGTCCGGCTCACGGGCGTCATGGTCGTCTCGGGGCAACGCTTTCCCCTGGACGTGCGCGTCAACCTCCCGGCCCGCGCCCTCTTCTCCGGGGGCCGCTGATGCGAGGCGCTAGCGGAGCGGTGCTGCTTTTCGTGCTGGCCCTGGTGGCCCTGCTTTCCGCCCTGGCCGTGCAGACCGTGCGCACGTCCCAGCTCGAGGTTTTTTCCGCCTATGCCGGCATCTATTCCCGCCAGGCCGAGGCCATGGCCGAATCCGGGCTGCTCGCCGCCGCGAGCCTGCTCGCGGCCGACGAGGCGTCCCGCGCCTCGGTCAACCTCACCCAGGATTGGGCCTCCTTTCCGCAACTCACGTCCTATCCCGGTAAATGGTTCCTGGATGGGCAGTTGCAGGGCCGCATCGACGACGAGTTGGGCAAATTCCCGGTCAACAGCCTGCACCCCGGCCTGACCGGCCATGCCGTGTACGGGGCCGTCTTTTTGCGGCTGCTCCAGGCCCCGCCCTTCTCCCTGCCGTCGGGAAAAGCGCAAGCCCTCCTGGCCGCCCTCGTCGACTGGCTCGATCCCGACGACGTCCCGGCAAACGGCGGGGCCGAGGATGCCGCCTACCAGGCCGACGCCCTGTCCTACCGGGTCAAGAACAATTCCCTGGACACCCTGGGCGAGCTGCTCTGCGTCAAGGGCTTTTCCCGAGAGCTCCTCTACGGCCGCGACAAGACGCCGGGGCTTTTCAGCCTCCTCACCGTCTGGGGGCCGGGGCTTGTCAACGTCAACACCGCCCCCGTGGAGGTCCTGGCCGCCCTGCCCGCGAACATCGACGCCTCCCGGGCCCGGACCGTAGCCAAGGCACTGGACGACTACCGGCGCGATCCCGTGCGCCGCGACCGGCTCGAAACCCTGGAATGGCTCGGCCAGGCCGCCCCGGACCAGGGCCTCCGGTGGCCGAGCGAAATCCTGACGACCCGCAGCGTGTACTTTTCCGTGACCCTGGAAGGCGTTTCCGGAGCCGCCTCCAAGCGCCTTTTCGCCGTACTCAAACGGAACCAACAGCGGCGTTCCGCAAAAGCGCCGGACTGGGACGTCCTCTACAGGGAGTTGCGCTGACCCAAGCGGCGTGCCACAACCCCTCCATGGCTCCATCGGTCCTGTCCATGCTCTGTCGCGAAGACGCCGTGCAACTGCTGCGTCTTGCCCGCATGCGTGCGACCGCCGAGATACGCCTGGCCGAGGTAGTTCCCGATGCGGGGACAGCGCCGGCAGCCCTGGCCAGGCTGGCCGCCCAGACGGCGCTGGCCGCGGGCCTGGGGGCCGATCGGATCGTGCTCGGGCTCGACGCCGGCCAGGCCGTCCTGCGACGCCTGCGCTTTCCCTTCACGGCCCGAGGCAAGATCGACCTGGTGCTCGGCCCCGAGCTGGAATCCCACCTGCCCTATCCCCTGGCCGAGGCGGCCCTGTCCTGGACGCCGACCGCCCTGGAACCGCCGCCGGCCCTGGTGGCCCTGGCGGCGGCCATCCCCCTGGCTCCCCTGGCGGCCATGCTTGGAGTCCTCGGCGAGCACCTGCTCGCCCCGGGCGCGGCCTGCCTGGACCTGGCCGGCCTCGACGCGCTCCTGGCCCGGCTCGCCCCTGACGGGGCCTCCCTGCTCCTGCACCGGGACGGCGGCCGCCTGTCCTGTCTGTGCCGCATCGACGGCGCACCCGCCGTCTGGCGCGCCCTGCCCGTTCCCCCGGGCGAAACGCCCGCCCTGGCCGACATCCTGGCCCGGGAGGTCCGCATGAGCCTGGCCGCCGTGTCGCCGAGCCCGCCCCGGGACATGCGCCTTTTCGTGTCCGGCCTGACCGATCCGGCGGTGGGGAAGGCTCTGGGCCGGGCGCTGGAGGCTCCCGTTTTTGTCGCGGCCGGGCAGCCTGACTGGCCGCTCCTGCCAGGCGGCTCGCCGCTGCCCGACCGTTTCGCCGCCGCCTACGGAATTGCCCTGCTCGGGATCGGGGAACCCGGGCCGGTGAATTTCCTGCGCGGCGAACTGGCTCCGGTCATCGCTGCGACCGTCAAGCGGCGCGGCCTGGCCGTGGCCGGGATCTGCCTGGCCCTGTTGCTCCTGACCGCCGTCGGCTGCGTGTGGTGGTCCTACCACCGTCTGGACGCGGCCATCGAAGCGGCCCGGGAGCGGACGGCCGCCCTGGTCGGACAGGCGGCCCCGGACGCCGCGCCGGGGCTCACCTTGGCCCAGAAGCTGTCCGTGCTGCGAAGCCGCTTGGCCGAGCAGGCCGACCAGGCCCGGGATCGCGGCGTCGCCTCGAAAACGGCCCTCGAATCCCTGGCCGCCATCCACCAGGCCGTGGGTCCGGGCGGACGCGTCCGGGTGCGCCGCCTCTCCCTGGACGGCCAGCGCGCCACCATCGACGCCAC
The DNA here is from genome assembly GCF_029978005.1 of Solidesulfovibrio sp. Taxonomy (GTDB): domain Bacteria; phylum Desulfobacterota; class Desulfovibrionia; order Desulfovibrionales; family Desulfovibrionaceae; genus Solidesulfovibrio. The sequence continues at coordinate 43,211 of NZ_JARKOZ010000095.1, read as the reverse complement.
GGCCGACGACTACAACACCGTGGAGGAGGTCAAGCGACGCCTTTCGGCCACGCCGCTTTTCACCGACGTGGAAATCAAAGGGGCCAGAAACGTGCCCGAGAAAAAGCAGGTCGAATTCCAGCTCGACATGCGTCTGGCCGGCCGGGGAGGCTCGGGGACGTGAACACGCGCCTGCCCCATCCCGTCGTGCTGGCCGCCGGAGCGGCGGCCCTGGCAGTCGGCTTTTACCTGTGGGTGGCCGCGCCCCTGGCCGACGGCCTGACGGTGCGGGAGAAGCGACTGGAGGCCGGTCTGCGGGCCGAATCCGAGGCCAAGCGCCTGGCGGCCGGCATCGAGGGGGCGCAACAGGGCCCGCCCGCTCCGGCCAGGCCGGAAGGCTTCACCATTTTTTCCTTCGTCGAGGGCGCGGCCACCAGGGAAGGCGTCAAGGACCACGTGGAATTCATGCGCCCGGCCAACAGGGACGTGGGCGGCGGGCGCCGGGAGATGGCCGTGGACCTGCGCCTGTCTGGCCTACCCATGGAACGCTTCCTGGCCTTCCTGCAACAGGTGGAGGCCCCGGCGCTCGGGGTGCGCGTGCGCCAACTCATCCTGCAGCCTTCCCCAAAAGGCGGGCTCGACGCGGACATGTCCGTGGCCGTGGTGCTGGACAGGCCCCGCTGAGGGCGGGGCTCAGTAGAACGTGCCGATCACCGGAGCGGTGATGGACGTCGTCGTGCCGGAGGAACTGTAGCTGCCGGTCGTGCCGTAGGTTCCGGAGGAGTTGTAGTAGGCGTTGGAAAACCCGCCGGTTCCATAAACGCTCGAGGCGTAATATACCGACGCGTTGGCGGAATTGGTCACGGCAGTCTGCAGTTTCTGCGCCTGGCCCAGATCGTTTTGGGCTTTTTGCGTGTAGGTCGAGGCCAGACTCGTGTCCGAGACGCTCGAAGCCAGGGCGGACCAGGCGGCCGCCCGGCCGACGAGGGCCAGGACATAGTTGGCGTTGAGGGACAGCGCCTTGTCGTAGGCTTCCAGGGCGTACTTGTAGTCGCCCTGCAGGGCGCGCAACAGTCCGAAACAGGCGTAGGCCGCCAGACAGCTTCCGTCCAGGGCCACGGCCGTCTCGTATTCCTCGTTCGCCCGACCGTAATCCCCCACACTCACCCAGTAGGCCCCCCGGGCCACGTAGGCCGCCGGTTCGCTCGGCGCGTAGGTCACGGCCAGATTGAGCTGGGAAAGCGCCGCCGAGGCCGCGCCCTGCCCCAGGTAGGCCAGTCCCAGGCCGGCCGCGGCCTTGGCGTCGTCCTGGTCGAGTTCCAGGGCGGCGGCGAAGCCCCGCTGCGCCTGGGCGTAGTTCTGTCCCAGCAGATAGCCCCGGCCAAGCGTGGCGTAGCCTTCCACGAGGCTGGTGAGGTTGTTCAGGTAGATGCCCCCGCAATAAGCGGAATACATGGACATCTGCGTCAATAATTCATTGTATTGATTCATCGTTTCATTTTTGACCTTGTCCTTGTCCGTCAAGTCCTCGGCCACGGGCAATTTCTGGCTGCCGCTGGAGGAGGCGAAAAGCGAGGAGCTCGTCGAGGCGGACGAGGTGGAGCCTGAAGTCGTCGAAGACGTCGAGGAAGCCGTCGTGCCGGCCGTGCCGGTGGTCGTGCCCGTCGTCGTGCCGGTGGTGGTCGTCCCAGTGGTGGTCGTGCCGGTGGTCGAGAGGCCCGAAATGGAAGTGAGATTGAGGATGCTGCTGTAGGGGGAATATCCCGTCAAACCTGAAGAGCCGTAGAGACTATTGTACGAATTCGTCCCCACGAGCAGCAGGGGGCTGTCGGTCGGCAGAAACTGGTCGCAGGTGTCGGAACCCCGCAGGAGCGACACGGCGGTGCCCGCGTCGCTTACGGCTGTGGACGGCAGGTAGTAGAGCAGATCGAGCTTGGCCCTGGCCAGGTAGACGTACCCGTTGTTGCCGTTGTTGGTGAGAGCGTTGTTGAGAGAGACGAGAGCGGTGTTGTAGTCCTGGGCGTCGATGGCGGCCAGGGCAGTCTGGTAATCGCTGTCGTTGGTCGAGGAAAGCTGGTTGCCCGTCGCCGCGGCGGCCGTCAGGGGGAAAAGGCAGAAGACCCAGAAGAGAAAGCGGATGCACCAGCGGCGCGGCGTCGATGCCTTCATGGGGTCCCCCGTGCCGGTCGTCCGGCATTGCGGCTGGCGGCCGATGTCGCTTCCCCGCGATTCGGGCGCAGGAACCACGAGAAAAAACCAGGCGAGAAACAATCCTTATCGAAAGCGACGGTCCTGCTTCCCATGAAGCGCCGCACGAAGGGCAATGGCCGCGCCCGTGTCCGTCTTATTGCTTAATAAGCCGACGACGGAGCGTCAAGGCTCCCGCTTCTTGCTTCTTCCACCCATGCGATCTCGCGGATGATGGAGGCGGCCACGTCCGCGATCTTGAGATCGGGCGGCAGGATGCTCCAGGTGTAGGTTTCCACTTCCATGGGCGTTTCCTTGGCAAAAAGGGGCAGCGCCTCCTGCAAGAAGGGTTGTGTGGTCTCGCATTCCGGCAGCTGGCGCACGAAGACGGGCAGGTGGAAGTGCACGCGCCAGGACGTCACGTCCGGACGCGACGCGGCCAGGGCCTCGTGCAGATCGTCGAAACGCAGCAGGCTCCCGTCTTCCAGTCGCGCCACGGCCTGATGCAGATAGACAGGCTCCACGAAACGGGAGAGCCGCGACAGGTCCGCCCCTTCCAGATGCAGGGCCGAGGACACCTGCACATGCCCCACCGTGACGCCGGCCGCGGCCAGACGCGCCAGGGACGCGGCCGGGTCCTCGTATTGCAGGGCCTGATGGCAGCAGTCGTAGCACACGGCCAGGTGCCGCCGGCACGTGCCGTCCGGGTCCAGGGCGTCGCACAGGGCGATCATGTCCTCCGTGGTCTCGACCAGGCAGCCCGGTTCGGGCTCCACGGACAAACGCAGGACGCGCCCCGTGCGGTCCTCGATGGCGGCCAGGGCCGCGAGCGCCCGGCGCATGTTGGCCAGGGCTTGGGGCATGTCCGCCTCGGGAAAGCCCCGCCGGAAACCCACCGGCACGGTGGACAGCGACCCGGTCGCGCCTTCGGGGAGCCAGCCGGCCAGGGCCCCGGCCAGGCGCAGGGTGTAGCCCAGGCGCTCGGGGTCGCGCCAGTCCGGCAGGTAGACCGCTTCCTTGACCGGGGCGTCGTGGAAGCGGCCATAGGGAAAGGCGTTGACCGTGGTCACGCAAAGGCCGCTGGCGGCCAGCCACTGGCCGAGCCGGCGCGCCGCGCCGTCCTGGGCCAGCTCCAGGCTGGCCCGGCCCGAGAGCCGCAGCCCCACCGGAAAGGGCTCGTGCGGCAGCAAGGCCGCCTTGACCCGCAGGGTGTGCGCGGCCAGGGCGTCCATGGTCTCGGCCAGGGTCTCCCCGGCGTGGATGTTGGTGCAGTAGGTGACCGGCGGCATGACGCCCTCCTTTGCTGTCGGGCCGTCTACGCGGCGGCCGTGCGGGCGGCCAGGCGCTCCCGGGCGGCGGCCATGCGGGCGAAATCCACCTCGTGGACCTCGACGCGCCGGCCGATGCCGTCGAGCAGGCTCAGGTGGAGCCGGCCGCCCAGGTGCTCGCGGAAGGCGTCCACGGCGGCCTCCATGTCGAGGCCGGCCAGGGCCGGATGCCACACGGCCAGGCCCAGGTCGGAAAAAAGCGCCAGCACCTGCCCGACCTCGGTTTCTCCGATGCGCCCGACCAGACCCGAGTAGACGGTGTCCAGGGCCACGCCCACGGCCACGGCCTCGCCGTGGCGCAGCTCGCCGCCCGTGGCTTCCTCCAGGGCGTGGGCGGCCCAGTGGCCGAAGTCCAGGGGCCGGGCCGAACCCAGCTCGAAAGGATCGCCGCCCGTGGCGATGTGCTCGAGGTGGGCCAGGGCGCAGCGGCGGTTGGCCTCCTCCAGGGCGTCGGACTCGAGCACGGCCAGGCGCGGGGCCAACTCCCGCAGCCGGGCGAAAAAGGCCGCGTCGCGCACCAGCGCCACCTTGACAGCCTCGGCCAGGCCGGCCCTGGTCTCGCGTTCGGGGAGCGCCGCCAACAGGGCGTGGTCGTTGACCACGGCATAGGGCGGGGCGAAGCAGCCCAGGTAGTTCTTGCGGCCGAAGGCGTTTACGCCGTTTTTGACGCCCACGCCCGCGTCGTTCTGGGCCAGGGCCGTGCTCGGCAGGCGCAACAGCCGCACCCCCCGATGCGCCGTGGCAGCGGCGAAGCCGGCGGCGTCGAGCACCGCCCCGCCGCCGACGACCAGCAGGAAGGACTGGCGGCACAGCCTGGCCTCGAAGATGAGCTTCCACACGGCCTCGACCACGGCGAAGTCCGCCTTGGCCCCCTCGCCGCCGGCCACGACCAGGGGCGGCGCGGTCAGGAGGAACGTGTCGGCATGGGCCGCGCAGTAGGCCGCGAAGCGTGCGCCCAACCCCGGGTCGGCCGCGGCCAGTCCGCCGTCCACCACGGCGGCCAGGCGGTGCGGCCCGGGGCCGGCCCGCTCCACCGCCTCGAGCAGGGCGGGGTTGGCCGGATCGAACACGTCGCGGGTGAAAAGGACGGGGAATTCGAAATCAAGCGCGATGCGCTGCGTAATGATGCTGGTCATGAAACCTCGATCGGCCCTTTGGCGGCACGCCACGCATGACCGGACCAGAGCCGCGATTGCCGGGCCGAAGCCGGGACGAGCGTCGGCAGGGCGTCGCCGCGCCGGGGATGCGGCGACGCCCTGTCCCTCAAGGGGAGTTCAGCCGATCGGCAGCACGACCCGGCCGTATTTCTCGTTGAGCACCTCGGCCATGGCCAGATAGCAGGCGCTGGCTCCGCAGAGGATGCCTTCGAATCCGGCCAGGCGGCCGATGGCCGCAGACTCCAACCAGTCCCTGGCCGCCAGCAGGAAAAAGAGCACGGTCAGGGAGCCGAAAACGAACTTGAGCACGAAATTGGTCCCCAGGGTGCCCAGGAACATGAAAAAGGTGAAAAGCCCCCACAACACCAGGTACCAGCCCATGAAGCCCTCGGATGTCGGCTCGGCCAGTCCCAGCTTGGGCAGGACGATGAGCACGACCAGCGAAAGCCAGAACAGGCCGTAGCTGGTAAAGGCCGTCAGGCCGAACGTGTTGCCTTTCCTGAACTCCATGATGCCGGCGATCACCTGGGCCAGGCCGCCGTAGCAGATCCCCATGGCCAGCACCATGGAGGCGATGGGGAAATAGCCCGCATTGTGGAGGTTGAGCAGAATCGTGGTCATGCCGAAGCCCATGAGTCCGAGGGGTGCCGGGTTCGCCAGTTTCTGATCCATGTCGCGCCTTCCTTACGGTTAAAAGGGAGGGCCGGGCGAACCCGCCGCTGTCCGCTTCGGCGTGCCAGCGTTGGCGGTAGGAATTTTTAAGGCGCGTGTAAAGGCTTGACAATCGCAAAGCGGCGTCACCCCGTCTCGACACGGTCGCGTCCCAGGGCCTTGGCCGCGTACAGGGCCTGGTCGGCCCGGCCGAGCAGGCGTTCGCCGGTCTCGCCGGGACGGGCCTCGGCCACGCCGAAGCTGCACGTGACGCGCGTCTCCCCGAGGCCGGCGTCGCACCCGTGGGCCGCGTCCCGCAGGGTCTCGGCCAGGAGGTAGGCTTCGGCCAGGGCGAGCCCCGGACACAGCACCACGAACTCCTCGCCGCCCCAGCGGCCGACCTCGCAGCCTTCCGGCGCCCCCCGGCGCAACCGCCCGCCCAGGGCGGCCAGGACCGCGTCGCCGCGCTGGTGGCCGTACCGGTCGTTGATTTCCTTGAAATGGTCGATGTCGAGCATGACGAGGCAATAGGGCCGCCCGTGGGCGGCGGCGCGGGAAAGCCCCTCCTCCAGCCGGGCGTCGATATGCTGCCTGTTGGCCAGGCCCGTGAGGATGTCCGTGGTGGACAGGCGCACGAGCTCGATGTTCTTGAGCGCCAGTTCGGCATGGGCCTCGGCCAAGCGGTTCTGCGTATCCTTGAGGTCGGAGATGTCCACGGCGATGGAGTACTTGACCACCCGACCGTCGGGCCAGGTCATGGCCCGCACCTGCATCTGGTACCAGCGGTCGTCCATCTCGTTGAAATGCTCGTAGACCAGGGTGTCGCCCCGGGGAAGGCCGTCGGACGTGAGGAGTTGCGCCATACGACAGTGGCGGCAGGGTACGTCGCTGTCGTAGAGCGCCTTGTGGCAGATGCGGCCGAAATGGCGGCCGAAGCGCTCGTTGAAGGCCATGTTGCTGTAGACGATGGCGTAGGAAGCCGCCTCGACGACGTAGATGCCGAAGGGAATGAGATCGAAGTGGCTCTCGAACAGGGCGTTTTCCAGCATCATGGCGCGGTTCCGGGGCGACGCGGCAGCCTGACGGCCACCGTGGTCCGGCCGGGCGAGGACGCGTCCAGGGCGATGCCTCCGCCGTGGGCCCGGGCGGCCAGCGCCGCGGAATAGGCCCCGAGTCCCGTGCCGCCGCGCTTGCCCATGGTCACGTACTTCTCGAACATCCGGTCGCGGATGGCCGGCGGCACCTCGCCGCGGTTGACCACGGCCATGGTCAAGGACTCGGGATCGTCGTCGCGGATGTCGATGCCCACCTCGCCGTCCGGGGGCGAGGCCTCCAGGGCGTTGACCAGGAGGTTTTGCAGCATGGGATCGAGGAGCAGCGCGTCGCCCTCGCAGGGCACGGACTCGCCCGGCTCGAGGGGGCGGCCGTTTCGGGTCAGGCGGATGGCGTGGCTCCGGGCCACGGACATGGTGGACAGGCGGGCCGCCGTGCGCCTGACCATGTCGGCCAGGTCGACGGGGGTCGGCGTCAGGTCGTAGGCCCCGGTCTCCAGGCGGTAGAGCACCAGGGACTGGTTGAGCATCTCCAGCATGGAATGCCCGGCCTGCTCGATGAGGCGCACCACTTTCTCAGCCTCGGCCGGCAGGTCATAGTTGTCGAGGAGCACCTGCGGCAGGCCGATGAGCGCGGACAACGGGGCCTTGAGGTCGTGGCGGGCGATGCGCTCGACGTGTTCGCGCAGCTCGATGTTCTCCTGGAGGATGCGGTTCTGGGCGGAGAGGTCCTTGTTGCGGATGGCCAGCTCGGCATGAGCCTCGGCCAGGCGGTTTTGGGTCTCCTTGAGCTCGGAGATGTCCACGGCGATGGCGTACTTGACCACGCGGCCGTCGGGCCAGCCCATGGTCTTCTCCTGCATCTGGTACCAGTGTTCCTCGCGCTCGTTGTAGTGGTCGTAGATGACGGTGACGCCGTTGGGCATGCCCGTGCCGGTGAGCAGCTCCGGGATGCGGCAGTGCAGGCAGGGCTCGGACTCGCCGAAGATGACCTCGTGGCAGCGGCTGCCCTCGGCCGCGCCCAGGGTCTCGCGGAAGTGCCGGTTGACGAAGACGATCTCGTAGGTGGCCACGTCCACCACATAGATGCCGAAGGGAATGACGTCGAAATGCGTCTGCAAAAGCGCGCTTTCGAGCATGGAGGCGTTCATGGCAGGTACTTGGCGGCCACGGTTTCGAGGGTTTCCTTGAGCTTTTCGATCTTGACGGGCTTTAAGATGTAGCCCTTGGCTCCGGCCTCGATGGCGTCCATGACCATCTGCTCCTGGCCGTGGGAGGTGACGATGACGATGCGGGCGTCGGGGGCCACGGCCATGATGCGGCGGGTGGCCTCGATGCCGTCGAGGTCGGGCATGGTGATGTCCATGGCCACGATGTCCGGGGCCACGGCGGCGTATTCCTCGACGGCCTGCTGCCCCGTGGAGGCCACGGCCGCCACTTCGTGGCCGAGTTCCTCCAGCAGCTTGACCATCTTTTTGACGGTGAGGCCGGAATCGTCCACCACCATGATGCGAAGCGGTTTCATGCCTGCTCCTTCACATATTCCAGGGAGTCGTCGAAAAGCTCACCCGGCCCGATCAGGTGGATGCTGAGTTCGCCCGGCGCGGCCGCGAGTTCGGCCGAGACGAACTTGGCCGCGCGGTGGCGCATGACGGACTTGGCCTCGGTCAGGATGATGGGCGGGGACAGGATGATGGCCGGTCCGCTGCCGGCGATGTCGGCCAGGGCGTTGCCGACGATGATGTTGATGATGTCCCCGGCGGTTTCCTGGATGGCGTCCTCGCGTTCGTCCTCGGCGATGTCGAGTCCCTCGGTGTAGGCCACGAAGGCGGCGTCGAGGAGCGAGACGTCGAAGCTGTAGGCCAGGTAGAGCTTGAGCCCCCCGGCGGCGCTCATGATGGCCGTGACGGGGCGCAGATCGAGTTTTTGCACGTCGTCGATCTGATAGGCGGGAGGGGAGAGGACGATGCCGAGTTCCTCGCGGAAAAAGGCGTCGGTGCGTCGGGCCAGGGCGCTGAGGAAAGCGCCGATGTCAAGCTGCTCGGTCATGCGCGCTCCAGCGGCGTAGTCCGCGGCTCCAGGGGGACTTCCACGACGAAGCGCGCCCCCCGGCCGGGATCGTTTTCCAAAAACACGGTCCCGGCCAGGCGCTGGGCCTCGGCCCGCACGGCGGCCAGCCCAACGCCCCGGCCCGAGAGTTCCCCGGCCACCCGGCGCGAGGTGAAGCCGTCGCGGAAGATGAGGCCGAGCACGGCGGCGTCGTCCATGGCGGCCAGTTCCTCGGCCCCGACGAGCCCGAGTTCGAAGGCCCGGGCGCGCACCGCGCCGACGTCCGCGCCCCGACCGTCGTCGGCCATGACGATCCGGACCTTGCCGTCGCCGGCCGCGACGGACAGGCTCAGGCGGCCGGCCTCGTCCTTGCCCTCGGCCTCGCGCTCGGCCGGGGATTCCAGCCCGTGGTCCACGGCATTCCGGATGATGTGTATCAGGCTTTTGGCCAGGGGGGTATACCGGGCCGGATCGACCAGGACGGGGTCGCCTTCCACGGCGAAGGGGACGAGCTGTTTGCCGTGGGCTTCGGCCAGGCGCTGGGCGGTGCGGGGGTAAGCGGCCAGGAGCTTGCGCAGGTCGACGCAGCGAAGCGTCCGGGCCGCGTCGAGCACGGCGGCGTCGTCCCCGTCCAGGCCGAACTCGTCCAGGCGGGCCAGGAGACGGCCGGCCAGATCGGCCAGGGCCCCGGCCAATTCGCCGTCGAGGCAGACCTCGCCCCGGCGGTCGAAATATTCCCGGCCCAGGGCCTGGCGCACCACGTCCAGGTCCTGTTCCAGGGCGGCGTCGACGGATGTTTCGCCGAGCAACCCGGCGACGTCCTCGCGCCGGGGCGAATCGTCCTGGCGCAGGCGCGAGAGGCGCTCCTCCAGAGCGTCCAGGGCCCTGGCCGCGTGGGCGCATTCGAGCTGGAGGAAAAGCCCCTTGAAGGTGTGGACCTTGCGGTAGACCTCGTCCAGGGCCTGCCGGTCGTCGGCGGCGGCCCGGGCCAGCCTCGCGCCCTCGCGGCGAAAAGCGGCGAAGTCGTCGAGCACGGCGAAGAAGTCGCGCTGCTCGCGCACGGCCGCCACCACGCAGGCCAGCCGGTTGCGTTCCCGGGCCACGGCGTCCTTGAGCCGGGCCTCGCCCGTGACGTCGGTGACGACGAGCATGAGACGGTCCTCGGCCAGGTGCCGGTAGGCCAGGCGCAGCTGGGCCCCGCCGCGCGCGATCTTGGGCGGCATGAGCGAGATGTAGAGATCGCGGCGGTAGGCGTCGGGCTCGTCCACCACCCGCCGGACGTTGACGGCCATGGCCGCCCGACCGGCCTCGTCGTCGGGGAAAAGCAGCGCGGACACGTTTTCGCCGGCCACGTCGCGGCCGAAGATATTGCGGCATTCGGCGCTGTACTGGGCGTCCACCGTACCTTCCCGGTCCACGGACAAAAACCCCTGGCCGGCGTTGTCGAGGAGCGCCGCCACGCGCCGGGCGGCGGCGTCGCGGGCCTCGTTGGCCTGGCGCAGGGCGCGGTTGAGGCGCGAGAGCTTGCGGTTCCACCAAGCCACCACGAAAAGGACGCAGGCCGCCCCCGCGGCGATCTTCCAGACCAGCGAATAATCGATGCCCTGCTCGAAGGTCACGGCCAACCACTTTTTCATGATGGCGTCGGACTCTTCCTTGGTGAGGGTGTTGACGGCCTTCTGGAACAACGAGGCCAGCTCGGGCTCGTCGTCGCGGCTGGCCATGGCCAGGTCGAGGTGGGCTTCGAGGCGGCCGGCGATCTTGAGGTCGCTGAAGTGCCCCTTGGCCAGGGCCTGGCTGATGGCCGGCACGGTGTCGATGTAGCCGTAGAGCCGGCCGTCGGCCACGAGCTTGAGGCCCTCGTCCACGCTCGGCACTTCCATGAGCTGCATGCCCGGATACTTGGCTCGCAGGATGTCGAGGCTGGCGTAGCCGTTGACCACGCCCAGGGTCTTGCCGGCGAGGCTGTCGGCGTTCTCGATGTAGGGGGCCTTGCTGCGCGTGGCCACCACCATGGGGAAGCGCAGATAGGGCGAGGTGAAGCGCAGAAAGCGTCGGCGGTCCTTGGTCTCGCCGGCGGCGGGCAGGAAGTCGCAGCGGCGTTTTTTCACCGCCTCCAGGGATTGGCTCCAGGAGGCCGTGGGCACGAGCACCAGGGGCACGCCGATGCGTTCGCCGATGAGCTTCAGGAAATCCGCGCCGATGCCGACATAGCGGCCGTTCTCGTCGATGCGCTCGACCGGGGGCCAGTCCGGGTCCACGCAGTAGGACAGGGCCTTTTTCCCGGCCAGGTACTCGCGCTCCCGGTCGGTCATGGCGATGGCCGGCCCCACGCCCGCCGTCACGCTGGCCGCCGCGCCGGCCTCAGGATTGACCGCCCCGTCCTTGTAGACGGGCAGCCATTTGGCCATGAGCGCCGCCCTTTCGGTCTCGGTCACCAGGGCCTGGGCCTTTTGGAGGATGGAGGCCAACTGCGGCCAGTCGTCGCGCACCAGGGTGTAGATCTCGAAATTATAATCCATCTGCCCGGAAATCTTGACGTTGGTCAGGCCCGAGGCGCGGATGGCGTAGGCGGCCACGGCCAGATTCTCCACGGCGGCGTCGGCCTGGCCCAGGGCCACCAGGGACACGGCCTCGGAGGCGTCCTTGGCCGGGATCAGGTCGACGTCGCGGCCGTTGGCCTGGAGGTATTCGTAGGCCGTGCCGCCCCGGCCGGCGGCGACCTTCTTGTGGGAAAGCGTGGCCAGGGAATAGGCCGTGGCGTCGTCCCGGGACATGACCGCCAGGGGAAAGCGCAAAAACGGCCCCACGAACAGGGCATAACCGGCCCGGTCCGGGGTCTTGCCCGTACCGTCGATCATGTCGATGCGCTTCTCGCGCAGGGCGTCGAGCACGTACTGGAAGTCCCGACCGTCGCCGACCGGTTCGAACTGGAAGGCCAGGCCGGTCTTGCGGGAGATCAGGGCGTAGTAATCGTGGAACAGGCCGCTCATGCGGCCGTCCTCGTAAATGGACAGGGGCCGCCAGTCGGTGTCGCTGTAGCGGATGACGGGATGGGCCTCCATGAAGGCCTTTTCCTCGGGCGTCAGATCAAGCTTCTGGGCCCGGAGCGGCACGGCCGCGAGAAGTACCTGGCACAACGCCAGGACAAAAAAAAGCCCCCTCGCCGCCGTGGGAGCAAATGCCGCTTGCTTCCGGTACGTCACTACGCCGCTTGCCATGTGTGGAGTGTTAGCCCAACCCGTCCCGTTTCCCAACAAAAAAAAGCACCCTCTAGCCGTTGGGGGCCAGGGAAAGGCGCACGGCATGGGTCAGGCGCGGCGACAGGGCCTGGCCGCGAAAACTGCCCACCACCGGAGCGGCCTCGGCCGGATCGGCGGCCGTGGCCACGGCCACGTGGCGGTCGGCCACGGCCAGGCCCACGGCCGGGTCGAAGCCGCGCCAGCCCCCGCCCGGCAGCCACAGCTCGGCCCAGGCGTGCAGGTCGCGGTCCTCGCGTTCGGGGTCGCCCTCGTGGTAGCCGCTGACGAAACGGGCCGGAATACCCACATGGCGGCAGGCGGCGATGTAGCACAGCGCCAGGTCGCGGCAGGCCCCCTCCCCGGCGGCCAGCACCGCATCGGGAGACAGGAGCCCGGGCTCCTCGCGCGAGGTGGAAACGAGGTTTTCGGCCATCCAGTCCAGCAGGACCAGGGCGAAGGCCTGGGGGGTTTCGGCGCCGTCGCGGCGCAGGCGTTCGGCCAGGGCGGCGGCGGCCTGATGGGGGAGCGGCGTCTGGGTCAGGCTGGGGCCGGCGGCCAGGGCCTCGGCCGGAGTCAGGGACACGGGCAGGACGCTTTGCCGCGCGTCCAGAAGATAATCGAACGGGTTTTCCCGCAACGTCTCCACCGAGGCCGTGACCCGCACGTCGAGGTGGTCGGTCAGGTCCGCGAACCAGGCCGAGAGCACGGCGTTGCCGGAAAGGTCCGTCAGGACGCTGCGGCCGACCGGCTCGGGCGAGACGGCCACGTCCAGGAAGCGCACGCGCTGGCAGGCGTCCGGGCGCGGCAGAAGGCGCAGCAGATGCGGCTCCAGAAACACGGGCCGGCCGAAATCATAACGCGTGTGGTGCGAAATCAGGCAAAGCACGGATCGTCACTTCGCGGGCGCGGGACGGCAGGCGGGCCGGTCGGACACCTTGGTCAGCTTGGAGGCGACGTTGTCGATCCATTCCGACGGCAGGTCGTGGACAAGGCCGCGCAGATGCTCCTGCCACCAGGCGGAGATATCGGCCAAGTCCTCCTTCTCGTAGCGGTGCTGGGCCAGGTCCAGGCAGCCCTTGTGGTAGAGCACCACGTCGATGGGGAAATCCACGTCCGAGGCGCTGATGCGGGTGGAATCGAAGGCCAGGCAGCCCACCTTGAGGGCCATGCGCAACGGGTCGGAATACTTGAGGGTGCGGTCGAGCACGGGCTTGCCGTATCCGCCCTCGCCGATGATGTGGTAGGGCGTGCCGTGGCTGATCTCCACCCAGTTGCCCTCGGGGTAGACCAGGTAGAGCTTGTGCACGGCGTCGCCGTAGAGCTGGCCGCCGATGAGGGCGTGCAGGTTGAAGTGCAGGCCCGACTCGGTCAGGAACGGCTTGTCCTCGGCGGCCACCCGGCGCAGCTCCCCGGCGAAGGCGTTGACGGCCTTGTAGAGCTTGTCGAAGGGCGTGGGGCAGGTTTCGAGGACTTCGTCGAAATAGGTGAGGGTCTTGTCGCGCACCGAGCGCAGCCCGGAGGTCATGAGGAAAAAGGCCCCGTTGCCGTTCTGGTAGGTGGTCACCTTCTGGGCGGTGGTCAGCTCGTTGCCCGAGGTGATGCGCGTGTCGGCGATGCCGACCAGGCCATCCTCCACGGTGATGCCCAGGCAAAATGTCATGGGGTTTTTCTTCTCATTGTTGACTGGCCGCGTCAATAGCCGGAAAGGTTGAGAAAAACGTGGCGTAGCAGGCCTCGTCCACGAGGTTCATCCGCGTCTGGAGGTCATCGGTGAACTCGTGCAGGCCCGAGGCGAAGATCTCCTCCACGCCCTTGTAGGCCAGGTCGCCGCACAGGTGCCCCAGGCGCTTCTCGGCCGGGTTGCCGAAGTAGCCCATGGGCGTGCCGGTGATGGCGTGCAGGCACTGCTGGGCGCGCAGCAGGCAGGCCAGCACCGAGCGGGGAAAATCGTGGTCCAGGAGCAGAAACTCCACGATGCGGTCGGGCTGGATGCGGCCGTGGCGGCGGCGGTAGGCCTCCAGGGCGCTGATGGCTTTGAGCAGCGCCGCCCACTGCACGTAGTCGAGGTTGGAGCCCACGTCCGTGGGGTGCGGCAGCAGGATGAAGTACTTGACGTCGAGGATGCGCGAGGTCTTGTCCGCCCGCTCGACGAGCTTGCCCAGGCGCAGGAAGTCCCAGGCTTCGTCGTGGGACATGGCGTCGCTGGCGATGCCGCTTATGGTCAGGTCGCGGCGCTTGACCTCGTCGCAGAACTGGTAGGGGTTGTCGAGGATGGCCTTGCTGCTCCGGGCGGCGTCGCGGGCCAGGTGGTAGAAGGTGTTGATCTGCTCCCACATCTCGGTGGGAATGATCTCGCGGATGGTGCGGGCGTTGTCCCGGGCGTGGGACAGGCAGGAGACGATGGAGTTGGGCGAGGCCTGGTCGAAGGCCATGAAACGGATGACCCCGTCGCGGTCCTGGGAGACGCCCTTTTCCAAGAACAGGTCCCAGTCGCCCATGGCCCGCACCAGCGGCGTCCACTGCTCGGTCACGGCTCCGGGCGCGTCCAGGGTGAGGTGCCAGTTGACGTCGATGAACCGGGCGATGTTCTCGGCCCGCTCCAGGTAGCGGCTCATCCAGTAGATGGCGTCGGCCACGCGGCTCAGCATGGAAGGCTCCTTGCCGGTTGGGCGGTCTTGATCGAAGAGGCTCTCTCCTAGGCGGCCGGACCGCCGAGGACCCAGGTGTCCTTGCTGCCGCCTCCCTGGGACGAATTGACCACCAGGGAGCCTTTCTTGAGCGCCACGCGCGTCAGACCGCCGGGGATGACGCGGATGTTCTCGCCGTAGACCACGTAGGGGCGCAGATCCACGTGGCGGCCTTCGAAGTGGTCGCCCACGATGACCGGCGTGCGCGAGAGGCCGACCGTGGGCTGGGCGATGTAGTTGCGCGGATTGGCCTCGATCTTGGCGGCGAAGGCTTCGCGCTCTTCGGGCGTGGCCGCCGGTCCGACCAGCATGCCGTAGCCGCCGGATTCGGCCGCCGCCTTGACCACCATCTTGTCCAGATTGGCCAGCACGTGCCGCCGGGCCTTGTCCTCCCAGCACAGGAACGTCTCGACGTTGTCGAGCAGCGGCTCCTCGCCGAGATAGTAGCGGATCATGCGCGGCACGTAGGCGTAGACCACCTTGTCGTCGGCCACGCCCGTGCCCGGGGCGTTGGCCATGGCCACCCGGCCGGCCTTGTACACGTCCATGATGCCGGGAACGCCAAGGAGCGAATCCGGCCGGAAGACCGTGGGATCGAGGAAGTCCTCGCCCACCCGGCGGTAGAGCACGTCCACGCGCTTGAGGCCCTTGGTGGTACGCATGTGGACAAAGCCGTCCACGACCACCAGGTCGCGGCCCTCGACCAGTTCGATGCCGGCCTGCTGGGCCAGGAAGGTGTGTTCGAAATAGGCGGAGTTGAACACGCCAGGGGTCAGCAGCGCGGCCGTGGGCCGGGAGTTCCCCTGGGGGGCGATAAATTGGAGCATGTCGAGCAGAAGCGGCGGATAGTCGTCCACGGGCCGGATGTCGATGGCCTCGAACACCTGGGGGAAGGCGCGCTTCAAGATGCGGCGATTGGCCAGGACGTAGGAGACGCCGGACGGACAGCGCAGGTTGTCCTCGAGCACGAGGAAACGTCCGTGCTCGTCGCGCACGAGGTCCGTGCCCGTGATGTGGCACCAGATGCCGCGCGGCGGCGAAAGGCCCAGGCACTCGGGAAAATAGCCCGAGGAGGATTCCACCACCGAGCGCGGCACCACGCCGTCGGCCATGATGCGGCCCTTGCCGTAGACGTCGGCGATGAAGAGGTTGAGCGCCGCGATGCGCTGGATAAGCCCCCGCTCCAACGTATCCCACTCGGCCGCCTCGATGACCCGCGGCACGATGTCGAAGGGAAAGATCTTTTCCGTACCGTCCTCGTGGCCGTAGACCGTGAAGGTGATGCCCATGTCGTAGAGGGCCTGCTCGGCGGCGGCCTGCCGGGCCAGGATCTCGCCGGCCGGAAGGGAGATGATTTTTTCGTAAAGCATCCGACAGCCGGGGCGCGGCGCGCCGGAGGGGGTGAACATCTCGTCGTGAAAGGGGCCGGGGTCGTAGCCGGAAAAGTCCATTTTCTGCGACATGGGGCTGCCTCGCTGCCGTGGAAACGGTGTCGTCACGGCCCGGGGGTCACTCGAAAAAGCCCTTTTCGCGACCCTAGACCCTGGGCCTAATTAACTTTTTTGGTAAACTACCGGGCGAAGCCCTGTCAACGGGAATCCCGTCTCGAGGCTGTCCCTTCCGGTGGACAGGCGCAGCGGTCGGGCTTACCAGGAAGGCATGCGCGACGATCCCATGGAAGACCTGCTCGCGGCCATGGCCGCCCTGCTCGAGGCCGGGCTGCCCCAGGACGCGGCCGTGGCCCATTTCATCCGCTCCACCCACGGCGACCTGCCGCCGCAGCGGCTGGCCGCCCTGGCGGCCGACGCCGACGATCCCCAAGGGGCCAGCCTGGCCGAATTGCTCCTTTTCCCGGGCGAGGACACGGCCCGGGCTCTGGAGCCCCGCCTGGGCGCGGCCCGGCTCGACGCGGCCGGGGCAGCCGAACTGGCCCGTCGCCTGGGAGAGCGCGTGCGCCGCGTCGTCGCGGCGCTGCCGGACGGGACGCGTCTGGCCGTGCCGCTGAGCGAAGAGGCCGCCTGCCGCTTCGTCTCGCGCCTGGGCCCCACGCGCACCCTGCCGGACGCCGTGGCCGCCGCCGTCGCGGACCGCTTCGGCCCCGAGGCCGCCCTGGAGACGGCCGTGGCGGCCCGGCGCGCCGGGCCGCCCGACTGGAGCGCGGGGGCCACCTCCCTGGCCCGGGCCGTGGCCTCGCGCCTGCCGGTGGAAACGCCGCAAGCCCTGGACACGCTCGCCTATGTCGTGCGGTTCCTGGGCGGCCTGGAGCCCTCCGCCCTGCCCCTGCCGGCGCTGATGCGGCACCGGGGCAGGCTCTCCGCCCAGCTGCGCCGGGCCCGCCAGCAGGAGCAGGCCCTGGCGGCGAGCAACTACGAGACCCTGATCATGACCGGCGCGCGCCTGCCCTACCTGCACGCCCCGGACATCGCCCGGGAGCTGGCCCTGGCCGACGCGGCCATCCTGGCGGCCACGGGCCGGCCCGCCCCGGACACGGCCGGAAGCTGCCTGGACATGGGGGCTTTCTCGGATATGGGCGACCTCATCGCCGCCCTGGACGATCAGGCGGACTGAGCGGCTGACGCAGCCTCGACCACGGGCGGCGTGTCGGGGATGCGCACCACGAAGCGGGTGCCTACCCCGGGCTGGGAGGTCAGGTCGATGGCGCCGCCGTGCTTGGCCACCATGTCGTGGGCGATGAAAAGGCCAAGTCCGGTCCCGCGCAGGCCCTTGGACGAGAAGAACAGCGTGAACGCCTTCTCGCGCGTTTCCTGGTCCATGCCCATGCCGTCGTCCTCGATGTCGAAGACGATCGAGCGGTCCTGGCGCGAGACGCGGAAAGCGATGCGGTGCTCGGGCTTGGCCGTGTCGGCCACACAGGCGTCCACGGCGTTTTCCAGGATGTTGACCAGGGCGGCCTGCAGGTTGGCGGCGTCCACGGACATTTCGCCGAGATCGGAGGCGATGTCCGCGTCGAGGGTCACGCCCTCCCGGACGGCCTTGGGGGCCACGGTCTGGGCGAGGGAGGCGGCGAAGGCGGCCGCGTCCACGGTCTCCGGGGCCAGCTCCCGGGACTTGGCGTAATAAAGGACGTTGAGGACCAGCGCCCGCACCCGGCCGACCAGCGCCTTGACCGCCTCGGCCGCGGCCTGGGACCGGGCCACGTCGCCGCGCCGCAGGCCCGACTCCACGCGGTAGACCGCGCCCTCGAGCGCCGTCAGCATGCCCTTGACCCCGTGGGAGATGGACCCGAGCATCAGCCCGAGCGAAGTGAGATGGCTTTGCAGCTCGC
Source organism: Solidesulfovibrio sp. (assembly GCF_029978005.1). Lineage (GTDB taxonomy): Bacteria > Desulfobacterota > Desulfovibrionia > Desulfovibrionales > Desulfovibrionaceae > Solidesulfovibrio. The sequence continues at coordinate 25,593 of NZ_JARKOZ010000095.1, read as the reverse complement.
GGATGCTCGTGATGTCGGCGGCCATCTCCATGACCTCGACCACCTCGCCGGCGGCGTTGCGGATGGCCGCCGTGGAGATGAGCACGTTGCGCTGGCGGCCGTCGCGGGTGGTGACGACCGTTTCCTGAAAATGGGGCTCGCCGTCGGCGAAGGTCTGTTCGGCCGGGCAGTCCTGGCAGGGTTCGGGGCGGTGGGTGAAGACATCGTGGCAGGTGCGGCCCACGCCCTCGCCGAAGTCCTCCACGAAGCGGCGGTTGTTGGCCACCACCTTGCCCTGCCTGTCGCGCACGGCGATGTAACAGGGGGTGGCGTCGAAAAGGTCCATGTACTTCTGCTGGGTGACCCTCAGCTCTTCCTGGAGGCGCTTGATTTCGCTCACGTCCACGGCCATTTCCAGCACCAGTTCCACCTTGCCGTTGGTGGCGGCGATGGGCGAGGTGTGGACCATGACCGGCAGCTCACGGCCGTTCTTGCAGAGCATGGTCTCGCGCGAGCGCTGGCCCTTGCCGGTCTCGAAGGTCTTGCGGATAGGGCCGTCCGCGCCGCGCAGGGCCTGGCCGGCGTAGGCCTCCCAGCTGTGGTGCCCGACCATGTCGCCCAGGCGGTCCTTGTAGAGCTGATTGGTGGCCACGACTGCGAGGGAGGCGTTGTGCACGGCCACGAAGCAGGGCATCTCGTTGAAGTAGCCGGCCCCCTCGCCGAGGTCGGCCGAGAGGCCGGAGATGGCCTGGCACATGGTCTCGGCCATCTGGCCGGCGGCGAGCTGGCGCTCGAGCTCCACCACGCGGCTGGACTTCTCGCGCACGAGCTTTTCCAGGTTCTGCGTGTACTGCCGCAGCTCCCGGCGCATGGACAGCTTCTCGTCGATGCGCTTTAAGGCCGCGTCCAGGATATCGTGGTTGATGGGCTTGGTGACGAAGTCGGCGGCGTCGTTTTGCAGGCAGCTGATGGCCAGGTCCATGTCGCCGTGGCCGGAGATCATGACCACTTCCGTGTCCGGATTCCGGGCCTTGAGGCGCTTGAGCAGTTCCAGCCCGTCCATGACGGGCATCTTGATGTCCGTGAGCACGATGGACGGCTTGACCGCGTCGAACACGGCCAGGGCCTCCTCGCCGTTGGCCGCGGCGTGGACGTCGTAGCCGAGGTCGGCGAGAAAAAGCCCCAAAAACCTGCGGATGTCTTCCTCGTCGTCGACTAAAAGCAGTGATTCGCTCATGGGCTCGACCACCTCGTCCTGGCCGGCAGGCCGGCCGGTCCGGGGAGGCCGCCGCAAAGCGGCCTCCCCGGACCGGGGTTAGTCGCCGAGGATGCCGCGCACCACGCGCACGACCTCGTCGGCCTCGAAGGGCTTGGCCAGAAAGGCGGCCGCCTTGGGGATGATGTAGGTCAGCTCGCTGTGCCCGGTGATGACCACGATGGGAATGGAGGCCAGGGAGCTGTCCTTCTGGATGGCCCGGCTCACCCAGGGGCCGGACTTGTCGGGCATCTCCACGTCCAGGGTGATGAGATCGGGACGCAGGTCCTTGAGCATCTCCATGGCCTTGTCGCCGTTCTCGGCGGTGACCACGTTGTACCCGTTGTCCGTGAAGACGGCTTCCAGGTAGTCGCGGATATTGGGATCGTCGTCCACGGTCAGAATGGTTTTCTTGGTCATGGTTCCACTTCTCCTTTGCGTGGAGGGACTGGCGCCGGGGCCGCGCTGACGTCGCGCAAAAAAACGCAAGTTTTTTTGTAAACGCAAACACCATTCCCCGGCCCGCCGCGCCGGGGCGCGACGGGCCGGGAACGGCCGAAAGCGACGCTAGGCATCGCCCGCCGGGGGCAGCTTGTCCGGGCGGTTGATGCTGATCACGGGACAGGTGGCCCGCACCAGGACCTGTTCCAGGGTGCTGCCGAAGGGCCGCTCGTCGGGATCGAGCTCGCGAGTGTGGTGGGCCATGACGATGAGGTCGGCCTGCCGTTCACGGGCGAACTTGACGATCTCCACATAGGGCGATCCTTCCCAGACCTCAATGGTGGTCCGCTTGGCCAGGTCGCCGAGCTTCGCGGCGTAGGCGACGTGGATCTTGCGCCGGGCCTCGGCCAGCCGGGCCTCGATGCCCTCCTGGGTCAGGGCGATGGGCGACTGCAGGCGGTCGAGGTCCACGCAGTGGAACAGATGCAGATCGCCCTGGACGTCCTTGGCGATGGTCTCGGCCAGCTTGAAGGCCGATTCCGACGCCTTGGAGAAGTCCGTGGCGAAGACGATGTTGGAGAATCCCCCCCAGAAGGAGGCGGCCGGCCGGGCCACGGTCAACACCGGGCAGCGGGCGGACTTGGCCACCTTCTCGTGGGTGCCGCCGATGACGCCGCGCTTGTAGAAGCCGCCCACCTCGAGCCCCTGGCCGCGCGCGCCCATGACGACGAGGTCGGCGTCCTCCTTGCGGGCCACGCGCAACACCTCGCGGGAGGGGTTGCCCACGGCGATCTCGATGCGGGCCTTGGGGCAGCCCGAGAGCTGGATGGCGTAGGTGGTGCGCAGTTCCTCGCGCACGCCCTCGAGGTATTCCTCGTCCGCGTCCACTTCCTCGCCCGTGCGCACGTCGCGCACGAGGTTGCTGTCGCCCTTGCCCAGGATGCCCAGGCAATGGAAGACGATGATCTCCGAGCCGTAGCGGCCCGCCATGTCGAAGGCCACGCGGGCGGCGCTGTCGCAATCCGGCGCTCCCGAAGTCGCAAACACTATTTTACCAAACATTCCGGACCCCCTGATCGTGTGAGGTGGTTGCCGTATCGGCGCGGCGCCGGCCTATTCCTCGTCTTCCTCGTCCTTGGGCTTCAAGTGCTCGGGCACGATGACCATCTTGAGCAGAAGCGGCTTGAGGAACGACCAGTCGATGTGGATGTGGTACTCTTCCTCGAGGTCGCGGATGGCGTCCCAGCAGTTGTGGCAGGGGGCGATGACGAGCTTGGCCCCGGTGGCGAGGATCTGGTCGCGCTTGGTGAGCAGGGCCTTGTTGCGCATGGGGCGGAACTTGCCGATGCCGTTGAAGCCGCCGCCGCCGCCGCAGCAGTAGTTGTATTCCTTGTTGGGCGTCATCTCGACCAGGTAGCCCGGCTCCACGATGTAGGACAGGATCTCGCGGGCGGTCTCGGCCAGGCCCCAGTTGCGGATGTAGTTGCAGGAGTCCTGGTAGGTCACGGGCTGCCGGATGCGCTTGGCCGGGTCGATCTTGAGCTTGCCCTCGCGAAGGGCCTCGGCCACCCACTGCACGTAGTGGATGTAGGGTGCGGGCGTCTGGCCGTCGGGACGGCCGGCCCAGTACGGGCCCTCCACGACCGTGGCCCGGTGGGCGTGGCCGCATTCCGTGCCGATGACCCGCTTGGGCCGCAGGCGCTCGATGGCGGCGTAGACGTTTTGCACCTGCAGCTTGCAGGCTTCCCAGTCGCCGGCGAACATGGACAGGCTGGTCTGCTCCCAGCCTTCCGAGGGCACGGTCCAGTTCTCGCCCGCGATGTGGAAGAGGATGGCCGCCTCGGCCAGGTCTTCGGGGTAGTGCTTGGGCTCGCGGGCATTGCACGTGTACATGATGTCCGCGTCTTCCTTGTCGATGGGGATCTCGAGCCCGGGCCAGTCGTCCTGCTGCTCCTCGGCCATCCATTCGCAGGTCTCGACCCAATCCTCGGTGGTCACGTCCATCTGGGCGCGGTAGACGCGGTGCATGCCCGCGCCGATCTTGAGCTCCCAGGGCACGAAGCCCTGGGAATAGAGCAGGCCGCGCGTGTAGCCCATCATGACGCCGATGTCGATGCCGTGGGGGCAGAACTGGGCGCAACGGTTGCAGCAGGTGCAGCGCGACCAGGCCACTTCCATGGCGTGGCGCATGAAGGCGCCATCCACGTCGCCCTTGCGGCGCACCATTTCGCCCAGGGTGGACTGGATCTTGTACGACGGCACCTGCTCGGGGTTGCGGTCGTTGACCAGGTACAGGAAGCAGGAGTCGGCGCACAGCCCGCAGCGGGCGCAGACGTCGAGCCAGGTCTGCATGCGCGATTTGAAGGTCTTCTGGATGGTGGCCCACAGCTTTTCGCGGTCCACTTCCAGCTCTTGCATTTCCGCGTAGTATTTGGTGCCCCGGGTGTCCGAAAGCAGGGCCTTTAAGGCCTCTTCGGTCGTGACCGGCTGTTTGTTGCAGTAGATTCCTTCAGGCATGTCGATTCTCTCCTTGGCGACGTGGCGTCGGCCGTTTCTACCAGACGATGCCGCGGCCGCGCTGCCCGCCGCGCTTCACGCCGAAGTCCACACCGATCTGGGCCCGGGAACAGAAGAACAGCACCACATGGGAGAGCTTGGTGAAGGGGATGGCGATGAGCCAGATCTCGCCCGTGATGATGTGGGCGAGCAGCCAGCCATTGTGCTCTCCGGCCTGGTGGGCGGCCACGAAGCCCGTGACCAGCGGGGCGAGGCTGATGGCCATGATCCAGAGGTCGTGGGCCGTGGTGATGATGCGCACTTCCGGCAGGGCGAAGCGGCGCAGCAGGATGAAGGCCCCGGCCGCGATGGCCAGGATGGTCAGGGCGTCGGCCAGGCCGGCCGGCAGGGTCGGCCAGCTGATCCCGAAGCGCTCGGACACGATCATGACGTGGGCGAACAGGAACAGCGGCACGATGACCAGGCCGATGTGCAGCAGGAAGAAGGCCGCCGCGTAGAGGGGCTTGACCCGCCAGCTGCGCGAGCCGTAGGGGGTGATCCAGTGCAGGATGGACTTGAGCGCCCCCTTGACGGCCAGCTCGCGGTAGTACCCGTAGGGGACCCGGTCGAGCTGCCAGCTCAAGCCCTTGACGTATTTGACGACGCGCCAGGCGCAGCCGATGACGAAGATGGCGAACGACAGCCACAGCATCGGACCCGTCAGGAATGCATACATGGTTTTCTCCTTGCCTTGGTCGAGGTCCGATCGGCCTAGTAGCGCCGGTTGCGTTCTTCGCGTCCCGTGAGGAACCGCCAGAAGCCGATGAAGCAGACGAGCACCACGCCCATGAGCACGTAGGTGATGCTCTTGTTGTGCAGCATCAGGTCTTGCAGGGTGTTAAACATCGTATATCTCCCCTTTCATCCTAGTGGGACGAGTCTTTGTACGCCGGATGCGCGTAGAAGATCGGCATGCGGGTGACGATGAACTTGAAGACCAGGACGCCGATCGTGACCACGAAGAGCGAAATGATGATCTCGCCCAGGCTCGGGAAGTAGCGCTCGGCGCTCGGCAGCTGCCAGTTGAAGGCGATCAGGCTCACGTCGAAACGGTTGAGCATGATGCCGATGACCGTCCACGGGGCGGCCAGGCGCACGAGGCCGATGTTGCGGTCACGGTAGCCCACGGCGTAGCAGTAGCAGGGCAGCACGACGAAGCCCACCACCTCGAGCAGCCACCAGGCTCCGTAGCCGGTGAAGAGGTAGTGCCAGCGGTTGTCCATGGACAGACCGAGGAGCTTCATGGCCAGGTAGCCGGCCATGATCCAGGCCGCCCCCTTGGCGAAGGCGAACTGCAGGTCCAGATAATTGGCGTTGTAGTCCTCGTCCATCTTGTGATGGAAGTACTTGTGCGAGAGCGTGCCCTCGAACACGACCATGGACAGGCCGGCGAACATGCTCGACATGAAGAACATCACCGGCAGGTACGGGGTGTACCACAGGGGATGCAGCTTGGACGGGACGATGAGGTAGAGCGCGCCGAGCGAGCTCTGGTGCAGGGTCGACAGGATGACGCCGAAGATGGTCAGCACCATGGTCAGCTTGACCAGGATCGACCGGTACTTGTCGAAGCCGCCCTTCCATTCGAAGGCCGCCGGCAGGTACTCGAGAAAGAGCACCGTCAGGTAGATGAACACGCACAGGCCGACTTCGAAGAGGATGGAGGTCGTGCCCTGCTGGTAGAAGATGGGGTACGGGAGCCTCCAGGGACGGCCGACGTCGTAGTTGAGGGCGAAGACGACCAGGGCGTAGCCCAAGAAGGCCGTCAGGATGGCCGGGCGCACGGCGGCGTGGAACCGCTTGAACCCGAAGATGTAGCAGGCGGCGGAGGTGGTGTAGCCGCCGGCGGCCAGAGCGACGCCGCACAGCAGGTCGAAGCCGATCCAGATGCCCCAGGGGTTGTTGTCCGAGAGGTTGGTGACCGAGCCCAGGCCCATGGTGAACCGCATCACGGTCACCACCAGGCCGGCGGCCAGGATGATGCCGGCGACGATGTTGAACGGCGTGAACAGGGAACCGTTTTTGGTGTGTTCCGTCGACATTACGCGTCCTCCCCGCCCTCTTGTTCCTTGGCGGCGGCTTCGAGAGCCTTTTTGACCTCGACCTCGATGCGCCGCTTGCCCGCCACCTCGGCCTTCTCCAACTCCTCGGCCAGCTTGGCCTCGGCGTCGGCGCTGGCCTTGGCGATGGCCGCCTCGACGGCCGCCTTCTTCTCTTCCTCGGCGATCTTGTCCTTGCGCTTGGTGATGGCGTAGATGCCGGTCAGGAGCACCGGCCAGATGCCGGCCACGGCCGGCACGGCGGCCAGGGCCCCGGAGGTGAGCTCCGGCGCCGAGGTCGTGCCCAGCCCCTCGTCCATGCCGAGCGCGGCGAAGGAGGGCTTGGGCGCGATGTACAGCCAGCTCGTGCCGCCCATCTCGTGCTCGCCGTAGACGTGCTGCACGTACTTGTCGGGATTCCCCGAGACGCGGTCCCAGGCGATGTTGATGAGCTCGCGGCGCTTGCCGAACTGCAGCGCCTCCTTGGGGCAGGCCTCGACGCAGCCCGGCAGCTTGCCCTCGAGCAGCCGCGGCTGGCACAGGGTGCACTTCATGACCCGGGGGGTGAAGGCCTTGTCGTACTCGTAGGCCGGGATGTTGAACGGGCAGGCCACCATGCAGTAGCGGCAGCCCACGCAGACCGAGGCGTCGTAGACGACCGCGCCGGTCTCGCTCTTCTTGAAGGCCTTGACGAAGCAGGCCGAGGCGCAGGCCGGCTCCATGCAGTGGTTGCACTGAATCTTGCGAAAGACCGGGTTCTCGCCCGGCTTGGGCACGTATTTGTTGACCACGGTGTAGGACTTGGCGTCGGTGCGGCGCGCCGTGTCCATGACCGTGAGGTCGTCAAAGGGTTTGGCCGGTTTCGGCAGTTCGTTGACCTGGTTGCAGGCGGCCTCGCACTTGCGGCAGCCGATGCACCGGGAGGCGTCGAACAGCACGCCGCCGGCGTTGGGCAATCCCGCGACATCCGCGCTGGAGGCGGCCTTGGCCGTGACGCCCGTGGTCAGGCTCACCCCGGCCGCTCCCATAAGGCCCAGAAAGTGTCTCCGTTTCATCGTATCGCGACCTCGACTGGTTGGGGTGTGCTATTGCTTCTTCGCCGCATGGCAGCCGGTGCAGTCCGTGGCCTTGGGCACGGGCTTGGCGCCCGCGGCCTTGTCGACCACCTTGCCGTCGATGCCCATGGCCGTGTGGCAGCCCATGCACTGGTTGTGGTAGGCGGCCTTGAGCGCCGGGCGCGGCGAGGCGGCCGTGCCTTCGACGGCGGGGTGGCAATTGCCGCAGCGCGGCGGGGTCTTGGAAGCGGGGCTATTGTGGTGGCAGCCCTGGCACACGGCCGCGTCCGTGGCGTGGAAGGCCCCGGCCAGCTTGCTGTCCTTCATGCCGGCCACCATGGACTGCACGATCTTGCGGTGCGGCAGCACCGAGGGCTCGTAGTCCTTGGCGATGGAGCCGATGGTCACGGTCTCGGGGATGTCGGAGGCGGGGAAGGTCGCCGTCTCCGGGCGCTTGCCGGCAAGGAGCTTCTCGGCCAGGGCCGGGGCCATGGCGGCGGCTTCCTTGTCGTTTCTGCCCATGAACTCGGACACGGCGGCGTCGAGGCCCTCGGTCGGGGTCACGTGGCAGGAGCCGCACTGGCTCTTGTCGCCGACGCCCTTTTTCATGGAGTTGTGGCAGCCGGCGCACTCGGGCTTCTTCTGGGCCGTCGCGTGGCAGCCGGCGCAGCTCTGGGTCGCCTCGACCTTGTGCATGGCCGCTTCCAGGGTGACGAAGCCGCCTTCCTTGGCCCCGGCCACGGTGTGGCACTTCTCGGCGCAGGAGGTCAGGGCGGCGTGGTGGCAGGAGACGCAGGTCTCGCTTTTGGCCTCGTGGTACTTGTGGTCAAAGGGCACCGGCGGCATGCCGTAGGGTTTGACCGGCTTGCCGTCCGCGCCGATGAGCGGCTTGGCCACGGCGGCCGGGCGGATCATGGCGTAGTCGGGCTGGCCGCGCTTGATGCGCAGGTCGGCTCCGGCCGGAATTTTTTTGAGCGACGTCTCGGCGATGGCCTTCTGGTCCAGCGGCCCGTGGCAGCCGGCGCAGGTGGACGGGCCGGTGGCCACGTCCTTGGCGCCGGAAGCGGCCACGGCGCGGTGACAGGTCACGCACTCGCCGTGGGCGGCCAGGCGCAGGGAGCGGATCTTCTCGGGCTTGCGTCCGGGCACGGTGGAGCCGGACTCGGTGTGGCAGTACACGCAGGCCCCGGGCACCTTCTCGGGCGCGGGCGCGGCGATGGTCTTGCCGGCGGCCTCGTCATAGATGTGGTGGCAGGCGCCGCACTTGTTCTCGGCCTTCTCCTGGGTGGCGGCGTGGCGGAAGTGCAGGCGCTTGTCCACTACGATGGGCTGCCAGTTGGAGGAGACGTCGGGCGTGCCGTTGTGGCAGCCCTTGCACTGCACGTCCGAGGGCCCGGACTTCACGCCGGCGGCGGACATGTCCATGTGGCACTTGATGCAGTTGTTGTGGTAGGTGTTTTTGATCTTGTCGGCCGAGGCGGGCTGGTCGTCGCGCTGGTAGGCCAGGAACATGGTCCCGTCCTTGGTCGACAGGTGGCAGGTACCGCATTCCTTCTGGTAGAACTTGGCTTGCTTGCCGAGCGCCGCCGTGTGCTTGTCGTGGAGGAAGACGACCGGAGGCTGGGTGAGCGGGCCGAACTGCTTGAGTTCGTCGATGGACAGGATGTCGGCCCGCAGCTTCTCGTCCCCCTGCTCCTTGGCCGCGCCCTTTCCCGCCGTCAGCGTCAGCAAGCCGCCGGCCCCGACCAGGGCCAGGGCGACAAGCAGTGTTCCCGTGCGCCGTTTTGCATTTTTCATACGATTACTGACCTTCTGCTTGACGTGTTCACTTCACCCATCTCCCTTGGCCTCGGTCCCGGGACGCCGTCCCACGGTCCCGGCCCGGGGCGTCAGGGAACGCCCCGGGCCGGGAGCCGCGCCGCCTGAAAAAGGCTCTTGACAGCGCCACCAAAAATTATCACGATTTGCCTGCAATGCGTGAGGTTAGTCCTTAGCGAGTTTTGTGAATCTTGTCACCTGATTTTTTGATTTCCCACGACAGGCGTCATGAAAAATCTTCTTCCCCATGACGCCGCAAAACGCTACGGAGGCGTTCCCCTATGGGGATTATCCCTAATGATCCGAATTTGTTCGAGGAAAATGACGATCCGAGCGCTTTTCCCGACGGCGGCGCCGCCGCTTCGGCCAAATACCTGACCCCGGAACAGATGGCGCAGCTCGATCAGGCTTTTTCCCGCTGGGTCGCCAACGCCCGGGGCAAGCGCTCGAAAATATCACGAAACCGCTGCCGACTCGTGTTTTTGATGCTGCGGCACACCGGAGCCAAGCTCGGCGAGGTGCTGGCCGTCCACGACGTGGAGGACTTCGACCTGGTGGCCCGCAAGGTGCGCCTCGGCGGGCGCGGCGAGGAGGCCCGGCCGTGGCGCGAGGTCTACATGCCTCACGAGCTGCACGCCGAACTGGGCCAGATCCTGCGCGACGCCGACTACGCGCCTTTTCGCGGCACGCTCTTCGCCCTGGACCAGGGCTACGTGCGCCGGGTGCTCTACGAGCGGGCGGCCGAGTGCGGCCTGCCCCGCCACATGGCCAACCCCAACACCCTGCGCCGGTCGCGGGGCATCGAACTGCTGCGCGGCGGCGTGCCCCTGGTCGCCATCCAACGCAGCCTGGGGCACCTGACGGCCAATTCCACGGCCGCCTTTCTGGAGCTTTCCGGCGAGGACGCCGCCGCCCTGGACGTGGCCCTGCTCGACCGGGAGAAAACCCCGGCCGAGGACAGCCGCAACGTCTTTTCCGGCAAGGTGGCCAACGTGAGCCCCGGCGACCTGCAATCCCTCGTCGAGGTCGAAACCCCTGGCGGCCACCGCCTGGTGTCGGTACTGTCCAACGACCACCTGCGGGCCATGGGGCTTCGCCGGGGAAGCCCGGTGACCGCCCGCATCCGCCCGCCCAGGCTCACCCGGGACGACGCCGGCCAGGCCGCCGCCGGCCCCAACCGCTTCCGGGGCGTGGTCGAGCGCATCATGGTGGGCGCGGACACGGCCGAGGTGGTGGTGCAGCTCGAGGACGGGGCCAGGGTGTGCTCGGTCATCACCCCGGAAAGCCTCGCCAACATGCGCCTGGAGGTCGGGGAGATCGTCTGGGCCATGACCGGGGCCTTCTCCATCACGGTGAGCGTCCCGTAACCAGCGCCCTTGGCGGCGGAGGGGACCATGAAGACGCGCGCATCGCGGAAAGCGGCCCGGCAGGGACCGTCGCCCCTGGACCGTTTCGCCCAGGCCTCGGGAGGCCTGCTCACACGCATCCGCTGCTCGCTGATCACCAAGCTGGCCATCGTCTCCGGCGCGGCCCTGATGTTCTTTTTCTTCCTGTGGTCCTCGATCAACATGGAAGCCATGGAAGCCCTGTCCATGGAAAACACCGTGTCCGACATCGACCGCCTGGGCACCACCATCATCCTCGGCCTGCACGACTCCATGCTGACCTACGCGCCCGACGCCACCCAGGAGATCGTGCGCAACATCGGCTCCCAGCGGGCCATCCGCTCCATCCGCGTCTACAACAAGCGCGGCGAGATCAAGTATTCCAACCAGACCACCGAGATAGGGGCCGTCACGGACATCAAGCAGGAGGCCTGCTACGTCTGCCACCGCCTGGAGCCGCCGCTGTCGCGCCTGGACATCAAGCAGCGCACCCGCGTGTTCGCCGACGCCACGGAGCAGCAGTGCCTGGGCATCATCTTCCCCATCCGCAACGACGTCTCCTGCTCGGGCGACCCCTGCCACGTGCACCCGCCCGGCAAGCAGATCCTGGGCCTGCTCGACATGGTGGTCTCCCTGGAGGGGCCGCAGGCCAACCTGGCCCGGTTCGGCCGCATCAACTTCCTTATGGCCCTGGCCATCGCCGGGGCGCTGTTCCTCATCCTTTTCCTGTGCCTGCACCTGCTGGTCAACCGGCCGGTGCGGCGCATGATGCGCGCCACCCGGGCCATCGCCCGGGGCGAAGAATTCCAGGGCCTGGACATGCGCCAGTGCGACGAGATGGGGGAACTCGGCCGGGCCATCGGGGCCATGGGCCGGGAGGTGCTGTCCAAGCAGGCCGAGCTCGCCCGCCAGATGAAGCGCTACCAGGACCTCTTCGAGCACGTGCCCTGCACCATCACCGTGCAGGACCGCGACCTGCGCCTGGTCAGCTACAACCAGCTCTTCGCCGGGGAGTTCCACGCCCGGCCCGGCGAATACTGCTACAAGGCCTACAAGGGCCTGGACGCCCCCTGCCCCAACTGCCCGGTGATCCGCACCTTCGAAGACAACCTCCCCCACGCCACCGAGGAGGTGACCACGGCCAAGGACGGCTCCAAGCGCAGCTTCTTCGTCAGCACCGCGCCCATGACCGACGCCGCGGGCAACGTCAACGCGGTCATGGAGATCAGCCTCGACATCACGGACAGCAAGTTCCTGGAGGAGGAGCTCGAACGCTCGCGGCGCAAGTACCTGGCCATCTTCAGCTGCATCCCCACGGCGCTGTTCGTCCTCGACCGCGAGACTCTGACCATCGTCGAGTGCAACCAGAAGGCCAAGGAGGTCTACGGCTACGAGCAGGGGGAGCTGCTCGGCAAGAGCTTCCTGGACCTCTTCGCCGACCGCGACCGCAGCGGCTACGAGCGCCGCATCCGGGAGCAGAGCGCCATCGACCGGGCCAGGCACGCCAAAAAGGACGGCGAGAGCATCTACGTCTCGGTGCGCGTGTCCACGGCCGCCTTCCCGGGCAGCCAGGTCTACCTGGTCTCGGCCACGGACATCACCCGCCGGCTCGAGACCGAGCAGCAGCTCATCCAGGCGGGCAAGATGGCCACGCTCGGCGAGATGGCCACCAGCGTCGCCCACGAACTCAACCAGCCCATGACCGTCATCCAGACCATCTCCGACTACCTCCTGCGCAAGACCAGGGGCGACGGGGCCGTGCCCCGGGAGCTCTTCCAGGAGATGGCCGAGGGCATCGGCAAGCACATCGCCCGGGCCACCCGCATCATCAACCACATGCGCGAGTTCGGGCGCAAATCCGAGCTCGTGGTCGAGCCCGTGGACCTCGGCGAGGTGCTCTCGCGCACCCTCGAGCTCTTCACCCAGCAGCTCAAGGTGCGCAACATCGGGGTGACCTGCGACATCGCCCCGGATCTGCCCAAGGTGCTGGCCGAAGGCAACCGGCTGGAGCAGGTGTTCATGAACCTGCTCCTCAACGCCCGCGACGCCGTGGAGGAGCATGCGGCCGAAGCCGGGCCCGGCGCGGCCAAGCGGGTGAGCCTGCGGGTCTACGCCGAGGACGAGGCCGTGACGGCCGAGGTCGCGGACACCGGCGGCGGCATCCCGCCCAACATCCAGGACAAGGTCTTCGAGCCCTTCTTCACCACCAAGGCCGTGGGCAAGGGCACGGGCCTGGGGTTGTCCATCAGCTACGGAATCATCACGGATTACGGCGGTTCCATCGATGTGATCAACGAACCGGGGCAAGGGGCGCGCTTCGTCATCCACCTGCCGCGCCTGCGGCCGGAAAACGGCCATACCGCCAGGGAGTTGCGCGCCTGAGCCGAAGGGTGTATGGTTTTGGAAACAATTTCAGACTATTATGCTTGGAAACAACCGACGAGCAAAACCCGGCCGCCGCGCCGACGCGGCCGCCGGGAAAGGGAAAACGGACGTGCCGCCCTTCCCCGAGCCCCGTTCCCTGTGCTAGGCAACCGGTATTCCCGTATGGCTATGGCGTAAATAGCGAGCAACCGCATCGGGAACGCGTCCGCCGCCGGCCGCGCGCCCACCAAGGAGTCGGAGATGGCCAAGAAAATCATGGTGGTGGACGACGATCCCCAGATCGTCTCCTATCTCGTCACGCTGCTTGGGGACAATGGCTTCGAGACGTGCAGCGCCAGCGACGGCGACGCGGCCATGGACGTGCTCGAACGCGAGCGTCCGGACTGCATCACCCTGGACCTGGAGATGCCCCACGAGTGGGGGCCGCGCTTCTACCGGAAGTTCAGCCAAAAGGACGAGTTCAAGAACATCCCCGTGGTGGTCATCAGCGGGCTGACCGGCCACGATATGGCCATCCGCAAGGCCGTGGCCGCCATCCACAAGCCTTTCGAGCCCGAGGCCGTGCTCACGGCCGTGAAGAAGGCCTGCGGCGAGTAACGGCGGCGTCGAGGACCGCCGGCCCGGCCCAGTCCGCCCGCCAAACGCGCGGGGACGCGTTTCGCGGGCGCAAAACGAGCGGCTTCCCCGGGACCGTCCCAAGCGGCGGGCCGGTCCCGGGGAAGCCCTGTCCATAGGGCCGCCCGGACGTTTTTTTCGCTCCCGGGGGTTCGGCGTGAGGCCGGGGACCCGGGCGTTTTCCGGGGACGGCCCCGGACGGCCGGCGCGGCCGGACCAGTACCGCCGGCCCTCCTTTCTTCGTTTTATCCTTTCCCGTTTTCCTCGGCGGACCGCCGGCACAGGTTGTTGACGCGGCAGGCGGCGCAGGCCGCGCCGAAGCCGTTGTCGATGTTGACCACGGTCACGCCGCTGGCGCACGAGGTCAGCATGCCGCAAAGGGCCGTGAACCCGGAAAGGGCCGCGCCGTAGCCCACCGAGGTGGGCACGGCCACCACCGGCTGGGGCACGAGGCCGCCGACGACGCTGGCCAGCGCCCCTTCCATGCCGGCCACCACGATGAGCACCCGGGCCCGGCGCAGGACGTCGATGCTGTCGAGCAGCCGATGCAGCCCGGCCACGCCCACGTCGCTGACGAGGAAGGCCTTGTGGCCGAACATGCGGCAGGTCTCGACCGCCTCCTCGGCCACGGGCAGGTCCGAGGTGCCGGCCGTGACCACGCCGATCTCGCCGTCGCCGCAGACGACGTCCTCCCCGCCCAGGGTCAGAGTGCGGGCCAGGGGGTTGTGCCGGACCCCGGGGCAGGCTTCGAGCACGCGCCGGGCCGTCTCCTCGGGCACGCGGGTGGCCAGCACCGGAGAGCGGTCGCGCAGGCGGCAGAAGATGTCCACCACCTGATCGGCGGTCTTGCCCGCGGCGTAGACCACCTCGGGAAAGCCGTTTCGAAGCGGCCGGTGCAGGTCGATCTTGGTGTGCCCCATTTCCAGAAACGGCAGGTCGCGCAGGCGCGCCATGCCTTCGGTCACGTCCAGTTCGCCGTTTTTGACGGCGGTCAGAAGCGTCAGGAGCGTCTCTTGGGTGTCCATGCGTCTTCGGATTCCGTTTCCCCGCCTGAGGCGGGCTGGTTGGGGCGGCTCGTCCGGTAGCCGGCCAGGTCCACGGTCACGTGGCGCAGGCCGAGCCGTCCGAGGCGGCCGGGCAGGTCGTTTGCGGCGGCGGCCGCCGCCAGTTCCGCGATGCTTGCGGCCGGCACCTCGATGCGGGCCAGATCGCCATGCAGGCGAAGGCGCGCGCCGGGGAAGCCGAGTTCCCGCAGCACGGTCTCGCCCTGCTCCACGCGGACAAGGTCCGCCTCGACGACGCGCGCGCCGTGGGGCAGGCGCGTGAGCAGGCAGGGGGCCGAGGGTTTGTCCCAGGTGGGCAGCCCGCGCTGCCGCGACAGGGCGCGGATGTCGGCCTTGGTCAGGCCGGCCGCGGCAAGTGGACTGGCCACGCCCAGTTCGGCAAGGGCCGCAAGCCCGGGCCGGTAGTCGCCCAAATCGTCGCGGTTGGTGCCATCGGCGACGCGGTCCAGGCCCTCGGAAGCGGCCAGTTCGAGCAGGCGCGAGAAAAGCAGGCGCTTGCAGCGGTAGCAGCGGTCCGGGGGGTTGTCGCGCACGGCCTCGGGAAAGGGCACGGGGAGGAGCCTGTGGCGCGCGCCGAGCGCGCCGGCCAGGCGCACGGCCTCCTCGACCTCGGCCCTGGCGGCGTAGGGCGGGGCCAGGGTGGCGGCCAGGACGTTCTCCGCGCCGAGGGCCGCCAGGGCCGCCTGGAGCAGGAAGGTGCTGTCCACGCCGCCGGAGAAGGCCACGAGCACGCGGCCCAGGCCGCGAAGCTCGCGCAGAAGAGCCGCTTCGCGCTGGGTGGGCGTCGTTTCCGGGGGGCTCATTCGGTCCATGGCTATTTCCCGCATTTGCCGACGGCGGCGTAGACCTCGGCCAGAGGCAGTCCGTGGGCCTCGGCCAGCCGGCGGCAGTCCTCGAACTCCGGCTTGGAGCGCAGCACCGCGCCGTCCATCAGGGCGTTTTTCATGGTCACCGGGCCAAGGGGCGTCTGCCGGGTCTCGAAGGCCACGTCCAGCACGATCTTGTCCAGGGGAAAGCTCTTGACCCCGAGCGTGGTGGTGTGGCGGAAGAGCAGTTCCGTGAAGCGGGCCTGGTCCGCCTCGCCGCACAAAAGCGACAGACAGGTGGCCGGCCGGCTTTTTTTCATGACGATGGGCGTGAAGTGCACGTCCATGGCTCCGGCGTCCATGAGCAGCTCCAGGGCCGCACCGAGCATCTCGCCGGTCATGTCGTCGATGTTGCATTGCAGGAGCCTGGCCGGCTGCGTCGTGCCGCGGACTTTGCCGCCCTCGGCCCGGGCCAGGTGCACGCGCAGGAGGTTGGGGATGGCCATGTCGCGGTGGCCGACGCCGTAGGCGGTTTTTTCCACGACCATGGCCGGGGCGTCCGTGAAGCGCTCGGCCAGGGTGGCGATGATGGCCGCGCCAGTGGGCGTGGCGGTTTCGGCCGCCGTCGCCCCCCGGGTGGTGGGGATGCCGTGGAGCAGTTCGACCGTGGCCGGGGCCGGCACGGGGATGAGCCCATGGGCGCAGCGCACGAACCCGCCGCCGAGCTCCACGGGCGAGGCCCAGACCGCGTCCACGTCCAAGGCGTGGCGGCATATGGCCGCGCCCACGATGTCCACCAGGGCGTCGGTGGCCCCGACCTCGTGAAAATGCACTGCCTCCACGGGCACGCCGTGGACGGCCGCCTCGGCCCGGGCCAGGCGGCGAAAGATCGCCAGGCTGGTGCGGCGCACGGGCTCGGCCAAGCCGCTGCCTTCGATGATGGCCTCGATGTCGGACAGGCCTCGGTGGGGGCCGTGCCCCTGGCAGGCCTGGCCATGGTCGTGGCCGGGCCCGTGATGGTCCCCGGCATGGTCGTGCGGCGCGTGGGCGTGGTCATGGCCGTGCTCGTGCGTATGGGCGTGCTCGTGCGCATGCTCGTGGTCGTGACCATGGCCGTGTTCATGCGTGTGGCCATGCTCGTGCCCGTGCGTGTGTTCGTGCCCGTGGTCATGGCCATGGCCGAGCGCGACGCCGTCGGGCGTGGCGTCGGCGAGGTCCACGTCCACCCGCAGGCCGGCGATGCCACTTTTGGCGGCCCGGGAGACGCGCAGGTCGAATTCCGCGTCGAGCCCGAGCCTGGACAGCTCCGTGCGCAAATGGTCCTGGTCCACGCCGAGGTGGAGCATGGCCGCCAGATTCATGTCGCCGCTGATGCCGGCGCGACAATCATAATAAAGGATCTTCATCTTCCGGTTCCCCCGCCTTGCCCGTCCCGGGCTCCGGTTTCGGATCGCAGTTCGATGGCCAGGGCCGTCGCGGCGCAGGCCATGCCAAGCAGGCACACCCCCGTCCAGCCGAAGCGGACGAAGGCCGCGGCCCCGACGGCCGAGCCCAGGGCGCCGCCCGTGAACATCACGGTCATGAACACGGTGTTGAGCCGGCTTCGCGCCGTGTCGTCCAGGGCGTAGACCCGGGTCTGGTTGGACAACATGGCGCATTGCAGGCCAACGTCGAGCAGAAGCACCCCGCCGAGCAGCGCTGTCCAGGAAGCCTGGAACGCGGTCATGAGCGCGAAGGCGACGGCCACCGAGGCCGCGCCGGCGACCACCACCCTTCCCTTGCGCCCGCCCCCGCCGTCCGCAAGTCGGCCGGCCACGGGCGCGGCCAGCACCCCGGCCGCACCGAGCAGGCCCAGCAGCCCGGCCACGGCGCTGCCCTGGGAAAAGGGCGGCCGCTCCAGAAACAGGCTCACCGTGGCCCAGAAGGCCACAAAGGAGCCGAAAAGCAAGCCCTGCACCAGTCCCGCCCGACGCAACGCCCGGTGACGGCGGTACAACTGCGCCAACGAGCGCAAGGTCCGGGCATAGGATATGGAAGCCGCGGGCGCAACCCTGGGCAACCGCCATGCCAAAAGCAGGCCCATGGCCAGGCAGGCCGCGCCGGCCAGGGCGAACATCGCCCGCCAGTCGGCGTATTGCGTGACCAGGCCGCTGACGGTGCGGGCGAGCAAGATGCCCGTGAGCAGACCGGCCATGACCACGCCGAGCACCCGGCCGCGCATATGCCCCGGGGCGAGCTGCGCGGCCATGGGCACCACCTGCTGGGCCACGGTGGCCAGCGCTCCGACGCAAAAGCTCGCAA
This sequence comes from Solidesulfovibrio sp., assembly GCF_029978005.1. Taxonomy (GTDB): domain Bacteria; phylum Desulfobacterota; class Desulfovibrionia; order Desulfovibrionales; family Desulfovibrionaceae; genus Solidesulfovibrio. Next base: position 7,894 of record NZ_JARKOZ010000095.1, on the reverse strand, counting down.
CCACGAGCATGGCGACGCTCGTGGCCGCGGCCGCGAAGCCGAGAGCCAGGGCCAGGGCGACGGCGGTCAGGAAAATGAGCCGCCGACGCTCGAAACAGTCGCCCAGACACGACAGGAACAACAGCCCCAAGGCGTAGCCGCCCTGGGTGGCCACGGCCACGCCGGCCACGCCCTCGGCCCCGACGCCGAAATCCCGGGCCAGCATGCCGAGCATGGGTTGATTATAGTAGATGCTGGCCACGAAGAGACCGGCCGCCACGGCCATGAGCAGGATGGTCCCGCCGCCCGGTTCCTTTTCCCCGGGCTCGGCCGCGAGGCTGCGCGAAGCGTGAAGCATGAAAAGACGTCTCCTCGATGCAAGGGGGCGGCCCTCTCCCGGCCGCCCCCGACATGCGTCGCCGTCCGGACGGGCCGGCGGCGGATTCAGTGCGGCCGGACCGTGAAGATCTTCCGGGCCTGTTCGATGCGCTGGGCCATGGCGTCGTCCTCCAGGTCGGCGACCACGGACTTGAGCACCTCGGGGATCTCGATGTGCTGCGGACACTTCTCCAGGCACTCGCCGCAGGCCGCGCACAGGGAGGCGAAGCCCGGGGCGTCCACGCCGATCACGCCGCCGACGCTGATCGCGTAATGGAACCGCGCCGCTTCGGCGTCGCCGGACATGTGCAGGCCGTTGTAGGCGTCGAAGCACTTGGGAATCTGCACGCCCATGGGGCAGGGCATGCAGTAGCCGCAGCCCGTGCAGCCGACCTTGAGCAGCTCCTTGTACTTGCCCCCGGCGCGGTCCACCAAGGCCATCTCCGCCTCGCCCAGGGAGCCGGGCAAGGCCTGATCGGCCACGGCGACGTTCTGGGCGATGTGGGCCTCGTCGTTCATGCCGGACAGCAGCAGCGTGACCTCGGGATGGTTCCACACCCAGCGCAGGGCCCATTCCACGGGCGCACGCTTGACCGTGGCCTCGTCCCATATCGCGGCCACGGCCGGGGACTGGGCGGGCCGGGCCAGACTGCCGCCGCGCAGGGGCTCCATGACGACCACGCCGAGCCCCCGCTCGGCGGCGTAGCGCAGGCCCTCGGTTCCGGCCTGGAATTCCTGGTCCAGGTAGTTGTACTGGATCTGGCAGAATATCGAGGGATAGGCGTCCACGATGCGCTTGAAGTCGGGCAGCAGGCCGTGGAACGAAAAGCCCGCGTTGACGATGCGGCCGTCGGCCTTGGCCGCGTCGAGGAAGCCGGTCACGCCGTGGCCGGACACCGCGTCCCACAGCGGCCCGTCCAGGGCATGGACGAGATAGTAGTCGATGTGGTCCGTCTCCAGGCGCTGCAGCTGCGCATCGAGAAAGCGGTCCATGTCGCCCCGGCTGTGCACCAGCCAGGAAGGCAGCTTGGTGGCGAGCTTCACCCGCTCGCGGTAGCCGTCGCGCAGGGCCTTGCCGAGCAGCGGCTCGCTGGCCCCGGCATGGTAGGGCCAGGCCGTGTCCACGTAATTGACGCCCGCGTCGATGGCGGCGCGGATCTGGGCGATGGCGCGCGGCTCGTCGATGGCCCCTTCGGGCGTCGCGGGCAGGCGCATGCAGCCGAAACCGAGGATGGAGAGCTTGTCTCCGTTTTTGGGCATGGTTCTGTAGAGCATGGCGTTCTCCTTTGGCTCCGTCTCGTTCGTCCCTGGCCTCCACGGCCGGGCCGGCCCTGGAGACTTGGCATGGATACTCCAACAACGGCCGGGTAAAAACGCCTATTCCGGGATATTTTTTGCCTGATCCTCCAATTATGGAAGAATAACGCCTTTGGGGATCGCCGGCGAAGCCGCATCGGACCGGCGGGTTGCCGCCAAAGCCGACGACGCCGTTCGCACCGAGTCTTGCCCCAGGCCGCCGCAGGGCTTATGGTGGCATATCGTCAGCCTACCCGCCAAGGAGCGCCCATGATCCGATTTGCCAGCCTGCTTTGCGCCGTCCTGGTCCTCGCCAGCCTGTCCGGCTGCGGCTACAACCAGATGCAGACCAACGAGGAGGCGGTCAACGCCGCCTGGGGCAACGTGGAATCCGCCCTGCAACGCCGCCTGGACCTCGTCCCCAACCTGGTGGAGACCGTCAAGGGCTACGCCGCCCACGAAAAGGACACCTTGACCGCCGTGGTCGACGCCCGGGCCAAGGCCACGCAGGTCAAGATCACCCCGGACACCCTGGCCGACCCGCAGGCCATGGCCGCCTTCCAGCAGGCCCAGGGGCAGATGCAGTCGTCGCTGTCTCGACTGCTGGCCGTGGTGGAAAACTACCCGCAGCTCAAGGCCGACCAGAACTTCCGCGATCTGCAAAACCAGCTCGAAGGCACGGAAAACCGCATCAACGTGGCCCGGCAACGCTACAACCAGGCCGTGGAGACCTACAACGCCTCCATCCGCACCTTCCCCAACTTCATCACCAACTCCCTGATGCTCCACCTCAAGCCCAAGGAATACTTCAAGGCCGACGACGCCGCCAAACAAGCGCCCAAGGTGAAGTTTTAAGAAGACGAAGAATGCCTCCGGCGGCCGGGGGGCATGATGCCCCCCGGACCCCCTCTCAGGGGGGTATGGTCATGGTCGGCGGCGAAGCGGTCGAACAGCGAACAGGCGATACGCCGCCCCTGAGCGGAGGCTCCATGCCAGTTTTTCAACTTCCCTGCCCTGTCAGCCTGCCCCGCCGTGGCGGCAAGAGGACCGCAGGCCCCCGTTTCCCCCTTCCGGGAGGTCCAGGAGGGGCAGTGCCCCTCCTGGCCGCCGGAGGCATCTTCCTCTTATTCTTCATCTTCTTCTCCTTCTCTCTCTCCCTCACCCTCGCCTCCACCGCCCTGGCCCTGGACGTGCCGCGCCTGACCGGGCGGGTGGTGGACGACGCCCGCATGCTTTCGCCGGAGACGGTGAAGGAGCTCGACGCCAAGCTGGCCGATTTCGAGCGCACGGACTCCACGCAGCTGGTGGTGCTGACCATCCCGTCCCTGGCCGGCGAAACCCTGGAGGAGTATTCCGTCAAGGTGGCGCAAGCCTGGGGCATCGGGCGGAAGGGCAAGGACAACGGCCTGCTGCTGCTCGTTTCCAAGGGAGACCGCAAGGTACGCATCGAGGTCGGCTACGGCCTGGAGGGACGGCTCACGGACGCGCTGTCCGGGCGCATCATCGACTACGCCATCCTGCCGGCCTTCAAGGCCGGCCGTTTCGACGCCGGCGTCCAAAGCGGCGTGTCGGCCATCATGGAGGCCGTGCGAGGCGAGTACAAGGCCGAGCCCGGCCGCGCCGGCGACAAGGCCCACAACGACGACAACGCCTTTTTCGGGCTGTTCATCCTGGCCGTCATCCTGACCGCCGTGCTGTCGCGGCTGCCGGCACCGGCCCGGGCCGGCATCTTCGGCCTGGTGCTGCCGGGGGCGGGCGCGCTTTTCGGCATGGGCCTCGGCGTGCTGGCGCTTTTGTGCATCGCCGGCGTGGTGCTCGGGCTCATCGGACCGGCGCTTTTCAGTTCCGGGCGCGGCGGCGGCGGCGGATTCTATTTCGGCGGAGGCGGCGGGTCCTCCGGGGGCGGCGGCGGATTTTCCGGCGGCGGCGGATCCTTCGGCGGCGGCGGATCGTCGGGAAGCTGGTAGGAGGCGGACATGAAACGGCTTGCCCACAAGTTTCTGGCCCGCGACGGCCAGGCGACGATCCTTGCGGCGGTGCGCGCGGCCGAGGCCAGGACCTCGGCCGAGATCGTGCCCATGGTGGTCGGGGCCAGCGACAGCTACCCCAAGGCGGAGCTGGCCTGCGCCGTGGCCGTGGGCCTTTTGGGAGCGGTCTTTCTCTGCCTTTTGGCCGGCACGCGCGACATGTGGCTTTTCCTGGCTTTTTTCGGCCTTTTTTCCCTGGCCGGCTTCCAGGCCGCCAGCCGGCTGCCGGAACTCAAGCGTCCTTTCGTCTCGCCCGGGCGCGCCCGCCACGAGACCTTGCAGGCGGCCCAGGCCGCCTTCTACGTCCACGGCCTGGCCGACACCCGGGAGCGCAACGCCCTGCTCGTCTACGTCTCGGTCTTCGAGGGCCTGGTCTTCCTGCTCCCGGACAAGGGTCTGGCCGCCGGGCTCGACGCACGGAAACTGGACGCCGTGGCCGCCTCCCTCTCCGAGGACATCCGCCGGGGCGACCCGGCCAAAGCCCTGGCCCAGGCCGTCTCCCGCCTGGGCGACCTCCTGGCTCCGGCCTTTCCGCCCCGGGAAGGCGACGCCAACGAAGCCAAGGACCTGATCCTCTTCTAGCCCTCCCCCGAAAGCCTTTCTTTCTTCACGGGCGCGGCGTTGCATTTCGCCGCGCCTGTGGCATAGTGCCGGCAATCGTCCGCCCGCTCCTGGGGCGGACACAGCCAAGGAGCACCACATGGATCAGTATCACGAGCCAGTCGCCGAGCTCTCGCCCTTGGACCGGGATTTCGTCCGGGCGCTGATGAGTCTCAAGGAAGAGATCGAAGCCATCAACTGGTACCACCAGCGCGTGTCCGCGGCCACGGACCCACAGATCAAGGCCATCATGGCCCACAACCGCGACGAGGAGATGGAGCACGCCATCATGGGCCTGGAGTGGCTGCGGCGCACCATGCCCGGCTGGGACGCGGTCATGCGCACCTACCTCTTCACCACGGGCGACATCACGGCCCTGGAGGACGCGGCCACGGGCGAGGGCGGACAGGCCGCCCCGGACAAGGCCCCGGCCTTGGGCGGGTCGCTGGGCATCGGCAGCCTCAAGGCCGGCCGCTAGCATCCCATCGTCATTCGTTCCACGGCGTCCGCGCAAGAACGCGGGCGCAAAGGAGACGTCATGGACATTCTCAAACGCGATCTCGCCCCCATCACCGCCGCCGCCTGGCAAGCCGTGGACAGCCGCGCCCGCCAGACGCTCACCACCATGCTCTCGGCCCGCCGGGTCGTGGACGTGGCCGGGCCGCTCGGCTGGGAATACGCCGCCGTGCCGCTGGGGCGCATCGAATACGCCAAGACGCAGTCCGTTTCCGGCATCACCTACGGCCTGCACCAGGTCAAACCCCTGGTCGAGGTCAAGGTGCCCTTCACCCTGGACATCGCCGAGATCGACAACGCCGCCCGGGGCGGCAAGGACATCGACCTGGCCGCCCTGGACGCGGCCGCCGAGAAGCTCGCCCGGTTCGAGGAGGAGGCCGTGTACCATGGCTTCGCTCCGGCCGGCATCAAGGGGCTCTCGGAAGTGTCGAGTCAGACGCGCATGACCTTGACCAAGGATCCCGAGGACATCGCCGAAAAAGTGTCCCTGGGGCTCACCGCCCTGCGCAAGACCTCGGTGGAGGGCCCCTACGCCCTGGCGGTCGGGCCCGAGACCTGGGTGGCCCTGTCCGGGCACGTGCGCGGCTATCCGCTGTCGCAGTACCTGGAGACCATGCTCGGCGGCGAGGTCATCGTCAGCCCCTTCCTGGAGGAGGCCTACCTGCTCTCCACGCGCGGCGGCGATCTGGAGATGACCTTGGGCGGCGACATCGCCATCGGCTACGCCTCGCACGACACCGAGAAGGTGGCGCTTTTCTTCCTGGAATCCTTCACCTTCCAGGTGCTCGACCCCACCGTGGTCGTGCGTCTGGATTGGAAGGGCTAGCACGGGCCGGCCGTTTTCCGCCGCGCCCGCCCGATCGGACCGGGCGCGGCGGCGGCCGCCCGCTCCGGTCCCTCGCTCCCTGTTCGCGACAGTCGTACCCGTGGCACCGACCCGAAACCGTCGCAAAAGTCCCATCCGTCGTATCGTAACGGCCCTGTCGTCACAAAGAAGACACTCAGAAACAATCCGTTTGAGCCAACATTCCAAAAGTAAAAGGGAAAAGGGTGGGTCATTAGTCGTCATACTGTCACGATTTTTTATAATTCGTGATTATAGTAGCATAATATATTGTAATAAATAAATTTCATAAAAATCTTATATCACACGAAAAAAATAATTTGCGTGTGACTTAAAAATGTCCTATTTCTTTTCCGACACAAGCATCGCAAGGCAGGCAGGCATTTCGTAGCACCCCGGCAACATACAACCCGTAAGGAGTCGCAGCCATGAAAGTCAGCGCCCGCAATCTCATTCCCGGCACCGTCAAGAAGGTCAACATCGGCATGGTCAACGCGGAAGTCGTCATCGAAGCCGCCCCCGGCGTCGAGATCGTCTCCGTCATCACCAAGGAGTCCGCCGAGCACATGGGCCTCAAGGCCGGTTCCAAGGTCAAGGCCATGGTCAAGGCCTCCAGCGTCATGGTGGTCACCGACTAGCTTTCGCCGCCCAGGCGACGCCAGGGCCGGCGGTTCCCCAGGGGAGCCGCCGGCCCTTGTCGTTTGCAGGGCAGGCGGAGGGGTTGCCCTATCCGGGCGTCCCTTGACTTTACGCCTCCCCTTTGCAAAGGGTGGGGACTTTTTCAGGGAGGCTTGGCATGCAGCTTTTCAACACCATGACCCGGTCCAAGGAGACCTTCGTCCCCCGCCGGCCGGGCAAGGTGGCCATGTACGTGTGCGGCATCACCGCCTATGACCTCTGCCATATCGGGCATGCCCGCTCGTCCGTGGTCTTCGACGTGCTGGTGCGCCACCTGCGCCGCAAGGGCCTGGACGTCACCTTCGTGCGCAACTTCACCGACGTGGACGACAAGATCATCAGGAAGGCCAACGCCGAGGGCGTCTCCAGCACCGAGATCGCCGAGCGCTACATCGCCGCCTTCTACGAGGACATGGACCGCCTCGGCATCCTGCGCGCCGACGCCGAGCCCAGAGCCACGCAGTACATCGGCGAGATGGCGGAGCTGGCCGAGCGCCTCATCGAAAACGGGCACGCCTACCGCACGCCCTCGGGCGACGTGTATTTCCGGGTGCGTTCCTTCCCCGGCTACGGCAAGCTCTCAGGCCGCGACGTGGAGGACATGCGCGCCGGCGCGCGCGTGGCCCCGGGCGAGGAAAAGGAAGACCCGCTGGACTTCGCCCTGTGGAAGTCGTCCAAGCCCGGCGAGCCGGTCTGGGACAGCCCCTTCGGACCCGGCCGGCCCGGCTGGCACCTGGAATGCTCGGCCATGAGCGAAAAGCTCCTGGGCATGCCCATCGACATCCACGGCGGCGGCCAGGACCTCGTCTTCCCCCACCACGAAAACGAGATCGCCCAGAGCGAGGCGGCCATCGGCGGCGAGTTCTGCCGCTTCTGGGTCCACAACGGCTTCGTGCGCATCAACACCGAGAAGATGTCCAAGTCCCTCGGCAACTTCGTTACGATCCGCGACATCTACGCGCGCTACCTGCCCGAGGTGCTGCGCTTTTTCCTGGTCTCCTCCCATTACAGAAGCCCGCTGGACTACTCCGATCAGGCCCTGGACGAGGCGGAAAAAGGCCTGCGCCGCATCTACGCCGCCATGGCCCAGATGGAGCAGGCGCTCTCCCGCGCCAAATGGTCCGAGACGAAGCTCCCCCCGGACGTGGCCCAGGAACTGGCCAAGCTGGAGGAAGGCTTCGGCGCGGCCATGGACGACGACCTCAACACCGCCCAGGCCCTGGGCCACGTGTTCGGCGCGGCGCGCCTGGCCGGCCGGCTCATGGAAGACAAGGCCATGGCCAAGAGCCGCGAGACGGCCGACGTCCTGCGCCGCATCCTGGCCGACCTGGCCGACTGGGGACAGGAGCTCGGCCTCTTCGGCCAGGGCAGCGAATCCTTTCTGGAGACGCTCAAGGCCAGCCGGGCCGTGCGCCTGGGCATCGACGCCGCCCGGGTGGAAGCGCTTGTAGGCGAGCGTCAGGAAGCCCGCAAGAACAAGGATTTCGCCCGCTCCGACGCCATCCGCGACGAACTGGCCGGACTTGGCGTCACCGTCATGGACACCCCGGCCGGCCCCCGCTGGGACGTGGCGTAG
>NZ_JARKOZ010000094.1 GCF_029978005.1 Solidesulfovibrio sp. | reverse complement strand
GGGGGGGGGGGGGGGGTACGCGCCCGCCCCCCGGCCGCCCGGCGCGGCCGTCCGTGTCACGCCGCGCTTGGGCGATGCGCCAGGGCGCATCGCCAAGGCGACATCCGCAGGTGAACGCTTCTGTCGAGAAACGTCGTCGCGTCCCTAGGCGTCGAGCCTGGGTTCGTGGAAGCAGATCCGTTCTTCGTATTCGCCCTGCTTGCCGGTGTTGAAGGCCGACTTGGGCCGGTAGTAGCCCATGACCCGCGTCCAGATCTCGCAGGCCTGCTCGCGTCCCTCGGCGGCGCAGCGCGGGCAGGTCTTCTGCTCGCCGACGAGGTAGCCGTGGATGTCGCAGATGGAAAACGTCGGCGTCACGGTCACGTAGGGCAGGGCGAAGCGCGAAAGCGAGCGGTGCACGAGGTTCTTGCAGGCCTCGGCGCTGGTGATGCGCTCGCCCATGTAGAGGTGCAGCACCGTGCCGCCGGTGTACTTGCGCTGGAGCTCCTCCTGGCGCGAAAGCGCCTCGAAGGGGTCGTCGGTGAAGCCCACGGGCAGTTGGGACGAGTTGGTGTAGTAGGGCTTGTCGTCCGTGCCGGCCTGGAGGATGTCCGGGAAGCGTTTGCGGTCCTCGCGGGCGAAGCGGTAGGTGGTGCCCTCGGCCGGGGTGGCCTCCAGGTTGTAGAGATGCCCGGTCTGCTCCTGGAACTCGGTCATGCGCTCGCGCACGTGGTCGAGGAGCTCCACGGCCAGGGCGTGCCCCTCGATCGTGGTGATGTCGTGGACGCCGCCGGTGAAGTTGCGCACCATTTCGTTGATGCCGTTGACGCCGATGGTGGAGAAATGGTTGCGCAGGGTGCCCAGGTAGCGCTTGGTGTAGGGGAAAAGCCCGGCGTCCATGCGGCGGGTGATCTCCTTGCGCTTGATCTCGAGGCTGGTGCGGGCGATGCCGAGCAGGGCGTCGAGGCGCGCGACCAGGCCGTTCCAGTCGCCGCGATGCAGGTAGCCCAGGCGGGCGCAGTTGATGGTCACCACGCCCACGGACCCGGTCTGCTCGGCGCTGCCGAAAAGGCCGTTGCCGCGTTTGAGCAGTTCGCGCAGGTCGAGCTGGAGCCGGCAGCACATGGAGCGCACCATGCCGGGCTCCAAATCGGAATTGATGAAGTTCTGGAAGTACGGAAGTCCGTACTTGGCCGTCATCTCGAACAGGATCTCCACGTTGGGCGATTCCCAAGGGAAGTCCTTGGTGATGTTGTAGGTGGGGATGGGGAAGGTGAACACGCGCCCCTTGGCGTCGCCGGCGGTCATGACCTCGATGTAGGCACGGTTGATCATGTCCATTTCGGCTTGCAGCTCGCCGTAGGTGAAGTCCATCTCCTCGCCGCCGATGACCGGGTGCTGGGCGGCCAGGTCCTCGGGGCAGGTCCAGTCGAAGGTCAGGTTGGTGAACGGCGTCTGGGTGCCCCAGCGCGAGGGGACGTTCAGGTTGTAGATCAGCTCCTGGATGGACTGGCGCACCTCGTCGTAGGAAAGATGGTCCTTGCGCAGAAACGGGGCCATGTAGGTGTCGAAGCTGGAGAAGGCCTGCGCCCCGGCCCATTCGTTCTGCAGCGTGCCCAGGAAGTTGACGATCTGGCCCACGGCGCTGGACAGGTGTCTGGGCGGCTTGGCCTCGACCTTGCCGGGCACGCCGTTGAGGCCTTCCTGGAGGAGCGTTTTCAGCGACCAGCCGGCGCAGTAGCCGGAGAGCATGTCCAGGTCGTGGATGTGCAGGTCGCCCTCGCGGTGGGCCGCGCCCACTTCCGGCGGGTAGACATGGGAGAGCCAGTAGTTGGCCGTGACCTTGCCGGAGACGTTCAAAATCAGTCCGCCGAGCGAATAGCCCTGGTTGGCGTTGGCGGCCACGCGCCAGTCTTGGCGGTCGAGGTATTCGTTGACCGAGGCGGCCACGTCCACCACGGTCTTCTTGTCCTGGCGCAGGCGGGCGCGCTGCTCGCGGTAGACGGAGTAGGCGCGCATGGTGCGGAAATGGTTGGCGGAAATGAGAGCCTGCTCCACCACGTCCTGGATGCGCTCGATGTCCGGTATCTGCCCGGCGAAGCGGTGGGCCAGCACCTTGACCACCTGCGCCGTGAGGAGCAAGGCCTCGTCGTCGCTGAAATCGCCTGTGGCCAGGCCGGCACGGCGGATGGCGGAGCGGATCTTGTCCGCGTCGAAGGCGACGATCTGGCCGTCGCGCTTGCGGATGCGGGCCGGCACGGCGGCCACGGCCGGGATTTTTTCGATGGGTTGGGCGGTTTCGTGGGCCGGACGCGCGACATCGACGGCAAGATTGCCGTGTTCGGACGGCGAAAACATGGACGGTCTCTCCCTGTTCGGACGTGGCGCGAACGCGCCGTTGACTGATGCGAGGCCTGGCGGCGCGACGGGCCTCCCACGTCGTGCCGTCCGGGTCGCCCTCCCGCGAGGCTCCCTCGACGCCGCCGGCTTGCGGCCGGCGGGCGCTGGCAGGTCTTCGGACTCGCGAACGGGCCGGCGCGACAAACGCCGGCGGCCTACTGCCCGCCGCTTCCCGGGCGCTTGCGCCCAGTGCTTCATGGCGGGGGTCGTTTTCGCTCACCGCTGCGGGGCAGTTCCGGATTCCCACCGGATTCCCTCTTGCCGTCCCCCCGCTTCCTCCCCGACGCGGGCGGACACCAACGCAGCCCCACTGTATGAGAAATGCGCCTCGCGGTGTCAACGTGGGGCCCCGGCCGGGCCGAAATGGATATTTTCAGTGCTTGAAGCGGGTTGGAAAAGTTAGGAACCAGCGGGCGACAGCCCGGGAAAGTGGAACGCGGCGAAAAAACTACAGAACTAACTTTATCTTATTTATCCGATATTTTGCCGTCAACATCCTTCCCGCCGGCTTCTCCCCCCTTTCGGGAGGTCCAGGAGGGGCCGTCGCCCCTTCTGGCCGCCGGAGGCTCCTTCCACTTTTCCTCTACTTGTAGTCCTTGTCCGCCGCCTTGACGGCCTGGATGAGACGCATGAAGTCCACGCCGGCCTGGTGCATGTGGGTGTAGTGCTCGGCGTAGTCGATGTCGATGCCGGACAGGGACTGGGCGACGCGGATGTCGTCGAGGAACCGTTCCACGGCCTTGGGGTCAGGACTGTCGCCGAACTGCCGGGCGACGGCGTCCAGGATCAGGGCGCGCACGGCCTCGGCCTTTTCGGGGCGAAGCCTGGCCAGGATGGCGTCGAGGACGGGATTATTGTGTATCGTCATGCTGTAACCTGTGGGTTGGGTTAAATTTCAGTTTTAAGGCTAACAAATAGCTGCTGAATAATGACAAGTAATGTATGTATGACACTGTTGTATTCATCGTCGCTCAAAGATATTTGGTCACTTTGATCAATTTGGTGTACAAATGAGTTTCTTATTTTGTATAGCTGTCTAGAAAATTTCTCGCAAAAGTCTTCCTGCTCGGGTGTACAGCCAAATATAAGTGAAGTCTTGTCAAAATTGATGCTTTCTACTATGTTTTGCTTCGCCATGTTTATGAGCAACTGCAAAGAATACTCTTCTTTTCTTTTCCAGTTAAGTTTTTTTCGGCAATAGTCGGCTAGTTCCGAAGCTTTCCCCGTAAAGTTGATGACTTGTTTTAAACTAAGTGCATGCGGTAGTGAGTATAAATACTCTATGCATTTATAGAGATCGATAAATGAATGTTGGAAATGTGTAGCCGTTAAGGATTGAAATATGTTGTGTTGGATGAAGTAGGGGTATTCTTCGTATAGAAGATCGCGAAAAAGGGTGATAGTTAAATCATGAAATGGTAAAGAATACAGATTTCTGTCGTATGATAAAAATATTTTCCCAAACTCCGAAGGAGATTTTTCGGCGAGCTTGCTTTGTGAGTAGACTTTTGTTAGAACAACACTGTCAAAAATTTTTTTTAACTTATCAAGATCGTGGCCGGAGTAAAGCTTGTCGTCAAGTATGCCCCAAACTTCATTTTCAAGAAGTATAGGGGATATGTCTTCTTTGATTTTTAAAGAGAGGGGTTTGAATAAAAGTAGAAAAAAGCCGTCAGTTAAGTCTTCGTTGAATGTTGCAAGATCAAAGTTTTCAAAAAGCGGGTGAGTGTTCTCTTGTATGGCATGGGAAACGGCAAAGTAGTAGCAGTTTTCGTACTCTATCTTGACACACCGATAGCCTGGAAGTATAGGCTCTGCCGTTAAAATTGTAGAGTTAAGAAATTTATCTTTCTCGATCTGCTGGAGATGAGGCTGTGGAGGAATAAGTTTGAATGTTTGTGGGCACGGAGATGCTTTTTGTTTCCAAAGTATGTCTCCTAATTCACGTACATGATCGATCATGTTTCGTGACATTTTAATAGTATGCCTCCCAGCACGGTGCCATTGAATCTATTTCAGTTCCAAGTTCAATCAGTGTCCCGAATGCTTTGGTGAAAAAGTCTCTTTCAAAATCACCAACTTTTCCAGTCCGAATCGCAATTTTTTCATTTAATCCTGGAAAATCCAAGAAAATACGCATATCGTTAGGGTTTAGCTCTGCAAGTTTCCCCTGAAGCTTTAATAAACCTTCCTGATATAGCTTGCCCTTGACCGTAATCTCATTGTCGTTGTGCTTTATACCAGGCCTGCCGTAAATGTATACGGCAGAGGCTACGATAAAACCTATCGAAGCCGGTTGACTAGTGAATATATCCAGGCCATCAGAAAATTTACCTCTCATAGAATCTTCTTTGTCTGGCTTCGAGTAGCTAGAAAATAAAAAGTCAATATTAACAAGATATTGTAGTACTGTTGTGAATGAGAGTATATAGGATTCGTTGGCGAGGGCTTCTATGGCGTCCATTCTGGCAAAGTCACTTGCAACTTTTTCCTTTAGGTCGACATTGTTTTTTCTCGAAGTAAAAGATAAAAACATTTCTATTATTTTGTTGGCTTGAAAAACACCGGGCCTTCTTCGTCTTGCCTTGTCTTCAATAGATAAAAGCTCTATATTTTTGACTTTAGAATTGATCTCGTTAATTAGCGCTTTATATATTGTCTCTAGCTGCCGGCGCAAATCCCAAGGAATCTGGCCCGTGTTAAGGACGAGCATCCGATATATTAGGCTGTTTATTGATTTTGAAATCCAGTATTCAATTCGGATGGAATGGTTTTGTATGTCAGAATTTTCGGTTAAAGCCAGTATAAGGGCTGTTGTCCGTTGTATTCCATCAATTATAGAAATGGTGTTAACAGATTCTGAGTCTATATCTTTCGTGATATTGACCTCGCCATTGCTGATCATTTTAAATTTTTCGTCCGAAACAACAATACCAATAACAATTGGCGGAAGTATTGCTCCTTTGATTATGTCGTCTATCATAATTTGCCGGATACGGATAGCGGTCTTTGTATTTAATGGCTCTCTTTGTTTTTCTATGTCTCCTTTGTTTAGATAAGATTTGTGGATAAACCTTAAATACGAATTAACAGTAGTTGTGCAAATAATCGACAAACATCCAGTTCTGTTGTCGACTAAAATGTCGTAATTTTCTGTTTTCGTGTCCATATCGATATCCTGAAAGTATTACTGCCCCAAATAGGCCTTTTTGATGTCAGCGTTTTCGCGAAGCCGCGCCGCCGTGTCCTCCAGGACCACGGAGCCGGTCTCCAGGACGTAGGCCCGGTCGGCGAGCTTCAGCGCGATGTTGGCGTTTTGCTCCACGAGGAGGATGGTCATGCCGCGCTCCTCGTTGACGTTTTTGATGATGCGGAAGATGTGCTGGGAGATCATGGGCGAAAGGCCCAGGGACGGCTCGTCGAGAAGGAGCATCTTCGGGCGGCTCATGAGCGCCCGGGCGATGGCCAGCATCTGCTGCTCGCCGCCGGAGAGCGTGCCGCCGTGCTGCTTGCGCCGCTCGAAGAGCACCGGAAAGAGCCGGTAGACCAAGCCCAGGTCGGCCTCGATCCCCTCGGCGTCGCGGCGGAAAAACGCGCCCATGTCCAGGTTCTCCCGCACGGTCAGGCGCGGGAAGATGCGCCGGCCCTCGGGCACCTGGCACAGGCCCCGCTCGGGCAGCTGGTCGGCGCGCCTGTCCAGGATGGATTCGCCCATGTAGCGCACGTCGCCGGCGCTGGCCCGCACGATGCCGCAGATGGTCATGAGCGTGGTGGACTTGCCCGCGCCGTTGGCCCCGATGATGGTGACGATCTCGCCCTGGTTGACGACAAGCGACACGTCGCGAAGGGCCTGAATGCGGCCGTAATGGGCGCACACGCCCTTTAGTTCCAGGATCGCGGCCACGGCTACTCCGAATCGTCCGATCGTTTGCCCAGGCGCGCCGCCGGCCAGAGCCCGGCCGGGCGCACCAGCATCATCACCGCCATGGCCCCGCCGAAGGCCAGCATGCGGTAGAGTTCGAATCCCCGGAACACCTCGGGCAGGGCGACCAGGGCCAGCGCGCCGAGGATGACGCCGGGGATGGACCCCATGCCGCCTAAAACCACCATGGCCAGCACCATGGCCGACTCGATGAAGGTGAAGCTCTCGGGGCTGACGAACCGCATGCGGGCCGCGAAAAACGCCCCGGCCAGGCCGCCGAAGACCGCACCCAGCGCGTAGGCCAGGAGCTTGAAGCGGAAGGTGTCCACGCCCATGAGCTCGGCCGCGGTCTCGTCCTCGCGGATGGCCTCGAAGGCGCGGCCGATGCGGGAGAAGTTGATGCGGTACACGGCCACCACCGTGAACACGGCCAGGGCCAGGATGATGTAATAGAGGTATTCGAGCTTTCGCAGCAGCAGGTACTCGAAGGAAAAGGAGCCGTCGGCGAAGGTCGGGAGGTAGATCCCCGGGGCCTTGATGCCGAGGATGCCGTTGGGGCCGCCGGTCAGCGCCATCCAGTTGTTGAGCACGATGCGCACGATCTCGCCGAACCCGAGCGTCACGATGGCCAGATAGTCGCCGCGCATGCGCAGGGTCGGGTAGCCGATGACGCAGCCGGCGGCGGCGGCGAACACGGCGCAGATGGGCAGGCAGACCCAGAACGGCAGGGCGTAGTGCACGGAGAGCAGGGCGTAGGTGTAGGCCCCCACGCCGTAGAAGGCGATGTAGCCGAGGTCGAGCAGGCCGCACAGCCCGACGACCACGTTGAGCCCCAGCCCCAGGCAGATGTAGACCAGGACGTTTATGGCCACGTCCTGGGCGTAGCGGTTGGTGAGCAGGGGGTAGGCCAGGGCGAAGGCGGCCAGGGGCACGTAGAACATCCAGCGCGGGGCGCGGGCGCAGGCCCCGGCCACGGCGTCGCGGGCGCGGGCCATGGGGGTAAGGACCGGATCGAGGACGCCCCTTTTGCCCAAGCGGAAAAGGACGAAGCAGAGGGTCGCGGCCACGGCCACCCGCAGCCAGACGCGGAAGGAATTGGCGAAATGGAAACCGCCGTCGCGGATGCCCAAAAGCGGCCACAGCAGCAGGTAGAACCAGGCCAGGCCCAGCCCGAAGTACAGCCAGGACTTCCTAGACCCGCGTGTCATCGACGTTTTCTCCCATGATGCCGGTCGGCATGAAATAGAGCACGAGGATCAGGATGACGAAGGCGAAGACGTCCTTGTACTCGCCGCCGTGGGGGATGTAGGCCGCGGCCAGGATCTCCACCATGCCGATGACGAAGCCGCCGATCATGGCCCCGGTGATGTTGCCGATGCCGCCGAGCACGGCCGCGGCGAAGGCTTTTATGCCGGGCACGAAGCCCATGTCGTAGCGCACGGAGCCGTAGTAGAGGCCGACCATGATGCCGGCGGCGGCGGCCAGGGCCGCGCCGATGGCGAAGGTGGCGCTGATGACCTTGTCGGAGTGGATGCCGACCAGGGCGGACATGACCTTGTCCTGGGCCGTGGCGCGCATGGCCTTGCCGATGCGGGTCCTGAAGACCAGGGCGTTGAGCAGGAAAAGGAGCAGGGCGGTGACGGCGATGATGCCGATCTGCATGTAGCTTGCACGCACGCCCCAGAATTCGAAGCCGCCGTGGGTGAATTCCGTGGGGTAGGCCTTGTCGTAGACGCCCTGGGTGAGCATGAGGCCGTTTTGGAGAAAGATGGACATGCCGAGCGCCGAGAGCAGCACGGACAGGCGCGAGGAGCTGCGCAGGGGCTTGTAGGCCACCTTTTCCACGGCCATGGCCAGCATGGCGCAGTAGCCCATGGCCAGGACCAGGGCGAAGGCCAGGCCGAACCAGGGATGGGCCTCCATGAGGCCCTGGGAGGCCATGTAGCTTAAAAGGATTACGCCCAGGTAGCCGCCGGCGGCGAAGATCTCGCCGTGGGCGAAGTTGATGAGCGAAATGATGCCGTAGACCATGGTGTAGCCGAGCGCCACCAGGGCGTAGACGCCGCCAAGTGTCAGGCCGTTGACCAGCTGCTGGATGAGATATTCCATTTTTACTGCGCTAGTTCTTGATGTGTGCTTTCACAGTGTCTGCCATACGGAGTGCGACGACAGATTGAACAACCAGGTTGAATTTAAACATTTCAACAACCACATCGATAACGTCTTCGTCTTGGTTTTTGTTGAAAGTATTGTTGAAATGCCGTTTTATTGCCTTGATGTTGCACGTGACTTTGTTCAATGTGTAGCTTATATGTATGAATTGCGATAATAAAACGGCTCTTGTATCGTGCGGGGTTCCTTGTTTCAAATATATGACAGCTGGAACAATGCGGACGTGCCCGTGTTGGCATAGTCCCGGGGAGGCTGTCCTGCCACAGGACTTTTCCTGTCTCCCCATGGAAATAAGCGCTCATTCCCAGCATCCCAAAGGAGTGATCGTTGGCTTAAGCAAATAATAGAAATGTGTTGCAAGTGTGGCGATTGAACCATAGCTCATTTCAGCACCAAAAAAATGCGGCATGGGGCCAGCTCATGCTGTCCCCATGCCGTCCATGATCTAGTACTTCTTGCCGGTCTGGGGGTCCCAGTAGTTGGCGAACTTGCCGTCTTTCACCACGCGGATGATGTAGTTGGAGCCGGACTCGCCGTTGGCCTGGAACTTGATCTTCTTGGACGCGCCGTCCATGTCCATCTTGAGCAGCTCGGCCTTGATCTTGGCCGGGTCCGTGGACCCCGCGGCCTTGATGGCGGAGAGCAGCGAATAGGCGGCGTCGTAGGAATAGGCCGAATAGGCGCCGGGCTTGCCGAACTTCTCGTAGGCGGCCTGGAACTTCTTGTAGGCCGGGGTGGCGTCGTCGATGTAGCCGAAGGTCAGGTACATGCCCTCGGCGGCGTCCTTGGCGATCTCCATGAGTTGCGGGTGGTACACGGCGTCCTGGCCGATGATGGCCGCCTTGACGCCGGCCCGCTTGGCCTGGATGAGCATGAGCGCGCCGGAGGCGGAGTTCTGCAGGCTCATGTACAGGACGTCGGGCCCCGCTTCCTTGATCTTGGTCAGCACGGCCGAGAAGTCCTTGTCGCCCTGGTTGACGTGGTCGTGGGCGATGACCTTGACGCCTTCCTTGGCGGCCAGCTTCTCGACGTTGTCGGCCAGGCCCTGGGAGTAGGTGGTCTTGTCGTCCACGATGAAGATGGTCTTGGCTCCCAGCACGTCCTTGATGAACTTCATGGCGGCGATGGACTGGTCGTCGTCGCGGCCGCAGACGCGGAACATGTAGGGCAGGCCGCGCTCGGTGACCTTTTCCGAGGTGGAGGCCGGGGTCAGCATGGGGATGTCGGCCTCGGCCAGGGCCTCGGAGGCCGGGATGGTGGCCGAGGAGCAGTAGGCGCCGACGACGCCGACGACCTTCTCGTTGACCAGCTTGTTGGCGGCGGCAACGGCCTGGCGGGGGTCGCAGGCGTCGTCCTCGGCGAAGAGCTCGATCTTGTCGTAGCCGGGGATGCCGCCTTCCTTCTCGATGGCGGCGATGGCCGCCCGCGTGCCGTTGGCGATGTCGTTGCCGTCGGCGGCGTAGGAGCCGGTCAAGGGGCTCAGGCTCCCGATCTTGAGGGTCTTGGCCGCGGCCGTGCCGGCCATGGCGAGACAGATGGCCAGGGCCGTGAGGATGATGCTTCTCGTCTTCATGTTCCGCAAACCTCCTGTGTCCTTGGTCTCGCCCCCCTTGCCGCGACGGTGCGGCCATGCGGGCGTATTCGCGGCGATGTCGCTATACGTCTGCCTCGGAGCCGAGGTAGGCCTCGATGACGTGGGGGTTGGCGCGCACCTCGTCGGGGCTGCCCTGGCAGATGCATACCCCGTGGTCGAGGACCACCACCCGGTGGCTGACGTTCATGACCACGCTCATGTCGTGCTCGACCAGGAGCACGTTCACGCCCGTGGCGGCGATGCGGGCGATGGTCTCCATGAGGTCCCGGCTCTCCGAGGGGTTGAGCCCGGCGGCGGGCTCGTCGAGGAGCAGGGTCTTGGGGTCCGAGCCCAGGGCCCGGGCGATCTCCAGGCGGCGCTGGAGGCCGTAGGGCAGGTTCTTGGCCACGGTGTCGGCGTGTCCGGCCAGACCGGCGAAGGCCAGGGCCCGCATGGCCCGCTCGCGCACGGCCTTTTCCTCGCGGCGCTGGGAAGGCGTGCGCAGCACCGCGCCGAGCACCGTGGCCCGGGTGCGGCAATGCCTGGCCACCATGACGTTTTCGAGCGCCGTCATGGCGGTGAACAGCCGGATGTTCTGGAAGGTGCGGGCGATGCCCCGGGCCAGGATGTGGTGGGGCCGCAGACCGGAGAGCGGCTGGCCGTCGTAGGTCACCTGGCCGCCGGAAATCTTGTAGACGCCGGTGATGACGTTAAATACCGTGGTCTTGCCCGCGCCGTTTGGCCCAATGAGGCTTAAGATCTCGCCGGGGCGCAGATCGAAGGACACTTCCGTGAGGGCCTGCAGGCCCCCGAAGTGGACGCTGACGTCGGAAAGACACAAGTGAGCCATGGAACCGGGTTCTTACGAAAAAATCCGACAAAAAACAAAGGGAAACTTGACGCCGGCGCAAGGCCCCGGACCGGGCCCCGGAACGTGTTCCCGAGTCGGGGCTCCTGGCGGAACTTGCCGATTTTGTTAAATGTTCACAGCGACCCGGCCCGGGGGGGCGATGCGGCCGGGGGGGCGAAGGCCTTCCGGAGGCCGGGAAACGATCGTCGTTTTTTTTCATTTGCGCGAAACGGCGTTCGTTATAGACAGGAAAATCAGACGCTTCGACGGCGACTCCGGATGGCGGGGCGCGGGGCGTCGGAGGGAAGGAAATGAAGCTGCGTAACGTGTTCGGGCTCGGCTCCGCCGTCCTGATCGGACTCCTGTGCGTGCAGGGCGTCTGCTACACCCTGCAGAGCCGCGAGAGCGACGCGCGCATGGAATCCATGGTCGTGCGCGACATGCGAAACCTCCACGCCTTCGAGCAGCTCTATTCCCAGGGCTTGCAGGCCGGGCAGGCGGTGCGCAACATCCTGATCGATCCCCGCGACGAAACCGCCAGGAAGAACCTGGGCACGGCCGAGGGGGATTTCCAGGCCGCCCTGGGGCAGCTGCGTTCCGGACTGCCCGAGGGCGAGGCGGCCGGGCTCGGCGAGATCGAGCGGATGTGGCGGGAGCTGTGCGCCGTCCATGCCGCCGTGCTCTCCCGGCTCGACCGGGACGGCGGCGGCAAGGGCGAGGCGGCCGAGGCGCTCAAGGCCAAGGCCACGCCCGCCTGGCGGGCGGTCAAGGACAGGATCCTGGCCGGCGTGGCCCGGCAGGAGGAGGCCAGCCGCGAGGGCCTGGCCGGCTACCGGGTCCAGGTCGCGGGCTACCGGCAGGTCTACTGGGGCGTCACGGCCGTGCTGGCCCTGTGCCTGGCCGGCGCGGCCCTGGGCGTGCAGCGCCGCATCGTCGCGCCCCTGTCCCGGCTCGGGGACTGCGCCGCGGCCTTCGCCGCCGGCGACTTCACGCGCCGGGCGGGCCTTTCCCGCCGGGACGAGATCGGCCAGCTGGCCGGGGCCGTGGACGCCGTGGGCGAAAAGATCGCCGAGGTGGTCTCGCGCATCCGCGAGGCCTCGGACAACGTGGCCGAAGGCGCGGGCCACGTGGCCGCCGCCGCCCAGGACATGGCCGAGGGCGCGAGCCGGCAGGCGGCCATGGTCGAGGAGATTTCGGCCTCCATGGAGGAGATCGCCCAGAGCATCGAAACGAGCGCCGCCGGGGCCGCCGAGACCGAGGCCATCGCGGCCAAGGCCGCCGAGGACGCCCAGGACGGCGGCGAGGCCGTGCGCGGGGCCGTGGCGGCCATGCGGGACATCGCCGAAAAGATCGGCATCGTGGAGGAGATCGCCCGCCAGACCAACCTGCTGGCCCTCAATGCCGCCATCGAGGCGGCCCGGGCCGGCGAGCACGGCAAGGGCTTCGCCGTGGTGGCCTCGGAGGTCCGAAAGCTCGCCGAGCGCAGCCGCCAGTCCGCCGCGGCCATCAGCGGCCTGTCCGCCTCCACGGCGTCCATCGCCGAACGGGCCGGAGACATGCTGGGGCGCATGGTGCCGGACATCCGCAAGAACGCCGAGCTCGTGCGGGAGATGGCCGCGGCCAGCGCCGAGCAGAACGCCGGGGGCCGCCAGGTCAGCAGGACCATGCAGGACTTCGACCAGACCATCCAGCAAAACGCCACGGCCTCGGAAGAGCTGGCCTCGACCTCCGGGGCGCTCTCCGAGCAGGCCGGGCAACTGCGCCAGGCCATCGGCTTCTTCCGCCTCGGTTGAGGCGGCGGCCAGGCACGGCGGTTGCATGGCTCCGGCCGGAGGGTTTGGAGCATGCGGGCAGCCATCCGTTTCGCCCTGCTGGCCGGACTCGGCCTCATTCTCGGCGGCTGCGCCTTTTCCGGCGGCGGGCGCGAGCCTTCGCCTCTGCCTCCGCCGGGCCAGGGCGGCGTGGTGGACACGGCGCGCTCCCAGATCGGCGTGCCCTACCGTACCGCCGGCCAGTCCCCCAACACGGGCTTCGACTGCTCGGGCTTCGTGCAGTGGGTCTACGCCCGCCACGGCGTGCGCCTGCCCCGGCGCACGGACGACCAGCTCCACGTGGGGCGGCCGGTGCCCAAGACCGAGCTGCGGCCCGGCGATCTTGTCTTCTTCATGCCGTCGGGCAGGGCGTCGAGCCTGCACGTGGGCATCTTCGACGGCCACGGCGGCTTCATCCACAGCCCGTCTTCGGGCGGCCGGGTGCGCGAGGAGAGCCTCATGGCTCCGTACTGGCGCTCGAGCTACTACGCCGCCAACCGGGTCCTCTCTCCCTGAGGCGGAAGGCGGCGAATCCTTTGACAGCCGGGTCCTTTTCTCTTTAACAAATCGAGAAAATGAAACAGCCCGTCGCCGCGCGTCTCGCGCCGACAGGCCCGACCCCGCCCCGTGCGCGGCCGCACCGGAAGTCCCCCCATGCGCGGAGCCTCCCTTCGGGTCAAGATCAACCTCGCCATCCTGATCGCCTTCCTGGCCGCGGCCGGAGCCTTCGCCGGCGTCCTGTCCTATTACATGAGCACCCGGCAGGCGGCCGCCCAGAACAGGACCCGGGCCCTGCTCGGAGCCCTGGCCGCCCACCGCCTGGAGGCCCTGGGCCCCATGCTCGACGGCAAGACCGAGCGCGGCAAGGCCCAAGACATCATGAACCGACTGGTCCGCGTCGACGGCGTCACCGAAGCCTCGCTCTTCGACGGCGAGGGCAGGCTGCTGGTCACGGCCGGCGAGGGCCGGCCCTCCCCCTTGTCCGACGACGCAGGCAACCTGGGCGTGCCCGGCCGGCGCGTCTTCTCGGTCTCGGCCGACGACGAGGGGAAGTTCTACGCCGCCCTGGTCGAGCCGGTCTCGGACGGGGAGCGCACCCTCGGCTACCTGCGCCTGCGCTATTCGCTGCGGGAAATCGCGACGCTCAACCAGCACACCTGGTACGTGTTCGCCCTGGCCGTGGGCGGGGCTTATCTGCTTTTGGCCGCCCTGCTCAACCTCATGCTGCACCGCTTCGTGCTGCATCCCGTGGAGGAGATGCGGCGTGGGCTCGAGGCCGTGCATTCGGGGCGGCTCGACGTGGCGGTGCCGGTGACTTCCCGCGATGCGCTGGGTCGCATGGCCCAGGCGTTCAACACCATGGCGGCCAGGCTCAAGGAGACCGACGAGCGGCTGGCCCGAAGCCAGGCCCAAATCGAGGAGGACAGCCGGTTTTTGGCCTGCCGCGTGGAGGAGCGTACCGAGGAGCTGGCCCGGACCAACGAGCGCTTGACGGACGAGATCGCGGCCCGACGCGAGGCCGAAGCCCGGCAGGAACGCGCCCTGGCCCTGCACAGGGCCATCCTGGAATCCAAGATCGAGGGCGTCCTTTGCCTGGGTGTGGGCGGGGAGCGCGAGCTTCTGGCCGTCAACGCCCGGTTCCTGGAGTTGTGGCGGCTGCCCGGGGACTGGGCCGAAATGGAGACCGAAGCGCGGCGAAAGGCGTTGCGGGAGAAGCTGCTCGATTCACGGGGAGCCATGGAGGTCTACGAAAGCCTCATGGCCGACGACCGCCGCCAGGATACGACGGTGCTGGCCCTTGGCGACGGCCGCTTCCTGGAGCGGCGCAGCGGCCCCGTCGTCCAGGGCGAGGCCTGCATCGGCCGGGTCTTTTCCTACGTGGACGTGACCGAGGAGAAGCTGCGTCAGGACGCCGTGGAGCGCGACAAGAACCGGGCCGAGGACGCGAGCAAGGCCAAGGGCGCCTTTTTGGCCGTCATGAGCCACGAGATACGCACGCCGCTCAACGTCGTCATCGGCCTGGCCGAGGAACTGCTGGCCGACCCGGCCACAGAGACCCAGCGCGAGCATCTGCGCTCCATCCAGGAGGCCGCCGGGCACCTGCTCGGCGTGGTCAACGACGTGCTGGATTTTTCCAAGATAGAAGCCGGCAAGCTCGTGCTCGAACGCGGCGACGTGGACCTTCGCCAGGTCCTGGCCTCGGTGGCGTCGGTCTTCGCCCACGAGGCCGCCCAAAAGGGATTGGCCTTCTCGGCCGCGACGGCCGACGACGTGCCGGCCGTGCTGCGCGGGGACGCCGGCCGGCTGCGCCAGATACTGGTCAACCTGACGGGCAACGCCGTCAAGTTCACTGCGGCCGGATCGGTGACCGTGACCGTGTCCCTGGCCTCGGCCGAGCCGCTGCCCGACGGCCGCCTGGCCATCGCCCTGCGCGTGGCCGATACCGGCATAGGCATGGACGAGGAGCAGGTCTCGAGGCTCTTCAAGGATTTCGAGCAGGGCTCGGGACGGATCACCCGGCGCTTCGGCGGCACGGGGCTGGGGCTGGCCATCGCCAAGGGACTGGCCGTGCGCATGGGCGGCGACGTGACGGTCCAAAGCGATCCCGGGCGCGGCAGCGCGTTTACCTGCACGGTCCCCCTGTCGCCGGTCGCGGGAACGCCGCCGGTCGCCGCCGGGACCGACGAAGGCGGGGAGCGGCCGGAGGCCTCCCGTCCCCTGCGCATCCTCCTGGTGGAGGACAACGCCCTCAACGCCGCCGTGGCCCGGCTGCACATGAACCGCCTGGGCCACGACCTGACCGTGGCCGCCTCGGCCCGGGAGGCCTACGCCATCCTGGCCCGGGAACGCTTCGACGCGGTGCTCATGGACATCGAGATGCCCGAGGTGGACGGCATCACCGCGGCCCGGGCCATCCGGGCCGGCGGCGAACCGGACGCCCCGGTCCTCGACCCCGAGGTGCCCATCATCGCGGTCACGGCCCACGCCCTGGAAGACATGCGCCAGGAGTGCCAGGAAGCGGGCATGGACGGATTCGTGCCCAAGCCCATCAATTTCAAGGTGCTGCGCGACGTGCTGGACGCCGCTGGCCGGCGCGGCCATATCCCGGCCCCGGCCGCGACCGGGTCCCGGCCCGGCCCGGGCATGGCCCTGTTCGACCCCGAGGCGGCCCGCGAGGGCATGGGCATCGACCGCGTCCAGTACCTGGAGCTTTGCCGGGTGAGCTTCGAGGAGGGGACGCGCCGCCTGGCCGCCGCCCGGGAGGCCATGGCCGCCGGGGACCCGGCCGGGGCGGCCATCGACGCCCACACCATCAAGGCAGCGGCCGCGACGCTCGGAGCCTATTCCTGCCGGGAGCAGGCCCGGGTGCTGGAAAAGGCCCTGCGGGCCGGCGACGAGGAGGCGGCCCGGCAGGCCCATGCCGCCCTGTGCGACCTCTGGCTGGAATGCGGCCGGGCCTTCGCCGCCTGGCTGGCCCGGGAAGAGGGCAAGCCAGGGGCGTAGGCGACGTTTTCCCGTCCCTAGCCGGCCAAAAGGCGGGCCGCGGCGACGATGACCATGCCCAGGGCCACGGGTCCGAAAAAGCCCCGGGTGCGCAGGGCCAGGCCGAAGGCGGCCAGCCCGGCCCAGAGCACGGGGCTGGACAGGCCGGCCAGCCGGCCCTCGGGCGCGAGCACGGCCGGCACGGCCAGGGCGGCCAGCACCGCCGCCGGCACGTGGGCCAGGAAGCGCTGCACCGCCGGGGGCAGCGTCCGCCCGGCCAGGAAGAGCAGCGGCGCGGCGCGCGTGGCGTAGGTGACCGCGGCCATGCCGCAGATGGTCAGGAAGATCGTTTCCTGCGCGTCCATGCTTCCACTCCCATGCCGCAGGCCGCCCCGGCCAGGCCCGCGCCCAGCGTGCCGATCCCCGACGCGCCGCACCAGGCCGCGCCAAGCGACAGCGCCCCTCCGGCCACGGCCGCCGCCGCTTGGGAGGGCGAACGCAGCTGCCCGGCCAGAAGCGCCAGGAACATGCCCGGCAGGGCGAAATCCAGGGCCAGGGCCCGGCCGTCGCCCAGGGCGTCGCCGGCGGCCACGCCAAGGGCCGTGCCCGCCACCCACGAGGCTTGCGCCAGGGTGTTGGCGGCCAGGGTGAGCCGCTTGTCCCGGTCGCCGTGGCCGTAGCGCGCGGCGTGCAGGGCGAAGGTCTCGTCCGTGAGTTCGAAGGCGAAGGCCGCCAGCTCCCGCTTGCGCCAGCCCGACGTCCAGGGGACGGACGCGGCCGAGAAGAGCAGGTGGCGCAGGTTGACGGCCAGGGTGGCGGCCACGATGGAAATCCCTGACGCGCCGGCCGCGAAAAAGCCCACGGCCACGAGCTGGGCCGAGCCGGCGTAGACCAGAAGCGACATGGCCAGGACGTTTATGGCCGAAAGCCCGGCCTTGCCGGCCAGCACGCCATAGGCCATACCGACGGGAACGTAGCCCATGGCGATGGGCGCGACGCGGGCCAGGGCCTCGCGCCAGACGGCCGGCCCGCCGGGCGGGGTCAGGGGCGCGGGGGACACGGGGGCCTTTTTCCCATGAAAAAACAATATGTCATGAAAATCATCGTCATCGTCGCCATGGCCCTGGGCCTGGCCTACTGCGGTTATCTGGTCATGCTCTACCTGGGCCAGAACTCCATGGTGTTTCCCGGCCGCACGGCCGATCCGGCCCGGGAGGCGGAGATCCGCCGTTATTTTCCCCGTCTGGAGGAATTCTCCGTCGCCGCCGCCGACGGCGCGGTCCTGCGCGGCTACTACCTGCCCCGGAGCATGAATGGCCGCAGCGCCCCGGCGGTGCTGTACTTCTGCGGCAACGCCGAGGAGCAGACCGGCTTTTTCCTCTGGTCGCCCAACGAGCTGCGGCCCTACGCTGTGGCCGGCCTGGACTACCGGGGCTACGGCCATTCCGACGGCGTGCCGTCCGAGGCGGTCCTCAAGGAGGACGCCCTGGCCGCCTACGACGCCCTGGCCGAAAAGATCAAGCCCGAGACCCGCATCGTGGTGATGGGCCGCAGCCTCGGCACGGCCCTGGCCGCCCACGTGGCCGCCCGCCGGCCCGTGGCCGGGATCATCCTCGTGACCCCCTTCGCCTCCCTGGCCGGCGTGGGCCAGGAGGGCCATCCCTTCGTGCCCGTGCGCCTGCTGCTCAAAAATCCCTTCGACGTGGTCCCCGATGCGGCCAGGATCGCCGCGCCGGCCCTGTTCCTGGTGGCCGGGGCCGACGGGCTGGTGCCGCCGCGCCATGCCGACCGCCTGGCCGCGGCCTGGCCCGGCCCCAAGGACGTGCGCGTCATCGAGGGCACCGGCCACGGCAACATCGTGGACGCGCCGGAATACTGGAAATACGTGCGGGAATTCGTCAAGGCCCGGTTCGAGCCGCGTCCGCAGCCGTAGCCGCCCCGTCCGCGTCGCCATCCCCGTCCGCCGGGGTCGCCTCCGGCCCGGCCGGGGCCGATCCGTGGTCGCGCACGCCGGGGCCGGGGCGCACCCGGGCCAGGATGGCGTCGGTGAGGGCGCTTAACCCCTCACCGGTGCGGGCCGAGAGGGGGATGGCCTCGGGAAAGGCGTTGCGAAGCGGCCCGCGCGCCTCCTCGGGCACGGCGTCCCACTTGTTGAGCACGAAAAGCCTGGGGATGTCGCCAAGCTCCATCTCCCGCAGGATGTCGGCCACGGCCGCGGCCTGGCCCTCGACCTCGGGATGGGAGGCGTCGGCCACGGCCACGAGCAGGTCCGCCGCCTCCAACTCCTCCAGGGTGGCCCGGAAGGCTTCCTTCAGCTCCTTGGGCAGCTCGCGGATGAAGCCCACCGTGTCGGTCAGGATGATCTCCCGGTCGCTGGGGAAGCGCAGCCGCCGGCTGGTGGGGTCCAGGGTGGCGAAAAGCCGGTTCTCGGCCAGCACCTCGCTGCCGGTGAGGGTGTTGAGCAGAGTGGACTTGCCGGCGTTGGTGTAGCCGACCAGGGACACCACGGGCAGCCCGGCCCTGGCCCGGCCGGCCCGGGCGGCGGCCCGGCGCTTGCGCAGCTCCTTGAGCTCGTCTTTTATGCGGCCGATACGCTCGCGGATGCGGCGGCGATCCACCTCGAGCTTGGTTTCGCCCGGGCCCCGGCCGCCGATGCCGCCCATGAGCCGGGACATGGCCCGGTCCTGGCGCACGAGCCTGGGTTGGAGGTATTTGAGCTGGGCCATCTCCACCTGCAGCTTGCCGCCGCGCGAGGCGGCGTGCTGGGCGAAGATGTCGAGGATGAGCTGGGTGCGGTCGATGACCCGCAGCTGGGTCACCTCGGCCAGGTTGCGGATCTGGGACGGCGAGAGCTCGCCGTCGAAGACCAGAAGCGACGCGCCGCTGCGCAGGGCCGCCACCTCGATCTCGGCCAGCTTGCCCTTGCCCAGGATGAATTTCGGATTGACCGTGGCCACCCGCTGCACCACGGACTCGGCCACGGCCAGCCCGGCCGTGTCGGCCAGGGCGGCCAGTTCGGCCAGGGAGGCCTCCTGCACGGCCCGGGGCGAGCTGGCCACGCTGACGAGCACCGCCTTCTCCCGGCCGGCTTCCCGGGAATCCGGCGCGGCCAGCCGTTCGCCCTCGCGGGCGAGCTCGGCTTCGAGCGCCTCGGCCAGAGCGTTGAAGTCCTCCTCCACCCGGTCGAAGGGCCGCGGCGGCAGCACGTCGTAGGGCGCGTCCCCCGCGCCCGGCGGCAGCAGCACGGCGGCGTGCAGCGTCACGGGCTGGGCCTGGTCGTCCACGGTCAGGGCGGCCACGCTGTCCAGGCGCAGGAACAGCATGTCCGTGAGGTCCTCCTCGGTCAGCCCCTCGCGCGTCAGGTGGGTGTGCAGCAGGCGCACGCCGCGAAGGCGTCCCGCGCCCAGGCGCGAGCGGTCGAGCTCCGGGATGAGGATGCCCTTGGGCGTGCCGACCAGGATCATGGTCGGCCGGCCCTTGCGGTCGATGAGCAGACCGATTTGGCGGCCGATGCCGTAGGCGATGGCGGCCAGCTCCCGGGCCTGGTCGGGCGTGGCCGCGCCCTTGGCCGGATAGCGCCGGGTGCCCAGGCGCTCCAGGGCCTTGATCTGGCTGGGCTTGAGCCCGACGGTGTTGCCTTGGACCTTGGCGGAAATGGCGGTTCTCCAATCAACGGTCGGGGTTGAAGCCTCCGGCGGCCGGGAGGGGCGTGCCCCTCCTGGACCTCCCTATCGCAATGGCAACGAACGGTAATCCGTCATGGGAGTCCAGAGGGCGCGAGCCCTTTGGCTGCCGGAGGCGTTGCCCGGCCGCTTTTGTTCAGACGATGGTGGCGTTGCCGTCGCGCAGCTTGCCGACCAAAAAGCCGATGGCGATGCCGAGGATGCAGCTGCCGATGCAACTGACGCCGAAGATGGCCACCAGGTCGTTGACGTTGCCGATGATTTTGCGGCCGAAGAGGATGTGGTAGAAGCCATAGCAGATCCAGATGACCATGCCGGCGTGGAAGCCGAAGAACAGGCCGTCCATCATGCGGTCGTGGATCTCCACGGACTCGATGTACTTGTAGCAGATCAGCTGCGTGATCACGCCGAAAAGCGTGATGGAGCCGAAGGAGGCCAGCAGCTGGATGAAGATGACCACCACCGTGGCGTGCCAGGGGTCGCCCTTGCGCAGGGACACGATGACGCCTGGCAGAAGGCTTATGATCCAGATGGCCGCGACGCCGAGCTCGCGGTGGTGTTTCTTGAGCGATTCCAGGATGTTTCCCATAAAATGTCGTACCTTGCGCCTCGCCGGCCGCCGTGGGGGAGGGTCATGAAAAATCATGTCCGGCCGCGTTGTCAATCGCCCCGGAAATCGTCATACTGGCTGGCAGGCTTGAATGCAACGCGTTTCCAGAACCCTGCGGGCCCCCCTCCCGGCCGCACAGCGATCCGGTGCCAACGCATGGAACACTCCGCCGCCAGGAGCTTGCCCTCCCAGGCCAGCCCGCCGCGCATCCTCATCGTCGATGACGAGGTCATCAACGTCGAGACCCTGGCCTGGATGCTCAAGGACGCCGGGTTCGAGCCGCTGCGGGCCGATTCCGGGCCCAAGGGGCGTGAGATCGCGGCCAGGGAGCAGCCCGACCTCGTCATCCTCGACATCATGATGCCCGGGGAGTCCGGCTTCGACACCTGTCGCCGCCTCACGGCCGATCCGGCCACGGCCGACATCCCCATCATCTTCATTTCCGGCCTCGACGACGTGGACAACAAGGTCAAGGGCCTGCGCCTGGGGGCCGTGGACTACGTCACCAAGCCCTTCGCCCGGGAGGAGGTCCTGGCCCGGGTCAAGATCCACATCCGGCTGCGCCGGGGCCTGCGGGCGCTTTTGGCCGAGCAGGCGGCCAAGCTGGAGCAGATCCGCGACGCCCAGCAGTCCATCCTGGTCGCGCCGGCCGACCTGCCCGAGGCCAGGTTCGCCGTGCGCTACGTGCCGGTGCTCGAGGCCGGGGGCGACTTCTACGACGTGTTCCCCTGGACCGACACGGTGACGGGCTATTTCGTGGCCGACATCTCGGGCCACGACCTGGGGGCCTCCTTCGTCACCTCCTCGCTCAAGGCCCTGCTGCGCCAGAACACCGGACCGCTTTTCACGCCGCTCGAGACCTTCAAGAACATCAACAGCGTGCTTTCCACCCTGCTGCAGGGCGGCAAGCACCTGACCGCGGCCATGGTCTGTCTGAGCCGCAAGCGCCGGAAGCTGACCCTGGTAAACGGCGGCCATCCGCCGCCCATTCTGGTCTCGCCCGACGGCGCGGCCACGGTGCTGGCCGCCGAGGGCGACGTGCTCGGCGTGTTCGACACGGTGCAGTGCGGCTATCTGGAGCAGCCGGTCGCGCCCGGAGACCGCCTGTATCTCTACACCGACGGGCTCATCGAACGGTTCGGCTCCCGGGCCCGGGCCCGGGAGGCGGGGCTGGCGGCCCTGACGGAGCAATGCCGCCTGGCGGCCGACCGGCCCCTCGAGGCGGCCGTGGCCGCCGTGGCCGAGGCCATGACCGAGGGCGGGCAGCCGCCCCAGGACGATCTGGTGCTCATGGGCATCGAGGTGTGACGGCCATGTACGAGATCCAGTCCTTCCCCGGCGGCCTGTCCTTCCGTTTCTCGGCCGAACTGGCCCTTTTGGACCGGTCCGTGGCCGAGACCGTGCGCTTTCTCCAAGCCCACAACGCCGGCGGCAGCCTGTTCGACGTCAAGCTGCTCCTGCGCGAGGCGCTCTTGAACGCCGTGCTCCACGGCAGCCGCGGCGACCCGTTCAAGGTCGTGACCCTCGAGGTCCTGACCGCCGAGGGCCGGGTGACCCTTGCCGTGACCGATCAGGGGCCGGGCTTCGACTGGCGCTCTGGCCTGTCCAGCCTGGCCCCGCCCGAGGCCACCAGCGGCCGCGGCCTGACCATCCTGACCCTTTACGCCGACGACGTGCGCTTCAACGCCGCCGGCAACCAGGTGACCCTGACCAAGGCCGTGGCCGGCCTGCGCGGCCCGGCGGTCCTCCCCGAGGCGGGGGAAAACGACAACCGGAGCACACCCATGCACGACATACGCATCGAGGACGGGCAGACCATCGTGAGCCCGGCCGGGGACATCGTGGCCTCGGTCGCGGACGAACTGCGCGCGCGCCTCAAGGAGATCCTCCAGGGCGGCGACGGCCCGCTGGTCATCGACCTGTCACGCGTCGAGCTTATTGATTCCGTGGGCATCGGGCTGCTCATCGCCGTGCACAACACCCTGGGCAAGAAGGGCGGGCGGCTGGCCCTGCGCCACGTCAACGCCGACCTGGCGGCGCTTTTGCGCACCATGCGCCTGGACAAGCATTTCCAGGTCGAAACCGCCTGAGCCGGGAGCGACCATGGACCAGATGGACGACGAAATCATGGCCATGTTCGTGGAGGACACCCGCGAACACCTGGCCGACATCGAATCGGCGCTCATGGACATGGAGCGCGACGGAGCGGACATCGACGAGGAACTCGTCAACAAGGTCTTCCGCGCCGCCCATTCCATCAAGGGCGGGGCCGGCTTCCTGAACCTCGGCAACATCCGCGACCTGGCCCACAAGCTCGAAAACCTGCTGCACATGGTCCGCAGCCGCGAGGTGGCCCCGGACACCCGGGTCGTCAACCAGCTCCTGGCCGGCTTCGACCGGCTGCTCGGCCTGGTGGAGATGGGGCCGGCCAGCGACGCCGAGGACATCTCCGGCCTGCTGGCCGACCTGTCCGGGCTCACGGCCGAGCACCTGGCCCCGGAGGAGCGGGCCAAGGCCGCCGACGTCGTGCCCATCGCCCTGCCCGGCGGCGAGGTCGTCTTCTCCATGGACGCCCTGAGCCTGCGCCAGGGCGTTTCCGGCGGCAAGAACCTCTACCTCGTGGAGTACGACCTCATCCACGACGTCCAGGCCCGGGGCAAGACGCCGCTCGACGTCATCAACACCATGGAGGCCAGCGGCATGATCCTCGACTGCCGCATGGAGCTGGCCGTGGTGGGCGACCTGGACGCGCCGCCGGTCAACCGCATTCCCTTCTACGTCCTGTTCGCCTCCATCGTGGAACCGGACATCGTGAGCTATCTTTTCGCCCTCGACGCCTCGCGCATCCACCCCGTGGACCTGTCCGCGCTTGCCGCCGCGCCGGCGGCGGAAGCGCCGGCCGCCGCCGCGGCGGAAAGCGAGGAGGTTTTCGGGCCGTTCGCCCTGCGGATCGCGGACGGTCGGGCCGTGCTGCGACTGGATGGAAACGCCCCGGCCGAGGCGGCGGCGGCCCGCGAGGCCTTCCTGGCCGGGCTGGCCCACGGGGCGGGGCTGGTCATGGACTTCGCCCCGGGCGTCCAGGCCGACCTGGCCATGGTCCAGGTCCTGGTGTCCGCCGGCCGGACGTTCGCCGCCCGGGGGCTGCCCCTGGCGCACCAGAGCGCCCCGCCGGCGTCGTTTGCAGCCACGGCCAGGCGGGCCGGCATCACGCCGGACGCCCTGGCCGCCGTCGGCCTGCCGGCGCAGCTGCTTTTCGCCTCCTAGGGCCGCGCCCGAAGGAAATGCGCCGGCAGCGTTCAGGTAAAGATCGTCATCGCAATGCTATGGATACGCGAACTTCGGGGACGCGACACTAGGGCGGGAGGTCCTTGATGGCCGTACACGACGAGATGCGCACGCTGTTCCGGGAAGAGGTCATGGAGAACCTGGCCGAGCTGGACGGCGCCTTGCTCGAGTTGGAGCACAACCCCCGGGACATGGACACGGTCAACCGGATCTTCCGGGCCGTGCACACCATCAAAGGGGCCTGCGACATGTTCGGGCTTGCGGCCGTGGTGCGGCTGGCCCACGACCTGGAGTCGCTCTTCGATCAGGTGCGCACGGGCTGGCGGGTGGTGGGCAAGGGCCTGCTCGACGCCTCCTTCGCCGCCAAGGACCGTTTCGCGGCCATGCTGGCCGAGGGGGGGGAGTCGGTCGGGGAGGACGTGGAGCTGGACGCACGCCTCAAGGAATTGCTCAAGAGCCCGGACCTTCCGGAAGACGAGGCCCCGGCCCGGCCGTGCGCCGCGCCCGAACCGGACGTCCCGGCCGCGACGCCTCCCGCGCCGTCCGCCCCGAGCGGCAGCACCCGCACCTGGCGCATCCGCCTGGCCCCGTCCGACGCCGGCCATCTGGCCAAGTCCGATCCCCTGGCGTTGCTCGACGAACTGCGGTCCATGGGGAAGCTTTCCGTGCGTTGCGACCTGTCGGCCGTGCCGGAACTGGCCGTCCTCGACCCCCTGGACTGCGACCTGCGCTTCGAGGCCCTGCTGCGCGGCGACGACGCGGCGGTCGTGGACGCCAACGCCCTGCGCGACGTGTTCTGCTTTCTGGAAAATCCCGGCGACGTGACCATCGAATCCTGCGAGGGCTGCGTCCTGGAGACGCCGGTCGGCGCGCCGCCAGCGCCGCCCGCCGCGCCCCAGGCCCCCGAGCCGCCGGCCGCGCCAA
>NZ_JARKOZ010000041.1 GCF_029978005.1 Solidesulfovibrio sp. | reverse complement strand
AAATCAGCGCCGAGACGGCCGTGGCCCTGTGGAAAAAGGGCGAGCTGCTGCCCATCGACGTGCGCGAGCCGGCCGAACGGGCCGTCTCCACCCTGCCCGGCGCGGTGACCGAAAAGGACTACTTGGCCGACCCGGCCCGGTTCGCCGGCAAGACGGCCGTGGCCTACTGCACCATCGGCTACCGCAGCGGCAAATGGGTCGAGGACAAGGCCAGGGCGGGCCTGCCCGTGGCCAACCTGGCCGGCGGCCTGCTCGCCTGGCTGCACGCCGGCGGCGGTCTCGTGGACGCCAAGGGCGATGCGACCAGGACCGTACACGTCTACGGCCGCGCCTGGGACCTGGCCCCCAGGGGCTTCACGTCCGTGTGGTAGGCTCCCGGCCGTAATAGCGCCGAAAGTATTTCCGTCCCGTGACGTCGGCCAGCCCCAGCCGCCGGCCGGCCAGATAGGCGGCGCAAAGCCGCAGCACGCCGAGGGTGCGCGGCCAAAACCCCTGGCCTTCCCAACGTCTGGCCGAGACCAGTACGCCCCCGCCGAGAAGCTTCGTTTCTCCTGCCTCGCGCAGCCGCAGCGACAGTTCCACGTCCTCCATGAGCGCCATGTCCGGGAAGCCGCCGGAGCCTTCCAGGGCCTCGCGCCGGAAAAACTGCCCCTGATCGCCGAAGGCGATGCCGACGGTCCCGGCGCGAAGGCTGTTCAAGCCCGCGATCAGCGCCAGCCCCGGCTCGCCCCGGTCGAAGCGCATGCCCACGGCCCCGCCCGCCAGCCGGGGCTCCCGGGCCAGGGCGCGAAGGATCCGGCCCGCCGCCCCGGGGGCCAGACGGCAGTCGGCGTGCAGCACCAGCACCACCCCGGACCGGCAGGCGGCGATGCCCGCGGCGATCTGCCCGCCCCGGCCGCCGGCGGCGGCCACCACACGCGCCCCATGGGCCCGGGCCACGGAGGCGGTGTCGTCGTCCGAGCCGCCGTCGACCACCACCACCTCGGCCACCTCCCCGGCGGTCAGGGGCGCGGCCAGGCTCTCCAGGCAGGCCCCCAGCCGCGCCGCCTCGTTTCGGGCCGGCGTTACCACGGCCAGGCCGCCCACGGGCGCGAAGCCCTTTTCCCGGACAAGGAGCAGCGGCCGCCAGGCCCCGGCCAGGGCCAGACCCAGCCAGGGCAGCCAGACCCAGGCCAGAACGATCCCTTCGCCGCCAAGCTCGCCCGGCCGCAGCCAGGTGGGCGCGGCGGCCAGCCCCTGGGCGGCCAAAAGCCAGCCCAAAGACCAGGACGGCCGCACGGCCCATAGGGGGACCAGGGGCAGGAAATACCAGGGATAGACCGTGGGCAGGCAGGCCAGGGTCACGGCCAGGGCGGCCGGGGGACCGCGCCGGGCGTCCTGGACGGTCAGCCACAAAAGCCCGAGGACGCCCGCGCCGACGGCCATAGCGGCCAGGGGCGCGCCCTGTCCGAACACGGGCCGCAGCAGGGCGACCAGCGGCCCGCCCTGGGCGCTGTAGCGGGCGAAGACGGCCAGGGAAGCGAAAAGGTCCGTCCCAGCCCCGGCGAAAAGCGCGAAGGCCGCAAACGGCGCGAGGGTCCAGCCGGCCTTGGCGGCGTTTCCCCGGTTCAGGAAAAAGGGCGCGAGCAGAAGGGCCGGGTATTTGACCAGGCCGGCCGCGCCGAGGCCGGCGAAGCCGAAGCCGGCCCGGTGCGAGTCGAAGGCGGCCAGGGCCAGGGCAACCAGGGGAATCATGACGGCGTCGAGGTGCCCCTCCCCGGCCCCCATGGCCAGAGACAGGGGATTGGCCGCGGCCAGGAGGAGCAAGGCGGCCGGCCTCCCGGACCGGGCCAGGACCAGGGCCAGGACGGCGCAGCCGCACAGGTCGGCCAGGGCGGCGGCGGCCTTGAAGGCCAGGGGCGTGGGCGAGACGGCGGCCGTCAGCCGGCAGTAGAGTTCGGCCAGGGGCGGATAGGCGGCGGCCAGATCCTTGTGATTGACGCCGGCCAAGGCCTGCCGCGCCGCCTTGGGCAAAAGCGCCGCCGTGCGCGGGTCCGCCGGGGCCAGGGCGTAGGGATTGCCCCCGGCCTGCTGCAGCGCGCCCTCGACGATGTAGCGGGCCACGTCGGAATCCGCCGGCCAGGCCCAGACGAAGACCAGGCGCAGGACCAGTCCCAGGGCAAGGACCCCGGCCATGCCCCTCCCCCCCTCCCGCTGCGGCCAGCGCCGGGTGAAAAAGGCCAGGCCGGCGAAGGCGGCGAGAAAGCAGGCGGCGAAGGCCACGCGCCCGGCCTTCAACACGCCGCACAGGGCCAGGGGGAACTGACAAACGAAAAGCGACGCCAACGGATGGGCCGTGGCCAGGGCCGCAAGCGCCTGGGGGCCGGGGAAGCGAAACGGCCGGACCATGGCGTCAGCGGCCGTTGAGGGACCAGTCGTAGGGCGTATAGGCCAGGTCGTGACGGCCGGCCGCATCCATGGCCGCGGCCAGGGGCGGGGCGGCGAAGCGGCGGACGAAGGCCCAGACGCCTTCGGGACCGCCGAAGTCCTCGGCGTACCAGTCGAAGATGCGGCTCACGTGCAGCACGCCGTCCTTGAAGAAGGTGTTGGCCGGATCGTTGATGAAGTTCCCGGCGGCCGCGTCCAGGGCGGTGTCCAGTGTCTCGCCCGCGTAGGGCGCGCCGGCCAGGGGCGGACAGCTTTTGGAGGCGCAGTTGACCGCGAAATGGACCCGGGGATCGCGAAACTCGGGCCGCAGGATGCCGTGCTCCACGTCGTCGAGGCTGACGGTCCCGGCCCGCAACCGCACGAAGGCGCGCTTCCAGGGCGAGCGCAGCAGGCTCCCGGCCTCCTTGATGGAGCGGATGCCGGGGTAATGCTCCAAAATGAGTTTGAGCGTCCAGGCGTTGTAGACGTTGACGTAATAGGCGAAGCGGTCCTCCCGGGAGAGCGCGGCCGGGTCCACGACGGCCAGGGCGTCGAGATAGGCGGACAGGCGCGCCTCGTCCTTTTTGAGTCCCGCGTAGTCCACCACGCCACCCCGGACATAGGTGGCCAGCAGCGCGGCGTAGGGCGCGTCGCGGTCCGCCGCCCCGACCGGGACGGCCAGGGCCAGAGCCAGGGAAAGGACCATTGCCGCCATGCCGGTCAGGCAACGCTTTCCTCCCAGGGGGCAGGCCGCGTCAGTTAAGTTCATCGCAAAGCACCCGGCCGAGCCCTCCCGGCCGCATGGGCCGCCAGGGCAGGCCCGAAGCCGGGGCGTCGTGGTCGAGGGTCTTGCCGCTGACGCCGATCCAGGCCGAGGACCGGCGGGCGATGCGTGTTTGGGCACAGTCGAGGGTCACCCGCTCCACGGCGTAGGCCACGGGCTCGGGCACGCCGTGGTCCTCGGCCAGCTCGCGGCCCTCCTGCTCGGAAAAAACCCGCTTGATCCGGACTTGCACGAAGTCCCCCCGCACCCGGACCGAGTGAAGGTCGTAAAAAAGCGTGACCGACTGGTCGTCCTCGGCGGCCAGGCGCTTCCAGTCCGTGGCCAGGGCCGGGGCGGCCATGACCAGCAGCGCGCAAAGGAGCGTGAGCACACGCATCCGCACCTCCTCGTCCGGAGATTCCCATGATTTTCCACCATGGAGACTAGCACCGGCCCGGCCCGGACACAAGTCGCCGCGTCCGCCGCTCCCCGCGCTCCCTTTGACGAACCGGGCGAAGGGACTTATGGGAAAAGCGGGGAGTCGGACAGGTCGTCGTCGCGGGCCGCAAGGCCCGGGGAGGAAAGTCCGGGCTCCACAGGGCAGGACGCTGGGCAACCCCCAGCGGGAGCGATCCCGGGAGAGCGCCACAGAAAGCAAACCGCCCGTGCGAAAGCGCGGGTAAGGGTGAAACGGTGGGGTAAGAGCCCACCAGTTGCCGCGGCGACGCGGCAAGCTCGGCAAGCCCCGTTCGGAGCAAAACCAAATAGGAGGGCGTCAAGGCTGGCCCGGCCGTGCCCTCGGGTAGGTTGCTTG
>NZ_JARKOZ010000034.1 GCF_029978005.1 Solidesulfovibrio sp. | reverse complement strand
CAACTCTTTTGGAGGAACACATGGCCAAACACCCGACCCCGTTGCTGGACCAGCTTGAGAGCGGTCCGTGGCCCAGCTTCGTCTCAGACTTGAAGCATGCCGCGGAAGTTCGCCACAAGAACCCCAAGGGCATCGAACTGCAGATCCCCGAGGACGTCATCGACGATCTGCTGGGCCTGCTTGAAATGTCCTACACCGACGGAACCACCCACTGGAAGCACGGCGGCATCGTCGGCGTGTTCGGCTATGGCGGCGGCGTCATCGGCCGTTACTGCGACCAGCCCGAAAGGTTCCCCGGCGTGGCCCACTTCCACACCGTGCGCGTGGCTCAGCCCTCCGGCCTGTTCTACAAGGCCGACTACATGGAAGAGCTGTGCGACCTGTGGGACTTCCGCGGCTCCGGCCTGACCAACATGCACGGCTCGACCGGCGACATCATCTGGCTGGGCACCACCACCCCCCAGCTGGAAGAGATCTTCTACGAGCTGACCCACAAGCACAACCAGGACCTGGGCGGTTCCGGCTCCAACCTGCGCACCCCTGCCTGCTGCATCGGCATGTCGCGTTGTGAGTTCGCCTGCATCGACGCGCAGCACATGTGCCATACTCTGACCAACGAGTATCAGGACATGCTGCACCGTCCCCAGTTCCCCTACAAGTTCAAGTTCAAGTTCGACGGCTGCCCCAACGGCTGCGTGGCCTCCATCGCCCGCTCCGACTTCTCCGTGATCGGCACCTGGAAGGACGACATCAAGATCGACCAGGCCGCCGTGAAGGCCTACGTCGGTGGCGAGATCCCCTCGAACGGCGGCGCTCACGCCGGCCGCGACTGGGGCAAGTTCGACATCCAGAAGGAAGTCATCGACCTCTGCCCCACCAAGTGCATGAGCTACGAGGGCGGCAAGCTGTCCATCGACACCAAGAACTGCTACCGCTGCATGCACTGCATCAACGTCATGCCCAAGGCCCTGCGCGTTGGTGACGAGCGCGGCGCGTCCATCCTGGTCGGCGCCAAGGCCCCCATCCTGGACGGCGCTCAGATGAGCTCCCTGCTCGTGCCCTTCATCCCGGCCGAGGATCCCTACGACGAGATCAAGGAAGTCATCGAGAACATCTGGGACTGGTGGATGGAAGAGGGCAAGAACCGCGAGCGCCTGGGCGAGACCCTGAAGCGCTTGGGCTTCCAGAAGGTTCTGGAAGTGACCGGCATTCCGCCCATGGCCCAGCATGTCAAGGAGCCCCGCACCAACCCCTACATCTTCTGGAAGGAAGACGAGGTGCCCGGCGGCTGGTCCCGTGACATCAACGAATACCGCAAACTGCACCAGCGCTAAAAGGGGGAACAACACATGGCGTTCGTTTCTTCCGGGTACAATCCCGCCAAGCCGATGGAGAACCGCATTTCCGACATCGGACCCCGGTTCTTCAAGGAATTCCTGCCTCCGGTCCTGGAGAAGAACTACGGCAAGTGGGTCTCCCACGAGATCCTCGAGCCCGGCCTTCTGGTTCACGAAGCCGAAAGCGGCGACAAGGTCTACACCGTGCGCGTGGGTTCCGCCCGCCTGGTGTCCACCGAGTACATCCGCGAGGCCTGCGCCATCGCCAAGCAGTACTGCGACGGCTACCTGCGCTGGACCACCCGCAACAACATCGAGTTCATGACGCCTTCCCTGGAGACCGCCAAGGCTCTGAAGGCCGACCTGAACTCCCGCAAGTTCGACAAGGGTTCCTTCAAGTTCCCCGTCGGCGGCACCGGCGCCTCCGTGTCCAACATCGTCCACACCCAGGGTTGGGTCCACTGCCACACCCCGGCCACCGACGCCTCGGGCACCGTGAAGATCATCATGGACGAGCTCTTTGATGACTTCACCAACATGCGCATGCCCGCCATCGTCCGCGTGGCCGTGGCCTGCTGCCTGAACATGTGCGGCGCTTGCCACTGCTCCGACGTGGCCGTCGTGGGCTACCACCGCAAGCCGCCGCTCATCGACCACGAGTACCTCGACAACCTCTGCGAAATCCCGCTGGCGATCGCCTCCTGCCCCACCGGCGCCCTGAAGCCCGGCAAGACCGATCTGCCCGACGGCCGCAAGGTCAACACCATCCTGGTGAACAACGAGCGTTGCATGTACTGCGGCAACTGCTACACCATGTGCCCGGCCATGCCGCTCGCCTCCGGCGAGGGCGACGGCATCGTGCTCATGGTCGGCGGCAAGGTGTCCAACCGCATCTCCATGCCGAAGTTCTCCAAGGTCGTGGTGGCCTACATCCCCAACGAGCCGCCCCGCTGGCCGACGCTGACCAAGATGGTCAAGCACATCGTCGAGGTCTACGCCGCCAATGCGCAGAAGTACGAGCGCCTGGGCGAATGGGCCGAGCGCATCGGCTGGGAGAAGTTCTTCGAGCTGTGCGACCTGGAGTTCACCCACCACTGCATCGACGACTTCCGTGATCCGGCGTACTACACTTGGCGCCAGAGCACCCAGTTCAAGTTCACCAAGCACATCGAGGCCTAAGGCAACAACTTCCGGGCGGGGAATCCTTCCCCGCCCGGATAAAACAAAGAGGGGACGGTATGTCTTCCGAGAAAGAGCAAGTTCTCGAGTTCCTCACGGGGAAGACGGGCAAGTCCAAGTTCTACTTCAGCGATTTCTGCAAGATCTTCCCGGACAAGAAGCAGCGCGAAGTCAAGAAGATCCTCACCGAGCTGGTCAACGAGGGCAAGCTCGAGTTCTGGTCGAGCGGCTCCACCACGATGTACGGCATGACCGGCGCCGGCAAGCAGAAGGCCGAGGAAGAATAAGCCTCGCAGGCGGGACGACCGGCCCGGGCCGTCGCCCGCGCCGTCGCGCCGTGCCCGAAGACGCGGCCGCCGCGGCGCCGACGCCCCGTGGAACGCAGCAACCAAGCCGCGCCAACTGGCGCGCACGACGACAACACGCCGTGAACGATCGCCCGCGTCTTGTCCTGGCCGGGCTCTCCGGGGGCGCAGGCAAGACCATCCTGACCCTCGGTGTCTGCCGGGCCCTGGCTGCAGCCGGCTACCGCGTCCGCCCGTTCAAAAAGGGTCCGGATTACATCGACGCCGCCTGGCTCGGGCTCGCCGCCGGGCGCGACGCCACCAATCTGGACCCTTTCTTGATGCCCGAAGCCGGGCTCCTGCCGCTTTTCCTGGACAAGTCCCGCGACGTCGACATCTCCGTCATCGAAGGCAACCGCGGCATCTTCGACGGCATGGACGTGGCCGGCTCCTGTTCCACCGCCGCCCTGGCCCGCCAGCTTCTCGCCCCCGTGGTCCTCGTCCTCGACGCCACCAAGATGACCCGCACCGCCGCCGCCCTGGTCGCCGGCGTGGCCGCCTTCGAGGAAGGCCTCAATCTGGCCGGCGTGGTGGCCAACCGCACCGCCGGGCCGCGACACCGCGACATTTTGCAGCGCTCCATCGAGACCCTGGCCCGGGTGCCGGTGTGCGGCATGCTGCCGAAACTCGCCGAGAACCCCATCCCCGAGCGCCACATGGGCCTCGTGTCCGACCGCGAACAGGGTGCCGTGGAC
This sequence comes from Solidesulfovibrio sp., assembly GCF_029978005.1. Classification (GTDB taxonomy): domain Bacteria; phylum Desulfobacterota; class Desulfovibrionia; order Desulfovibrionales; family Desulfovibrionaceae; genus Solidesulfovibrio. Next base: position 998 of record NZ_JARKOZ010000034.1, on the reverse strand, counting down.
GCCATCCTCGACGGCATCGCCGACGTGGTGCGCCGCCATGTGGACCTCGACCGGCTCGTGGCCATCGCCAAAAGCGCCCCGCCCCTGCCGGACGCGGCGTCCCGGAATTCCGGCTGCCCGGCGCGGCCGGTCATCGAGGCCGAGGCCCCGGTCATCGGCGTGGTGCGCGACGCCGCCCTGTGGTTCTACTACCCGGAAAATCTCGAAGCCCTGGAACAAGCCGGCGCGCGCCTGGCCTACGTGAGCCTGCTCGACGACGCGTCCTGGCCCGAGCTCGACGGGCTCTACCTCGGCGGCGGCTTCCCCGAGACCCACGTGGCCGCCCTGGCCGGCGACGCGGCCATGCGCGGCCGGGTGAAGGCCCTGGCCGAGGCGGGACTGCCCATCTACGCGGAGTGCGGCGGTTTCATGTACCTGTGCCGGGGACTGGTCGTCGACGGAACCGTCCATCCCATGGCCGGCGTCTTTCCCGTGGACACCACGCTTTGCGCCAAGCCGCAAGGCCTGGGCTACAGCCTAGCCCGGGTGACGGCGGAGAATCCCTTTCATCCCGTGGGCACGCTGCTCCACGGCCATGAATTCCACTACTCCCGCTGCCAGGCCGCCCTGGAGACCGGCTTGCCCGGCCCCGAGGCCTTCTGCCTGCGCATGGAACGGGGCGTGGGCATGCACGCCGGCCACGACGGGCTGGTCTTCGCCAACACCTTCGCCGCCTACACCCACATCCACGCCCACGGCGCGCCCCACTGGGCGCGTAATTTCGTGCATGCGGCGCGGGAGTGGAAAAGAGGGAAGAGGCCTCCGGCGGCCGGGAGGGGCTAAGCCCCTCCCGGACCCTCCCTGCTGCCTGGGGGGATGGCGTCGCGCAAAGCCGCGACGCCATCCCCCCAGGAAACAGGGGGCTGCGAAGAGGCGGTCATATTTTTGTCCCCCCAGCGAGGGGTCCGGGGGGGATCCTCCCCCCCCGTAGGGCGGTCCAGGAGGGGCAACGCCCCGCC
>NZ_JARKOZ010000018.1 GCF_029978005.1 Solidesulfovibrio sp. | reverse complement strand
TTACTCCACGATTTCCGACACGACGCCGGCGCCGACGGTGCGGCCGCCTTCGCGGATGGCGAAGCGCAGGCCCTTCTCCATGGCGATGGGGGCGATCAGCTCCACGTTGAACGTGGCGTTGTCGCCGGGCATCACCATCTCGACGCCTTCGGCCAGGGTGACGACGCCCGTGATGTCGGTCGTGCGGAAGTAGAATTGGGGACGGTAGCCGGAGAAAAACGGCGTGTGACGGCCGCCCTCTTCCTTGTTCAGGACGTACACTTCGGCCTTGAACTTGCGGTGCGGCGTGATGGAGCCGGGCTTGGCCAGCACCTGGCCGCGCTCGACCTCGTCGCGCTTGACGCCGCGCAAAAGCACGCCCACGTTGTCGCCGGCCTGGCCCTGGTCCAGGATCTTGCGGAACATCTCGACGCCGGTGCAGGTGGTCTTCACCGTGTCCTTGATGCCGATGATGGCCACTTCGTCGCCGACGGTGATGATGCCGCGCTCGACGCGGCCGGTCACCACCGTGCCGCGGCCGGAGATCGAGAACACGTCCTCAATGGGCATCAGGAACGGCTTGTCGATGTCGCGCTTGGGCTCGGGAATGAACGAGTCGCAGGCGTCGAGGAGCTCGAAGATCGGGGCGGCCTCGGGGCTGTTGACGTCGGAAGCCTCGAGGGCCTTGAGCGCCGAGCCCTTGATGACCGGGATGTCGTCGCCCGGGAAGCCGTACTTGGTGAGCAGCTCGCGCACTTCGAGCTCGACCAGCTCCAGCAGTTCGGGGTCGTCGACCAGGTCGACCTTGTTCATGAACACGACCAGCTGCGGCACGCCGACCTGACGGGCGAGCAGGATGTGCTCACGCGTCTGGGGCATGGGGCCGTCGGTGGCGGCGACGACGAGGATGCCGCCGTCCATCTGGGCCGCGCCGGTGATCATGTTCTTGATGTAGTCGGCGTGGCCGGGGCAGTCGACGTGGGCGTAGTGGCGCTTGTCGGTCTGGTATTCGACGTGGGCCGTGGCGATGGTGATGCCGCGCTCTTTTTCTTCCGGAGCCTTGTCGATCTGGTCGAAGGGAATGTACTCGCCAAAGCCCTTCATGCTGGCCAGACGCGTGATGGCCGCGGTCAGCGTGGTCTTGCCGTGGTCGATGTGACCGATGGTGCCGATGTTTACGTGCGGCTTGGTCCGCTCGAATTTCGCCTTGCCCATGTCGTCCCCCTGGAACTTTCCGCCGTGGCGGGTCGTTGTTTTGCTTCACCCTCGTCCGGCGCGCCGGACGCTATTTCTTCTTCATGATCTCGTCGGCCAGCGCCGCCGGGACCTTCTCGTAATGGTCGAACTGCATGCTGAAGGTGGCCCGGCCCTGCGAACGGGAGCGCAGGTCCGTGGCGTAGCCGAACATGGAGGAGAGGGGCACGTGGGCGGTGATGATCTGCGCCCCGGCCCGGGAGTCCATCTTGGCGATACGGCCGCGGCGGCCGTTTAAGTCACCCATGACGTCGCCCATGTACTCTTCCGGGGTGACCACTTCCACGGCCATGATGGGCTCGAGCAGCACCGGCCCGGCTTTCTGCACGGCTTCCTTGAAGCACTGCGAGGCGCAGATGAAGAACGCCTGCTCCGAGGAGTCGACTTCGTGGTAGGAGCCGAAGACCAGCTTGGCCCGGATGTCCACCAGCGGGAAGCCGGCCATGACGCCGCCCTTCATGGCGTTCTGGATGCCTTTGTCGACGGCCGGGATGTATTCCTTGGGGATGACGCCGCCCACGATTCCGTTCTCGAACTCGTAGCCGCCGTCTTCCTTGGGCTCGATTTCCAGCACCACGTGGCCGTACTGGCCGCGGCCGCCGGTCTGCTTGACGTAGCGCAGGTCGTTCTTGATGGCCTTGGTGATGGTCTCGCGGTAGGCGACCTGCGGCGCGCCCACGTTGGCGTTGACGCCGAACTCGCGCATGAGGCGGTCGACGATGATCTCCAGGTGCAGCTCGCCCATGCCGGCGATGAGCGTCTGGCCGGATTCCTCGTCGGACTTCACGCGGAAGGACGGGTCTTCCTTGGCCAGCTTGCCGAGCGCCTGGGACAGCGCGTCGCGGTCGGCCTTGGTCTTGGGCTCGATGGCCACCTCGATGACCGGCTCGGGGATGTTGAGGCTCTCCAGGGCCACGGGGCGGTTTTCCGCGCACAGCGTGTCGCCGGTGGAGGTGATCTTCATGCCCACGGCGGCCACGATGTCGCCGGCGTCGGCGTCTTTTATCTCTTCACGCTTGTTGGCGTGCATCTTGAGCAGGCGGCCGATGCGCTCCTTTTTCCCGGTGTTGGCGTTGAGCACGGTCATGCCGGACTCGATGCGGCCGGAGTAGATGCGCAAAAACGTCAGGTGGCCGATGAACGGGTCGCTCATGAGCTTAAACGCCAGGGCGGCCAAGGGCAGCTTGGGATCGCACGGGCACTCGATGATCTTGTCCTCGTGGTCCGGGTCGTGTCCCTGCATGGCCGGGATGTCGACCGGAGACGGCAGGAAGTCGACCACGGCGTCGAGCAGGGGCTGCACGCCCTTGTTCTTGAAGGCCGAGCCGCACAGCACCGGGCAGATGGCCAGGCTGATGGTGGCCTTGCGGATGCCGGCGATGAGCTCGTCGGGAGTGAGTTCCTCGCCGCCGAGGTACTTCTCCATGAGGGTCTCGTCTTCCTCGGCGATGGCCTCGACCATGTGCAGGCGCAGCTCTTCGTAGCGGTCCATGAGGTCGGCGGGGATGTCCTTGTAGACATACTCCTTGCCCATGGACTCGGTGTCGAAATAGACGGCCTTGCCCTGGATCATGTCCACCACGCCCTGGAAGTTCTCCTCGGAGCCGATGGGGATCTGCAGGGGCACGGGCTTGGCGCCCAGGCGGTCGCGGATCATGTCCACGCAACGGAAGAAGTCCGCGCCGATGCGGTCCATCTTGTTGACGAAGCTCATACGGGGAACGCGGTACCGTTCGGCCTGCCGCCAGACCGTCTCGGACTGGGGCTCGACGCCGGAGACGGCGTCGAAAACGGCGACCGCCCCGTCGAGGACACGCAGGGAGCGCTCCACCTCGATGGTAAAATCCACGTGACCGGGCGTGTCGATGATGTTGATCCGATGGTCCCGCCAAAAGCAGGTGGTGGCGGCGGAGGTGATGGTGATGCCACGCTCCTGTTCCTGGACCATCCAGTCCATGGTGGCCTGGCCGTCATGGACTTCGCCTATCTTGTGCGACACCCCGGTGTAAAAGAGAATACGTTCGGTGGTGGTCGTCTTCCCGGCATCGATGTGGGCCATGATGCCGATGTTGCGTTGCCGCTCAATGGGTACAGTCTTAGACACGACGCGTTCCTTGTGCGACTACCACCGGTAATGGGCAAACGCCTTGTTGGCGTCCGCCATGCGGTGCGTATCCTCTTTCTTTTTCACGGCGCCGCCGCGATTGTGATAGGCGTCCAGCAGTTCGCCCGACAGCTTCTCCGCCATGCCCTTCTCGCCGCGGGAGCGGGCGTTGCCGACCAGCCAGCGCAGGGCCAGGGTCAGCTGCCGCTCGGGCCGCACTTCCATGGGCACCTGGTAGGTGGCGCCGCCGACCCGGCGGGGCTTGACTTCCATGTGGGGCTTGACGTTGGCCACGGCCTTCTCGAAGGCCTTCAAGGGATCCTCGCCGGACTTCTCGGCCAGGACGTCCACGGCCTTGTAGAAAATACCCTCGGCCACGCCCTTCTTGCCGTCGTACATCAGACGGTTGATGAACTTCATCACCAGATGGCTGCCGAACTTCGGATCGGGCAGCACCGAACGCTTGGATACGGGACCTTTACGCGGCATACGCGCTTTCTCCTTTGTCCGGAATTACTTGGGCCGCTTGGCGCCGTACTTGGAACGGCCCTGGCGACGATCGGACACGCCGGCGGTGTCGAGCGTGCCGCGGATGATGTGGTAACGCACGCCGGGAAGGTCCTTGACGCGGCCGCCCCGGATCATCACCACCGAGTGTTCCTGCAGGTTGTGGCCTTCGCCCGGGATGTACGAGGTCACCTCGATGCCGTTGGTCAGACGCACGCGGGCGACTTTGCGCAAAGCCGAGTTCGGCTTTTTGGGCGTGGTCGTGTACACGCGGGTGCACACGCCCCGGCGCTGCGGGCAGGCTTGCAGGGCGGGCGTCTTGCGGCGCTTGGCCACCTTGGCCCGCTCCTTGCGGATAAGTTGATTGATCGTGGGCATAGCCGTCTCCGTTCAAGAAAAATCGTAGTGTATGGCAAAGACAGAGGCATATAGACCCATCGCCAAGCCGTGTCAAGCGGCAATGGGTCAGCCGGCAAAAAAAACAGGCCCTCCCACCCTGTGCGGGCGGGAGGGCCTGACGTATTACCCTACTTCTCGGAGTTTGTCAGCCTAGAAAGTGAAGCGGAAGCCGGCATGGCCACCCCAGCCGTCGATGCCGTGGTTGTCGAAGCCGATGCGCTGGTAGCGGCCGGCGATCTCGAAGGACACGGACGGGCTGAAGGCCACGGTGAAACCGATGTCCACGGGCCAGGTCGGGTTGGAGTAGTTGCCCTTGCCGCCGTTCTCCCAGAACGGGATCCGGTCGTTCGAGAAGATGCCGCCGATGCCGGTGCCGATGAACATGGCCGCCTTGTCGGTGCGCACGGGGTAGTAGCGGATCAGGGCGTTGGCGCCGAAGGCCCAGGGATTCTGGGAATAACCCTCATGGGTGGCCACCGCGTTGACGAAGGAGCCGGCGGCGGTGTTGCGGTCGATCTTCTTCTGGTTGAACGAATAGGCCAGGGCTTCCAGGCCGATGGACAGGCCGTCCATGACGAAATAGCCGCCGTTGGCGCCGAAGGTCAGGTAGGATTCCACCGCCTTCTGCCCGGTGCCGTAGACGCCGAATTCCGGCGTGACGTAGACAGTGCCCGCCTCGCCGATGGCGAAGGAGCGGGAGGGCAGCGCCGTCAGGCCGATAAAGGCCGCCAGCATCAGCACCAAAATCTTTTGCACACGCGCGTTCATGGCCTTCCTCCTTGGATACAAGCACGTTGAGCGTTGCATTCCGTTGGCGAGACGTCCCGCTTGCTTTTCCCGGCGACCAAGGGCCGCGCCGGGCAGCCGTGTATGCGGACGTCTGGAGCAAGACATAAGTCGCCTTCGGGACTTGACCAGGGGGCGGACGTCTCTTTTCCTCCCCGGAACGACGCCGCCCGACCTCCTAACTGTGCATCTTCTTAGCAGACACGGGACGGCTCCGCAAGAGAGGAAGGGAGGCTGGGAAAATATTGCCACTGCCCCGCCCTTCCTGTAGTTTCCCGGACATAACGCCACCCGGAGGGACGTATGGACGGGAAAAAGCCTTTCGGCGTCGACATGGAGGAAGTGCTGGCCGGATACAAGGCCAAGATCGAATCCGCCAGGGCCTCGGCCAAGGAAAAGGGCCCGGACTTTTTCGATCGATGGGAAGGAGAGCTCGAGCACCTGCTCGAGAAATACGACAGGGCGCGGTACAAGCTGACGCTGTTGCGAAAAGGCGGCGGCGACGCCCTCTCCGAGCTGCGCGAGGGCTTCGAGACCGCCCTGGCCGACCTCAAGGAGGCCCTGGCCCGGGCCAGGGGAAAATTCTAGGCCGCGCCCCCCGCCCGCCTCCGTCGGCGGCGGCGCGGCCCGCCACCGGCAGGACCTTCCGGGCAACGGCGCAGGGACGTGAAGCAAGCGCCGCTGCCCTTTCCGGTCAGGGCGGCGGCGGATGCGCCGCCGCCTCAGGGGCCGGGCCAGGCGTCGAACAGGTAGCCCGCCTCCCAGACGATCACCAGCAGCCAGAAGGCGATGCCGATGCCGGCCCCGGCGGCGGCCATGTCCTTTATGGCCTTGATGCGCCGGTCCTCCCGGTCCACCAGGAAGTCGCACACCCCTTCTATGGCGGAATTGATGAGCTCCACGGCCAGCATCTGGCCCGTGGCCACGAGCACGATCAGGAAATCCCGCCAATGGCCGGCCAGGGCGAAGACCAGGAGCGCCACGGCCGAGACCGCCGCCTTCCAGGCCACGCTCACGTCGTAGACCACGGCGAAGCGCAGCCCCGACAGGACCACCAGGATTTTGCGCACCGGGCGCCAGCCCGGCTCGCCCGTGCCCAGGAACTTGTTGCGCATGCAGGCCCTCCACGCTCCGAGACCGGGCGCTTCTCCGGCCCGGGCGGACAATCGCCCCACGGCTCCACCCTTCCCAAACTGTCATGAATCGGCCCGGCCGCCAACAACAAAGGCGGCCCGCGGGGGCCGCCCTTGGAGACCGCCGCGCCCGTCGGTCCGCGCGGCGTCGCGTCCTCGAAACGCGCCCTCGCCCCTTCGAGGCCGGCGCGCTCCTTTTGTTGCCTGGCTAGGCCTGCAGGTCGACGCCCCCGTCGGAGCCCAGTTGCATGGCCTGCTGCTCGTAGGAATTCTGGTAGGCGTCGTAGCGGTTGGCGGCGTACTGCCCGAGCAGGTCGGTCAGGTCGTCGCCCTTTTTCAGCGACGAGCCGTAGGCCTGGCCCTCGGCCGTGGAACTGAAGGGAATCTCCTTGGTGGACTGGCTGACGATGTTGCCGTCGGCGTCCGTCACGGTGGTGGTTTCCTGGATGCCTTCGGAGGTGAAGGTCATGGTCACGGTGGTGGTGTTGTCGCTGTCGTCCGAAGAGCCGGAAGAGGACGCTCCGGAAGAGCCCGAGGAACTCGAAGAGCTCGACGTGCTCGACGACGAGGTCGAGGAGGCGCTCGAGGCGTCGGCGGTCGCGGTCGTCGCGGCCGTGGACGAGGTGGACGAGGAGACCAGGTTGCCGTCGGCGTCGTAGCTGGCGTTTTCCGTCACGGAGCCGCCGTCCGGGCCGTTTCGGGTGATGGTGGCGGTGACGCTGCCGTCGGAAGCCGTCAGCATGCTGCCGGACTCCAGGACGTTGCCGTCGCCGTCCGTGAGGGTTTCGGTTTCCTTGAACCCGTCGGAAGTGTTTTCCCCGGTGATGGTCCGGGTGGTGGAGTTGCCCGACGGGTCGGTCATGGTGATGGTGGTGGTGTAGGAGCCGTCGGCGTTGGCGACGGTCTTTTCGGTGCCGACCTGGTTGCCGCTGGAGTCCGTCAACGTGGCGGTGGTGGTCGTGGAACCATCCGCGTTGGTCGTGGTGGACTCGGACCGGTTCAACTCGCCGGATCCGCCCTGGGCCCCGTCCATGGGCGGCGGGGACGGCGTGTCGCCCTCTTCGTCCTGGCTGGCCGTGGTCAGCGTTCCCGTTTCCATGTCGTAGGACAGGGAGCCGTTTCCGGCCAGGAGGGCGGCGAGGATGTCGTTGAAGCTTCCGGCGGAACTCGACGTGGACGACGAGGACCCGGAAGAAGTTGCCGACGTGGCGTCGGTGGCGTCGCTTCCCTGCGACAGGAGACTGAGGACGGACGACTGGCTGCCGGTGGAAGAGGTCTGCCCGTAGCTGGCAAGCAATTGCTGGAGCCAGTAGTCGCTCGATGACTGACCTACGGATGATACGCTCATGTCCATCTCTCCTTTGGGCGGGAAATTTTTGCCGGGCGAGGCGTTCCCCGCTGGGAGAGTGGCAAGAGGCGTGCCGGGAAAAGGCAGAAACTGCCGACGCGGCGGCCGGCAGGCGGTTACAAGCAAGTCATGGACCAAATGAAAAAACCCGGCCGGGCGAACGCCCGGCCGGGTTTCAAGCGTCGTTGCGGGCTACCTCAGCCGCCGAGATAGGCCTTTTTCACTTCGGGGTCGCACTTGAGCTCCTCGGCCGTGCCCGAGGTCTTGATCTCGCCGGTGTCCAGCACGTAGCCCCGGTGGGCGAACGACAGGGCCACCTTGGCGTTCTGCTCGATCAAAAGGATGGTGAGCCCCTGCTCGTTGAGCTTTTTGAGCGTGCGGAACATCTCGTACATGAGCAGCGGGGCCAGGCCCATGCTCGGCTCGTCGAGGAGGATGAAGTCGCAGCCGGTCATGATGGCCCGGCCCACGGCCAGCATCTGCTGCTCGCCGCCGGAGAGCGATTCGCTGCGCTGCCTGCGCCGCTCGGACAGGCGCGGGAAAAGCGACAGCACCCGGTCGAGGTCGCGGGCCACGGCCTCCTCCCCGTCCTTGCGGGCGTAGGTGGCGAGCACCAGGTTCTCCATGACCGTGAGGTTGCCGAAGATGCGCCGGCCTTCGGGGGAGAGGTCCATGTGGAGCTTGCGCACCACGTCGTGGGGCTCCATGGACAGGATGGACTTCCCCTCGTACTTGATGTCGCCCTCCACCACCTTGGGGGCTTCGGGGGGCGGCAGGCGCATGATGGAAAGGAGCGTGGTGGTCTTGCCCGCGCCGTTGGCCCCGATCAGCGCGACGATCTCCCCGCGGTTCACGTGGAAGGAGATGCCGTGCAGGGCCTCGATGTTGCCGTACTTGACCCGGAGGTTTTCAACGGAGAGCAGCATCAGATTGTATCGTCTCCCAGATAGGCTTTGATGACTTCGGGGTTGTTCTGGATCTCCTCGGGCGAACCCTCGGCGATGGTGGCCCCGAAATCGATGACCTTGATCCACGAACACAGGCTCATGACCACGTCCATCTGGTGCTCGATCATCCAGATGGCCAGGCCGAAATCCTTGTGGATGTCGGCGATGAGCTTGATCAGCCCCTCCACGTCGGAGGAGTTGAGCCCGGCGGCGGGCTCGTCGAGCATCAAAAGCGCCGGCCTGGTGGACAGCGCCCTGGCGATCTCCACCAGGCGCTGCACGCCGTAGGGCAGGTTCTTGGGAAACTCGTGGGCCACCTCGCCCAGGCCCAGGCGCGAGAGCAGCTCCATGGCGTGGTCCTCGATGTCGCGCTCGCGCTGCATGTAGCGCGGGGTGCGCAGGAAGCAGTCGAGCAGGCCGTAGCCCAGGGCGTGGTGCTGGGCGATGCGGATGTTGTCGAGCACCGTCATGTCGAACCACAACCGGATGTTCTGGAAGGTGCGGGCGATGCCCCGGGCCGTGACCTGGTGGGGCTTGAGCCCCTTGATGGACTGGCCCTTGAAGAGGATCTCGCCGCGCGTGGGCTTGTAGAAGCCGCTGACGAGGTTGAAGACCGTGGTCTTGCCCGCGCCGTTGGGGCCGATCAGCGCCACCATCTGGCCCTCGTCAAGGGCCACCGAAAACTCCGACACGGCGCACAGCCCGCCGAAGTACTGCGTCATTTCATTTACTTCCAGCAGCGCCACGGCCTACCCCTTGAACTTGTAGAATTTGCGCAGCCCCGGGAACACGTCGGCCAGCTCGCGACGCCCCATGATGCCCTCGGGCCGAAACTGCATCAGCAAAACGAGCAGCAGCGGGATCAGCACCCACTTCCAGACCTGCGTCACCTCGTAGGAATCCGGGATGACGGAAATGTAGTGCAGGAAGGTGTTGATGTAGCCGAAGGCGTCCCGCAGGTACTCGATCAAAAGCGTCATGAGGATGGCGGCCAGGACGGAGCCGGACAGGGAGCCCATGCCGCCGAGATAGACCATGACCATGATTTCCGTGGACTTGAGTATCGTGAACGTGCCCGGATTGACGTAGCCCAGGATGTGGGCGAACAGGCCGCCGGCCAGGCCGGCCAGGCCGCAGGAGACCATGAAGGCCACCAGTTTGACCCGGTCGGTGTCGACGCTCATGATCTCGGCCGCGATCTCGTCCTGGCTGATGGCGTCCACGCCCTTGCCGAAGGTGGAATAGATGAAGCGGCGGATGAGCCACACGGAAAAGACCGTGCCGACGAAGACCCAGATCATGATCCAGGGCAGGTTGGCGGTGGCGGTCATGGCGTTCATGACGCCGCCCATGCCCATGAATCCCCTGGCCCCGCCGATGACGCCGATGTTCTCGATGGTGGACTTGACGATATAGGCGGCGGCGATGGTGATGATGGCCAGATAGTCGCCCCGGGTCTTGAACGACGGGATGGCCACGAGCAGGCCGACCACCGAGGCGGCCAAGGCCCCGGCCAGCAGAACCAGCGGGAAAAGCCACACGGCCAGGTCGGGCGAGAGCAGCGGTTCGCCGAACACGGCGCTCTTGGTGAAAAGGGCCACGGACAGCAAAGAGGAGACGTAGGCGCCAACGGCCATGAACCCGGCATGGCCGCAGGAGAATTCGCCCATGTTGCCGTTGATGATGTTGAGACTCGACGACAGGATGATGTTGACGCCCATGAACAGGATCACGGACTGCCAATAGGCGTTCAATGCGCCGCTCATGCAGGCCCAAAGCAGCACGGCGAGCAGCAGGGCCAGCAGGGCGGGAACGGTCAGGCGCTTCATCGGTATCCCCCTTGCCGACCCTAGATTTTGGTCCGCCGGGCCACGCCGAAGAGGCCGGTGGGCCGGATGGACAGGATGAGGAGCAGAATCGAGAACGCGATGAGGTCCCGGAAGGTGGACGGGAAAAAGGCCACCACCATGATCTCCACGAACCCGAGGAGAAAGCCTCCGGCAAAGGCCCCGGCGATGGAGCCGATGCCGCCCACCACGGCCGCGATGAAGGCCTTCCAGCCGATGAGCGCCCCCATGTAGGGGTCGATGACCGGGTAGGTCATGGCGAAGAAGAGCCCGGCCAGGCCGGCGAAGCCCGAGCCCAGCACGAAGGTGAAGACGATGACCGTGTCGGCCGGGATGCCCATGAGCGGCACGGCGAAGCGGTCGTAGGAAATGGCCCGCATGGCCATGCCGATCTTGGTGCGCGTGACGATGAAGTGGAGCAGCAGGAAGGAGAAGATGGCCACGCCGATGACCATCAATTTGATGTTGGTCACGGTGACGCCGAAGACGTCGAACACCTTGGTCGGCAGGAGCGTGGGGAAGCTCTTGCGGCTGGCCCCGAGCAGGGCGAGGTTGCCGTTTTCGAGAATCAGCCCGCACATGAGCGCCGTGATGACGACGTAGAGGCGGTTGACGCCCTTGCGCCGCAGCGGCCGGTAGGCCACGCGCTCAAGCGTCACGCCGACCACGGCCGTCAGCAGCATGGTCAGGGGCACGGCCAAGGCCAGCACCAGCCAGCCGGGCATGCCGGGGATGAAGCCGAACTTGCCGAGAAAGAGCATGCACACGTAAAAGGCGATGTAGGCCCCGACCATGAAGATGTCGCCGTGGGCGAAGTTGATGAGGAGCAATACGCCGTAGACGAGGCAGTAGCCAAGGGCGATCAGGGAATAGAAGCTCCCCCACTGCAGGGCGTTGAGGAGATTTTGCATGAGGCTTTGCAGCAACGGAGACCCCCTTGGCGCAAATTGTTCGAGCCTGTCCGTCCGGGCGCGCGGCCCGGGCGGCGAAGGTTGCGGCTTTTTGCCCGGCGACGCCGCCGAAGGGGGCGGCGTCGCCGGGGCGCGGCCGGCCGGCGCGAGGCCGGGCCGGGGCTACGGACAGACGGACTTGTAGAAGGCGAACTTGCCGGCGTCGTCGATTTTCACCACCACGGCGCACTTGATGGGGTCGTGGTCGCCGGTGGGCGGATAGGACATGTCGCCGGTGATGCCCTCGAACTTCTTGATGCCGGCCATGGCCTTCATGAGGGCCTCGCGGTCCTTGGGCATGTCGCCGGTGAGGGCGGGCAGGGTCTTGACGGCGTCGAGCATCAGGTTGGCGCCGTCCCAGGTCAGGGCGGCGACGTCGTCCGGGGTCTTCTTGTAGAGCTTGGTGTACTCGTCGATGAATTCCTTGGTCTTGCCCTTGGCGCCGGCGGCGGCGTAGTGGGTGACGAAGAAGTAGCCCTTGCAGTCGTCGCCGCAAAGGCCCATCAGGTCGCCGGAGCCCCAGGAGTCGCTGCCGAGCACGGGCTTGTTGAAGCCGAGCGACTTGGCCTGCTTCACGATCAGCGGCACTTCGTTGTAGTACTGGGGCACGAACAGCACGTCCGCGCCGGACTTGGCGATGTTGGTCAGCTGGGCCGAGAAGTCCACGTCCTTGGTGGTGAAGGTTTCGAAGGCGACCACGGAGCCGGGGCCGTTGATCTTCTCGAAGGCGGCCTTGAAGTCCTCGGCCAGCCCCTTGGGATAGTCGGAGGCGATGTCGTAGAGCACGGCGGCCTTTTTCGCCTTGAATTCCTCGTTGGCGAACTTGGCGGCCGTGGGGCCCTGGAAGGTGTCGAGGAAGCAGCCGCGGAACACGTAGGGGCGGTTCTTGGTGGTGTTGGGGTTGGTGGACCAGGGGGCCATCATCGGGGTCTTGAGGTCATTGGCGGCCTCGCCGGCGGGCACGGCCTGCTTGCTGGACTGGGGGCCGACCATGCCGAGGACGCCATCCTGGGTGATCAGCTTGCGGGCGGCGGACAGGGCGGATTCGGCCTTGGACTCGTTGTCCTCGTAGATGAATTCCACCAGGTACTTCTTGCCGCCGACCTCGATCCCGCCGGCGTCGTTGATCTTCTTTTTCAGCATCTCGGCGGCGTTCTTCGAGGATTCGCCTACATCCGGGATGTCGCCGGTCAGCGGGATGTTGAATCCCAGTTTGATGGTGTCCGCGGCGCGGGCCGGCGCGGCCATCCCGAGGACGAGCAACAGGGCAATGAGCCAGGACCTTTTCATGGACGCCTCCTGTTTACAGTCGATTTCAACCACTTAGCCCAAAGTCAAGTTCCTGTGGAGATACATGAACTCGGCCGGGATGGGAATCCCCCGCCCCCCTCCTTGACACATATTTGTGAAACTCGGCGGAACGGGCCGCTCCCCTTCCCCGCCATTTCCGGCATTCGCCGTGTCCCGAAAGCGCACGAACACAAATGTATGGAACAACACTTTCAAATAGCTCTGCTTTCTTAAAAGATACCGCCGCATTTTTCAAGGCGCGCGACGTCAGGCCAGGGCCGCCGCAACCGGAAAAAGCGGCAATCCGAAGGCCTCGGCCACGCCGGCGAAGGTGAGCTTGCCGGCATGGGTGTTGAGCCCCCTGGCCAGGGCGGCGTCGTCGCGCAGCGCGCCGAGGCCGTGGGCCGCAAGCCGCAGCGCATAGGGCAGGGTCTGGTTGCACAGGGCGTAGGTCGAGGTGCGCGGCACGGCCCCGGGCATGTTGGCCACGCCGTAGTGGACCACGCCGTCGATGACGTAGGTGGGATTGGCGTGGGTGGTGGCCTTGATGGTCTCCACGCAGCCGCCCTGGTCCACGGCCACGTCCACGATGACCGAGCCTTCCTTCATGGTGGGCAGCATGTCGCGGCTGACCAGGTGGGGGGCCTTGGCCCCGGGGATGAGCACCGCGCCGATGAGCAGGTCGGCGTAGGTCACGGCCTTGCGGATGTTGGCCTCGTTGCTGGCCATGGTGACGATGCGGCCCTGGTAGATGTCGTCGAGGTACTGGAGCCGGGCGTGGTTCACGTCGAGGACCGTCACCTGCGCGCCCATGCCCACGGCCAACTTGCAGGCGTTGGCCCCGACCACGCCCGCGCCGAGGACCACCACCGAGGCCTGCGGCACGCCGGGCACGCCGCCGAGCAGGATGCCGCGCCCGCCCTGGGACTTCTCCAGGGCGTGGGCCCCGACCTGCGGGGCCATGCGGCCGGCCACCTCGCTCATGGGGACGAGCAGCGGCAGCGCGCCGCTCGGCAGTTGCACGGTCTCGTAGGCCACGCCCGTGGCACCGGAGGCGAGCAGCGCCTCGGTCAGCGCCCGGTCGGCGGCCAGATGCAGGTAGGTGAAAAGAAGCAGGCCCTTGCGCAGGTATTTGTACTCGCAGGCGATGGGCTCCTTGACCTTGACGACCATCTGCGCGCCCCAGGCCGCGGCGGCATCGACAAGTTTGGCGCCCGCCCGGGCGTACTGGTCGTCGGCAAGCCCCGAGCCCAGGCCCGCGCCGGCCTCGACGAGGACCTCGTGGCCGCGCCGGACAAGCGTCTCCACCGCTCCCGGGGTCATGGCCACGCGATTTTCCAGCACCTTGATTTCCTTCGGAATGCCAATGAGCATAGGAGGTCCTCGCTGGGAAAGAATCGTTAAAAGTTCGGCTTCCCTTCGGCCGCGGCGCGTTCGAAACGGGGGCCCACCCGCGGTGGATGGGCTTCTCTAAACGAATTTACGGAAAATAACAATATTGTCCGAATAATCTTTGGAGAAAGCCCGCTGGCCTCAAAAAGCGTTCTGGGGTATGGGCTTTTCCCCGGCATGGCCCGGACGCTCCACTGCAAGGATACCACGTTTATGACACATATCGCCCGTTTGCGCATCACCTGTCCCGACCGGCCCGGCATCGTGTCCGCGGTCACCACCTTCCTGCACGCCCACGGGGCCAACATCATCGACCTGGACCAGCACTCCACGGACCCCGAGGGCGGGACGTTCTTCATGCGGCTGGAATTCTACGCGCCCTACATCGACATTTCGCGCACGGCCCTGGAAGCGGCCTTCGGCGAGGTGGTGGGGTCGCGGTTCGCCATGGACTGGCGGCTGACCTACACCGACGTGCCGCGCCGGGCGGTGTTTCTGGTGTCGCGCCACGACCACTGTTTGATGGAACTCCTGTGGCGGCACGCCCGGGGCGAGCTGCCGTGCCAGGTGGCCATGGTCGTCAGCAACCACGAAGACCTCAAAGGGAGCGTGGAGGGCTTCGGCGTGCCGTTTTCCTGCGTGCCCGTGGGCGACGGCGGCATGGCCGAGGTCGAGGCGCGGATGGCGGAACTGCTTGGCGCGGACACGGACCTCATCGTGCTGGCCCGGTACATGCGCATTCTTTCGGCGGACTTCCTGCGGCCCTACGAGCACCGGGTCATCAACATCCACCATTCGTTCCTGCCGGCCTTCGTCGGGGCCGACCCCTATCGCCAGGCCCACGAGCGCGGGGTGAAGCTCATCGGGGCCACGGCCCACTACGTGACGTCGGAGCTCGACGCCGGCCCGATCATCGAGCAGGACACGGCCCGGGTGACGCACCGCTTCTCCGTGGCCGACCTCAAGGCCACGGGCAGCGACCTGGAGCGCACGGTGCTGGCCCGGGCGGTCAAGTGGCACCTGGAGGACCGGGTGATCGTGTACGGGAACAAGACGGTGGTGTTTCGGTAGGCGCAAGCGCCGCCCCCGGCCGCCGCGACGGCCGGGGGCGGCGCGACGGGTCACTGCCCCGTCTGGAGCGACGTCTTGAGGTCGCGGATGTCCTTTTGCAGGGTGAGTTTTTCTTTTTCCTGCTTGAGCTTGGTGATCTCGTCATTGCTGGCGTAAATCGCCTGCACAAGAGAAACGCCCGCATCACCGAGCTTGCCCACCTGCTCCATGTCGATGGCCTTGTTCTCCGTGCCGATGGTTTTGATCGCCCCGGTGTCGGCGAAGAACTCGAAGGATATGGCGGAATCCGTGGAATGCATGGTCGTGGGCAGGGCCAGCAGCGCCCCCCACTGGGCGATGGGCAGAAGCTGCGGCTTCGACTTCGCTTCGCCGTTGGTGAAATACGCTTCCGCGAGCCCGGGCAACCTGTAGTACAGGCCCTTTTCCCCCTTCGGCTCGGCGTAGGAGGCCGCCCCGGAAACCGCCGTGGCCAGATCGTTGGGCGTCGGCTTGATGTGCAGGGAAACGACCGGTCCCTTTCCCACTCCGACGAGTCGCCGGGAGACATACGGCGACTTGCCGCCCTCGCTGAAATACTCCAGCGAATCCACCACGATCGTGTCATCCTCGATCGCGAAGAGCTTAATTTCGCCCTGCTTCAATTCCGCATCCGTCAGCACCCTTCTATACGTCAGCTTGACCGTCTTATTCAATTCACCATCACCAGTCTCGGCGGCGACATACGCATCGATGTCATCTATCCGTTTCTTGTAGGCGTCGAAGGAACGATCCACTCCTCCGGCATTGACGCCAAAAAGGACGTTCTCCTTCAGCCGCTTGAATCTGTTCCGCTCGCCCTCCTTCTTATTATATGCAGCCAAGGCATCGGTTCTCATTTTCCGGCATGCCGCCTTTCTGGCGGCAATGGCTTGCCGCTCAGCCGCGGCATTGTCCGCCTGCGCTTTCTTGGCGTCCGCCTCGCTTGGGGCCTGAGGTGCCGGCCTAGGAATTGGAGCCAAAAACGGGGTCGCAATACTCACGGCCGTCTTCACGACCTGCACGGTGAATTCCAGGGTCTTGTCCTTCGCCGAAAAACCGCCGGACACGATCATGCCCTTGTCGTTAAATTGCAGGTTCTTCTTGGCATCCTTCAAAAATGAGGAATCCAGGTCGATGTTGTAGACCCGATCCAGATCGGGAACGGGCTCGCCGGTCAAGGCGTATTCACCCACTTTAATGGACGTTGTCACAGGATGATTTTTACTTTGATAATACAATTTGCAATCGACGACTTCTTTTTCCTTCACTCCTGGAGACACAGAATCCAGCGAGGCGAATTCCAACGCGCCATTTTTCACGCTGACCGTTATCGGGATTTCCACGACGACTTGCGTCTTCGGCAAGACATAGACGAGCCCCATCTTCCCGTCTTTCACTTCGTCGATCGCCGTCACCTTGTTCACCTTCGTACAGCCCACCGCCAGCATCGAGACCACGATGAGAAGCAACAACGATCGCACCATTCTGGGTTCCATGGCCCGCCCTCCTTTGCTTTGGGCCATACCACGACAAGTGCAAAAGTAAATATAGATTTTTCGTAGCAGAACAAAAAAAACCACCCCCGCAACCGCAAAGAAGCAAGGATATATTTCTTACGCCACAAGAGGGGGATAGCATCATGCGCGACAGCCGCAACGATCCCGACCCAAACCGACGCCAGGAACATCGGCGAGAAAAAAGACGGCGCTGCAGGCGCGATGTGCGGCCCAGGCCGCCTACTCCGTATGCAGGCGGGTCACGGCCCCCAGCCCCTTCTCGGCCGCCTTCTTCATCTTGCCGGCGATCAGAAAGCCCGGATTGATGGCCAGGCAGCGCTCGGCCTCGGCGATGGCCGCGGCGAACTCGCCCAGTTCGTAATGGATGCGGCCCAGGTTGAAATGCAGGTTCTCGTCGGCCTCGGAGGCGACCAGCGCCTTCTGGTAATAGGCCCGGGCCATCTCCAGCAGCCCGTGCTTGCGCATGCGGATGCCGAACTCGTTGAACAGGAACTTGTTCTCCGGGCCGAAGGCCAGGTCGATGGACATGATCTTCTCGAAGATCTCCTTGGCTTCCTCCATCTTGCCGGCCGTCAGGTAGGCGTTGCCCAGGCCGAAGATGGCCCGCAGGTTCTCGGCGTCATACTCCAGGGCCTTCTGGAAGGAGGCCTCGGCCTTGTCCGTGCGCCCGGCCTCCAGATGCTTCTCGCCCTTGTCGAGCTCGGCCAGCATCGCCTCCATGCGCGGCTTGACCTGATTGTAGTAGATCAGCGGCTCGGGACGGTATTTCTCGAGGAACTCCTGCTCCGTCACCTTGGTGCGCTCGCCGCTCGGCACGCTGTTGGCGTTGAGCGCCTGAACCGATATGCCGGCCTCCGGCGTCTTCTCGGCGTAGTAGTACAGCACCCGCTCGCTTTCCTTGGTGGTGCCGCCGATCCCCACCTTGTAGGACTCCCGCACCGACACGGCCACGGCGAACCGTTCGGCTTCGTTCTTCTCGCCCATGCGCAACACCTCCCCGAGTCGGCCCGGACTCGCCTCGGCGTTTCCCTAGCAAAAAACGCCGGCATTGGCACCAAAGGCGCCCCGGTTCCTCCAAAGGCCGGACGATAGTCTTTCCAATAAGAGAACAGGCAAGCATTTCAGCGAGAAACAGGAGAAAAGAACATTTTTCCCTTGCCAGACGTATCATGATTCGATACGTTTTTTCATCTTCATCCAAAGACGTGACGCTACCGCTCGTGTCCACGGGAATTTGTCCTGCGCATGTGCAAACGGCACGCTTGGGGAGTCAACAGAGAGTGCGCGCCGACCGTTCATCGCCCCCACGCAGCTGCAGCCGACGGATGCACTCCGACTATCGGGCCATTCCGGCCACGCGGCCGATGGAATCGTCCAGGGAAGGAGCGTAGCCGGCGGTTCGTTGGCAAACCGACCTCCGTCTCGCTTCGGGATCGCATTGACGTCAACCGTTTGGGAGTCCGTGTCTCATGTCCAAGAACATCTACGTTGGCAACCTGCCTTTCCGCACCACCGAGGACAGCGTCCGCGATCTGTTCGGGCGCTACGGCGAAGTCCAATCCGTCAAACTGATTTCCGACCGCGAGACCGGCAAACCGCGCGGCTTCGGATTCGTGGAGATGGATGACGACGCCGCCGCCGACGAGGCCATCCGCGCTCTGGACGGCGCCGAGTTCGAGGGCCGCAGCCTCAAGGTCAACGAGGCCAAGCCGCGCGCCCCCCGGCCGCCCCGCCGTCCGGCCTGGTAAGCCCACCCGACACTCTTTCGCCTCCCGGAGCCGCCAGCCTTGCGCGGCTCCGGGAGCCCGGACGCCGTCTCCGGCGTTTCCTTCCCGTCGCGACTGATCTTTTCGCCACGCCGCGCCTCTCCTTCGTGTCCGCGCAACGCCTTTCGTGCGCGCCACGGCCAAACGACCGGCGCGCCTTTCCTCCCGGGCGCTTTTCTGCTACCGCTGCCCCGATCCCCAGGAGAAGCCCATGCACGTCAAATACCTGATCATCGGCGCCGGCCCCACCGGCCTCGGCGCGGCCTGGCGGCTGGCCGAACTCGGCCAGAACGATTTCCTCGTGCTCGAAAGCCACGACTACGTCGGCGGCCTCGCCGCCAGCTTCACCGACGCGGCCGGCTTCACCTGGGACGTGGGCGGCCACGTGGTCTTTTCCCACTACGAGGCCTTCGACAGGCTGCTTGCCACGCTCCTCGGCGACGACGTGCTGCGCCACCAGCGCGAATCGTGGATCCGCGCCGCCGGCGTCTTCGTGCCCTACCCCTTCCAGAACAACGTCCGCCGCCTGCCCCCGGAGCTCGCCTGGGAATGCGTGGAGGGCCTGCTCGAGGCCGGCCGGGCCGCGGCCGCCGGCGAGCGCAACGGCCCGCCGGCCCATTTCCGGGAATGGGTGGACCGGGTGTTCGGTCCGGGCATCGCCCGCCTGTTCATGGTCCCCTACAACTTCAAGGTCTGGGCCCATCCCGGCGAGGTCATGTCCCACCGCTGGATCGGCGAGCGCGTCTCCGTGGTCGACGCCGGCCGGGTCATCAAGAACATCATCCTCGGCCGCGACGACGTGGCCTGGGGGCCCAACAACACCTTCAGCTTTCCCCTTCGCGGCGGCACGGGCGAGATCTACCGCCGCCTGGCCGCCCGCTTCGCCGACCGGGTGCGCCTGTCCGCGCCCATGGCCGTGCTTAACGCGGCGGCCAGGACCGTGCGCACGGCCGACGGCGAAACCGTCACCTACGACCATATCCTTTCCACCATGCCCCTGGACAGGCTGGTCCTCGACGTCCTGGCCGACGCGACCCCGGCCATGGCCGAGGCCGCCGGCCGCCTCAAGCACAACGGCTCGGCCATCCACGGCCTCGGCTTCGCGGGAGCCCCGCCCGACCCCCGCTGCTGGATGTACTTCCCCGAATCCGACTGTCCCTTCTACCGGGTGACCAACTTCCACAACTATTCCTACAACAACACCCCGGACCCGGACGGGACGCGGCCCAGGAAGCGGGCCATCATGACCGAGACCAGCTACTCCGCCTACAAGCCCGAGGACCTGGACACGCTCGTGCCCCGCACCGTGCAGGGGCTGGTCGACACCACGCTCATCGCCCCCGGGGACGCGGACCGGCTGGTCTCCACCTGGGAGATGCGCGTGGACTACGCCTATCCCATTCCGTGCCTGGAGCGCGACGCCGCCCTGGCCGTGCTCCAGCCGGCGCTCGAGGCCCGGGGCGTCCAGTCCCGGGGCCGCTTCGGCGGCTGGAAGTACGAGGTGGGCAACATGGACCACTCCTTCATGCAGGGCGTGGAGTGGGCCCAGCGCATGATCGGCGAGGCTCCGGAGACGGTCTACACGCTCCAGCCTTGACGCCGCCGCCCCAATCCGCGATACCGGCCGGCCAGGGACTCCCGTCCCCAGCCACGCAAGGAGCGATCCCCCCGTGAACGACCCCATGGACACGGCCGTGTACGCGGCCCGACGCGACCGGCTGCGCGAACGCCTCGCCGCCGCCGGCCATGAAGCCCTGCTCGTCTCCCACGCCGCCAACCGGTTCTACCTGAGCGGCTTCGAACTCCACGACCCCCAGTGCAACGAGACCGCCGGCTACCTGTGCGTGGCCGCAAACGGCCGCGACGCGCTTTTCACCGACGCCCGCTACCGGGACGCCGCGCTGCGCCTGTGGCCGGCCAAGGACCTGTGCATCTACGGGGCCGGGCGCTTCGCCTCCATCGCCGACTTCCTCAAGGACCGGGGCATCACGCGCCTCGGCTTCGAACCCACGGGCCTTTCCTTCGACACCCACGCGCGGCTCGCCGAGCACATCGCCCTCACGCCCGCGGCCCAGGCCGTGGAGCCCCTGCGCCTGATCAAGGACGCCCGGGAGATCGAGCGCATGCGCTGCTCGGCCGCCGTGAACCACGCCGTCATGGACCGCCTGCCCGAGGTGCTCCTGCCCGGCCGCACCGAAGCGCAAGCCGCCTGGGAGATCGAAAAGCTCTTCCGGGAGCTCGGGGCCAGCGAACTGGCCTTCGCCCCCATCGTGGCCGTGGACGCCAACGCCGCCCTGCCCCACGCCATCCCCGGCGAGACCGTCATCCGCGACGAATGCCTGGTGCTCGTGGACGTAGGCGGCCGGCGCGACGACTACTGCTCCGACCAGACGCGCACGGTCTGGGTGGGCAGAAAGCCCCCGGAACGGTTCCTGCGGCTCCTCGACCAGGTGCGGCGCGCCCAGGCCGCGGTGCTGGCCGCCCTGCGTCCGGGCATGGCCTTCCGCGAGGCCTACGGCCTGGCCCGGGAGGTCTTCCTGCGCGAGGGCGTGGCCGAGCGGTTCACCCATTCCCTGGGCCACGGCATCGGGCTCGAAACCCACGAGGGCCCGAGCCTCAACCCCTCCTCGGAGGGAGCGCTCACGCCCGGCATGGTGGTCACGGTGGAGCCGGGATTGTACTACCCCGAATGGGGCGGCGCGCGCTGGGAGCACATGGCGCTCGTCACCGAGGACGGCTGCGTGACGCTATGAGGCGGCGCCCCCGGCGACAGCCGCCCTACCGCGCCCCCCAGGCCTCGGGGCGGCTCTACGTGCGCCTGGCCCCGCGCAACGTGGCCCTGCTCAAGTTCCTGCTGGAGGCCCACGACAACCTGGCCCTGCCCACGGTGGTGGACCGTTTCGCCGCCGTGGTGCGGCTCCTCTACGCTCCCGAGGCGGCCGCCGCCGTGGAGGCCTTCGTGGCCGACCTGGCGGTCATGTGCCCGGAAGCCGCGGTATGCCTGCGTCCCGGGCCCTTTCCGGTTGCCAACGCCTTCCCGGTCGCATAATTTCGGTCGAGACTCGTACGGTCCGGTGCGCGCCTTCCCGGCCCGGCAACCCGAACTTCGGTGAACGCCATGCCCACCGCCGTCTCCACCCTGCCGCGCATCCTCCTCGTGGACGACAACGTCGACAACCTGATGCTGATGCAGCTCTATCTCGGCGACGCCCCCTACCAGGTGGAGGTGGCCTCCAACGGACGCGAGGCCGTGGACAAGTTCGCGGCAGCCGCCTACGACCTCGTGTTCATGGACCTCGAGATGCCCATCCTCGACGGCTACGAGGCCAGCCGGGCCATCCGGGACATGGAGCGCCGGGCGGGGCGTCCGGCCGTGCCCATCCTGGTGCTCACGGCCCATGCCCTGGACGAGTTCCGCCAGCGCTGCGACGAGGCCGGCTGCACCGACTTTCTGACCAAGCCCGTGCGCAAGAACGCCGTGCTCGAAGCCGTGGCCAGATATCTGGGCGACGGCGGGCCCCCTCGCCGGCGGCCGGCCGCCGCTCCCGCCCCGGACGGGGAACTGGAGCTCCTGCGCCCGCTGCTGCCCATCTTCTTCGCGACCGCCGCCGCCACCCTGGACGGCGCGCGCCAGGCCCTGGACGCCGACGACCTGGAAACGGCCCGACGCCAGGGACACAAGCTCAAGGGCTCGGCCCTGTCCTACGGCTTCGAGCATCTGGGCCAGGCCGCCCTGGAGCTGGAGCGGGCCGGCGAGGACGGCGATGCCGACAAGGCCGCCGCCGCCCTGGACCGGGCCCTGGCCCTGCTGGCCGAAGCCCGCCGGGGCTTTGCGGACTGAAAGGCCGACGCGCCGCAAGGCTCCGGCACACGACCGGCAAGGATGCGGGGTTGCTCGGAAAGGGGCGGGGCGGCGGCGCGCCGGGACAGCTCGCGCCATGACGGCGGATGCGCCTTGCCTGCGGCAGGGAGCGGACCGCGGGACGTCGGGGCGCTCAGGCCTCGGGCGGACCGATCAGGGCGGCGGCCTTGAGCAGGAGGGTCGGGGCGTCGAAGGGCTTTTCCAGCACGTCGTCCGCGCCGAAGATGACGGCGTGGCCGAGCAGGTCCATGCCGATCTTGGCCGAACCGCCGGAAATGGCCATGACCTTGCAAGGCCGGGTCTGTTCCCGCAATTGCTGCAGCACCTCGAGCCCGTCCATCTCGGGCATGAAGATGTCGAGCACCACGAGGTCCGGCGGCTGCTCGACGATCCGCCGCATGGCCTGACGGCCGTCGCCGGCCTCGGCCACGCCGTAGCCCGCGCCTTCCAGATAGAGTCGCAGGAGAGCGCGGATGCTCGGGTCGTCGTCAACCACCAGTACCAGCTTCACGGGAGCGTCTCCGGCTGCGGTTGCGCGGCGCGGCGGCGCCGCTTTCTTCCAGCCTATAGGCCCGGGGTCGCCGGGCGTCAAGACGGGGACGTCCCGGGCGTGTGACGGCGCGCCTTACGCGAAATCGTACATGTCGAGCAGCTTGCCGTCAGGGCCGACGAGCAGCGGGTCGATCATGTTCTTGCCCCGCGACTGGCCGGTCTCCATGGACAGGGTGCGGCCGTCGTAGGCGAGCCCGGCCACAAGCGCCTCCTCGCAGTAGAGGTCGGTCAGGCGCTCGACGCGCACGGCGAGCTTTTCGGGGTCGAAGGGCCCTTCGAAGTCGGGCAGGGAAAAATGCATCTCGCCCTTGTCCACCGCGCCGAGCAGGCACAGCACCTCGTTTTCGCCGAGGCGCGACAGGAAGTCGTCCAGGCGGGGCCGCTCCTCGACCACGGCCAGCCCGCCCACGGCCAGGGTCCGCGGGCCTTGGCCGGCATCCACGCCAAGGGTCAGGCCGTGCTCGTAGCAGGCTCCGGTCCGGTGCAGGAATTTCGGGGCCGACAGCCAGCCGTTCCAGGCAAGCCCCAGGTCTTCGGCGTATTTGGCGGCCAGGCGTTCGTCGAAATAGAGCACGCCCCGGAAGCAGTTGCCCGCGAAATAGGGCGTGTTGTTCTTGCCCCAGCAGTGGCGGTAGATCTTGCGCACGAAGTCCCGCGACAGCGAGGTCACGATGATCTGGTCGATGTCGCCGTGGGTGGTGATGTGAAGGGCCATGCGGTGCGTCTCCCGGGTTTTCTGGTGGATTGCCGCGAGACACTACCCTCGGCCGGCTTTTTGGGCAACCGGGCGGCCCTCAGCCGCGGGGAAAGGCGAACCAGGGCAGGTCCTGCGAAACCCCTCGTTCGCGCAGGATCGCGGCCACGAGCCCCGGGTCGTGCACGGTCAGCAAGGGCTTGATGCGCTCGGAGGTCAGAGCCAGGCAGCGGGAGCAGAAGGCGTGCACGGGCCTGAATTCCCGGAAGCCCCGGCGGATGCGTTCCATCTCCGGGCCGCGCCAGAAGGCGGCCAGGTCCGTTTCGGGCGTGAGCCTGCCGGCCACGGCCCGGGCGGCCGGATCGCAGCAGCAAAAGGCCGCCCCGCCGTCGGCCTGCACGGAGAGCATGGTCCAGCAGGAATCGCAGTAGCCCCCGGGCGTCGCCGGCTCGGGCAGGTCGGTGAAGGCGTCGTAGGAATTGGGCATGATCTTGGTCGGCTGCACTTCCAGGCGGCAGTCGCCGGCCTCGAAAAGGACCAGGGGGGCGCGGGCGGCGATGCGCTCCAGGGCCTCCTTGGGATCGAGGGCGTCGAAGGCGGAGGCCAGGTCCAGACGCTCGGCCAGAAGCCTGGCCTTGCGCAAGATGCCGTCGACGTCGGCGATCTTCTTGTCGTAGGTCAGGTCGCCCCGGAAGATGGAATAGTCGGCGATCTGGACGGACAGCCTGCCGGGGACCCGCTTGTCGAGGCGGTGGCGGAAAAAGGCCAGCAGGCGTTTCTGGTAGGCGTCGAAGGAGAGCTTCGCGCCGCGGTGCGCGAAGTCCGCCTCGTCGGCGCTGTAGCTGACCAGGAGGTTCATGGGCAGGTCGTAGGCGGCGCGGCGGATGGCCAGGCCGTTGGTGGCGCTCTGGAAGGTCGAGCCCTTGTCGTGGACGTGGCGGACGAGCTCCTCGATGCGCGGGTGCAGGAAGGGCTCGTAGGTCTGGCCGAAGCTCAAGGCCCAGCCGTTGCCCAGGGTCTGGTCGATGAGGCTTTTGGCCAGCGCCACGTCCATGTCCCGGCGGGGCGGATGGACGTTTCGGGTGGAGCAATAGGCGCAGGCCAGGTTGCACACGTTCGTGGGGGCCACGAGCACGGCCGGCCGCTCCAGCCGCCGTTCGAGGCCCTGCCTGTACCTGGGATCCGTAACGAGTTTTTCCTTGAGCCCATCCACCGTCAACGCCCTCCCTGTGCCTTGGGACCGTCGGTTCGCCGTCGCCCGAGGGCGATTTCGCTTTTCAAGCAATAATCATGCAATGCCGCGAAGGGAAACGTTACAGCCCGAACACCCGGCGGGCGTTGTCGCCCGTGGCGCGCCAGACCTCGGCCGGGTCGCGGCCCAGGAGCTCGGCCACGCGCAGGCAGGTGAAGGCCAGAAAGGCCGGCTCGTTGCGCTTGCCCCGCCAGGGCTCGGGCGCGAGGTACGGCGAATCCGTCTCGAGAAGCAGCCGATCGAGGGCCATGCCGGCCACCGCCTCGGCCAGGGCCGTGTTCCTGGCGTAGGTCACCGGGCCGGGGACCGAGACGTGCCAGCCGCGCGAGAGGATCTCCCCGGCCAGGGCCGCGTCCCCGCCGAAGCAGTGCCACACCAGGGCGCGGTCGCGAAAGCCCATGTCGTCGAGCACGGCCAGGGTGTCGGCTGCGGCGTCGCGGCTGTGGACGACGGCCGGCACGCCGAGCTCCCGGGCCAGGGCCAGCTGGTCGCGAAAAATCCTTTTTTGCGCCTCGGCCGTGGCGGCGTCCCAGTAGTAGTCGAGGCCGATCTCGCCGACCGCCCGCAGACGGGCGTCGGCGGCGAAGGCCTCGGCCATGGCTGCCACGTCGCCCGGAGCCGCCCCTCCCGCGTCGCAGGGATGCACGCCGAGGAGAAAAAACACCTCTGGCCGGTCGGCGAACATCGCCCGATGGGCGCGGTAGGCCGCCGGGCCGAGAAACACGTTGCCGACGCGGGAAACGCCGGCCGCCGCCGCCCGGTCCAGGACCGCGCCGACCCCCTCCTCGTCGTATTCGCCCATGTCCAGGTGGGCATGGCTCTCCACGCCCCCGGGCGGCAGGCCGAGGCTTGCCGGATCGGGGCGCGGGCGCGACTTCTTCTTGGACAACGCCGTTGCCTCCTTGTGTTTTCCGCCCCGCGTTGACGCCGGGACGCTGGCGACGTAAAAAGGCAGGATGCCGCAAGGAAGCGATCCGTCCCTTCTGCCCGACTTCGCCAGCTTCTCCGGTTCCCTCGCCGACGCCAGCGCCCAGACCGTGGGCGTGGGCCTGCGGCTGGCCGGATTCGCGGCGGGGTTTCTGGCCGTGGCGGCGCTGCTGTCGCTCCTGCGCCGCCGGGGCGTGCTGAGCCGCCCCCTGGCCGGCCTGCTGCGCTGGCTGGCGGGACTGGGACTCGTCCGCCTGCTCGAGGCCGTCCTGCCCGCCTCCGTCGCCGCAGAGGGCCGGGCGGCCTTCACCGTGGCCTACCTGGCCATGGCCTTCATGGCCGCCTGCCAGGCCGTGGACTACCTCTACCTCAAGCTGGCCGCGGCGCGCCCGGACGGCGGACGCGGCCGCCACATCCTCCAGGACCTGCTCAAGTTCTGCATCCTGGCCGTCATCGTCGGCACGGGCCTGCGCCAGCTCACCGACATCCAGATCGGCTCCATCCTGACCTCGTCGGCCATCCTCACGGCGGTCATCGGCCTGTCCATGCAGGACACCATCGGGAGCCTCTTTTCCGGCCTGCTCCTGCAGGTGGAAAAACCGTTCCACGAAGGCGACTGGATACGCGCCGGCGACGTCGAGGGCAAGGTGAGCGAGGTCACCTGGCGCTACACCAAGGTCGTCACCCTGGACAACAACGAAGTCCTTTTGCCCAACAACGCCGTGGCCAAGGACCGGCTCGTCAACTACAACCGGCCGACCTGCTCCCTGCGCCAGATCCTCTACGTGCCGGCCCCGCCGGACGCGCCGCCGGTCAAGGTCAAGACGGCCATCCAGACGGCCCTGTCCCGGGCCGAGGGAGTGTCGAAAATCCCGCCGCCCCTGGTCAGGCTCCATGAAATCCAGGCCGACCGCCTGGTCTATTCGGCCGCCTACACCATCACCCGCTTCGACGGCCGGCTGGCCGCCGCCGATGCCGTGCTTTCGGGCGTATGGTACCAGTTCCTGGAACGCGACATCGAGATTCCGGCCCCCACCCGGCGCGTGTTCATGGACGCGCCCGACCCGCAGCGCGGCCGGCCCGAGGGGCTCGCCGCCCTAAGCGACGTGGAACTCCTGGCCGGCATGACCGACGCCGACCTGGAGATGCTGGCCCGGGCCTCGGTGGTGCGCGGCTTCGCCCCGGGCCAGACCATCGTGGCCAAGGGCGAGGGCGGCACGACCATGTGCTTCATTCTCTCGGGTCAGGTCGCGGTCGTCATCGGCGACCGGGAGGTGGCCCGACTGTCCGCCGGCCAGATCTTCGGCGAGATGGCGCTTCTCACCGGCGAGCCGCGCCAGGCCGACGTGCGGGCCGTGGAACAGACCCGCTGCCTGGAGGTCGACCGCGAGGGCTTCCGCATGGTCCTGGCCCGACACCCCGAAATCATCGACCGGGTGCGGGCCATCTTTTCCGCCCGCGCCGCCGCCAACCGCAGCGCCGCCGCCCCCGAGGCCGCGGACGAGGCTCTCAACCTTTTCGCCCGCTTCTGCAAGTTGTTCCTATGACCCAATGCCCCTGTCCCACCGGCCGGCCCGTTCCGGCCGCCCTGGCCCTCGGCTTCGGCGGCGCGGCCATGGCCTGCCTGCTGGCCCGCGAACTCCTGCTGGCCTGCGGCGACGCCCCGGCCATGGGTCTGGCCCTGGCCCTGCTGCCCTTGTGCCTGGCCGCCGGAGTGCGCCTGGCCCCGCGCCTGGCCGCCGGACGCGACCCGGCCGACCTGCTCGCGCCCGCGCTCGGCCTGCTGGCCGTGTGTTTGCCGCTTTCCCTGCTGGTTTTCCGCGCCCTGCGGCCGGTCCTGGCCGCCGTGGCCGCCGGCCCGGCTTTCGCCCTTTTCGCCGGGGTGGTCGCTTTTGTTCCCCTGGGCTTGGTGCTCGGTGCGGGGATCGCCCTGACGGGGAGGGTCGAGACGCGCCGGACGGCCCCGTCGCGCCTGTCGCCGACGGCCGGACTGGCCCTGGGCGCGGCTCTGGGAGCTTTTTTCGTGCAGGCCGTGGTCCTGCCCAAGCTCACGCCCTTAAACGGCAGCCTCGACGCCGCCATCGGCTGCTGCGTGGCCGGGGTGCTCTGCGCCGCCGGCGCGCCGGACGGCCGGCGCATGGAGACCTGGCTGT
Source organism: Solidesulfovibrio sp. (assembly GCF_029978005.1). Taxonomy (GTDB): domain Bacteria; phylum Desulfobacterota; class Desulfovibrionia; order Desulfovibrionales; family Desulfovibrionaceae; genus Solidesulfovibrio. Next base: position 5,892 of record NZ_JARKOZ010000018.1, on the reverse strand, counting down.
CGCTTTTGGCCGTCTGCTTCGTGGTGGTCCTGCCGCTTTCGGGGATCATCGACGAGCGGCTGGCCGTCTTCGAATGGGGCCGCGCCGCCGAGGCGCTTCCGACCGCGCCCCTGCCCGGGACGCTGGCGGCCAAGGGGCTTACGGCCGTGCTCCTGGCCTGCGCCCCCCTGGCCGCGGCGGGTCTGGCCGGCGTGCTGCTGTGCGCCGGGACGGGAGACGGCGGGCGGGCCACGGCCGCTTCCCTGGGAGCGGGCCTGGCCGACGCGGCCGTGCTGCTCGGCCTGCTCTTCGCCTTCGCCGCCTCGGGCGGCGGCCTCTTCGACTTCCTGCCGGCCCTGGTCGCGGCCTACGCCGCCGGCCAAACCCTGGCCCTTGTCCGCGACAGGAAGACGCTCCCTCCCCTCGCGCCCCCGCTTCCCCTGCTCCTCGGCCTGTCCCTGGGCCTGGCCCTGCCCTCGCTGCTCCTGTTCTGACCCCATACGGGAGGTCCAGGAGGGGGAGGTCCCCCTCCTGGCCGCCGGAGGCTCTCCCCCCTTTTATTCCCCCTCCCTCCTGTACCGGCCGGGCGGCACGCCCATGCGGCGGCGGAAGTGGCGGGAGAGGTGGCTCTGGTCGCAAAAGCCGGCGGCCAGGGCGGCCTCGGCCAGGGGTTCGCCCGCGCCGATGCGGGCGGCGGCCAGGGCCACCCGGCGCGACAGCAGGTATTCGCCGGGCGGCAGGCCGAGGTCGCGCCGAAAAAGGCGCTCCAGGCGAAAGGGCCCCACGCCGGCGGCGGCGGCCAGATCGGCCAGGCTGACCGGGGCGTCCGGCGCGGCGTCCACCACGGCCATGGCGGCGCGGATGGCCGGATGGAGCTCGGGCAGCGGCCCGGCGCGCAGGTCGAGCACCTCGCACAAGGCGGCGAAGCGCCCGGCCGCCTCGGGCCGGCCGGCGGCCAGGGTCTCGGCCACATCCTCGAGCAGCGCCGCCGCGTCGGGATCGCGCCAGGAGCGCAGCCGGACGCCGGCCGGGACATCGACCCGCCGGTGGGGCGAAAAGCATTCGGGAGAAGCGACCAGGACCAGGTAGCCGTGGCCGGACGCCCCCCAGGGGGAGCAGGCGTGGGCCACGCCTGGCGGGATGACGAAGCCCTCGCCCGGCGCGATCAGCCACTGGCCGCCGTCGACCTCGATGCGCCGGCCGCCGGACAGGCACAGCCCCACCACGGTGCGGGCGTGGGCATGGCGGACGATGTCCGCGGCCACGCCCAGGCCGCGCACGGCCTCGAGCCCGGGCACGGCCGGATGCCGCGTCACGGCGAGCCAGGCCTCGGCCCGGCCTTGATCCTTGCCCATCGCTCCCGCTCCTTGCGCGCCGCCCCCCGGGACCGGCCGGCGGCGTCCCCGCCCCGGGATACCGGCGCCTGGCCGGGAAGACAAGCCGGCCCGCGCGCCTTGTGAAGGCGCTACGCCCGGGAAACGCACGCAGGCGCGTTTCCCGGGCGCAGCATCAGAGCAGGGCCGGGAAGAACTTGGCGAAAAAAATCAGGCCCTCCGGCCCGGCCGTGACCTCGTGGACCACGCCCTGGGGCACGACGGTGGTCACCCCCGGCAGGTAGGTCAGACGCTCCCCGGAGACCCCGGCCTCGCCCGAGCCGGCCAGCACCTCGTGCAGCTCCCACTGGCCTTCGTGGATGTGGCCGGCCAGGCCCTTGCCGGGCTCCAGGCGCACCAGGTGGCAACTGAGCGCCCCTTGCGTGTCCTCGCCGCGCACCAGGTGCTTGAGCGCCACGCCCTCGTAGGCGGGATGGGGGTTCCAGGGCAGTTCGCCGGCGTCGCGCGCGCCGGACGGGACGTTGACCGTGCGGCCGCAAAGCAGCATGGCATCGGCATCGGATTTCATGACGCACCTCCTTGCGTTTCGCCCACCCTGCCACGGACCGGCCCGGGATTCTTGGACGATCTTGCAGACCCGGGCCGATTCCCCTTTACGGCGGCGCGGCCCGTTGGTAAGGTTGAAGTACTTTTTTTCACAAACCACAGGACATGGGTTACGGCATGCTCATCTCCGACATCATGCGCACGACGCTCATCAAGGTCCGTCCGGAAGCGCCCATCGGCAACGTGCTCATCTGGTACGGCGGCATGGCCCACGTATTTCGCAACACCTACGTGGTGGACCACTGCGACCGGCTGCTCGGCGTGGTGACCATCCACACCTTCCTGTCGGTCATCGTGCCGCCCACCGTGACCGCCCGGGCCAAGGCCGGGGAGCTCGACGGCCGCGAGGAACTGCTCGACGCCCTGCGCCAGAACATGGGCACGCTTTCCGACACCCCCGTCGGCACCCTCATGGACGCGGACTATCCCTTCGCCCACCCCGAGGACCTGTTCGTCATGGCCAACGAGCTGATCGTGGAAAAGGGCATCAACGCCCTGCCCGTCATCGACCCCAACGGCGTGCTGGTGGGCGAGATCACCCGCCGCATGATCCTGCACTTCCTGGTGCAAAACCTGTAAGGAACCCCGTCATGCGAAGCCTTTCCTTCCTGGCCGGCCTGGCCCTGGTCCTGTGCTGCGCGCTTTTCGCCCTGGCCAAGGCCGCGCCGGCCGACGCCCTGTCCGCCTACGGCGACCGTGTCCTGACCGCGCCCCAGAGCTGCCTGGGCTGCGAATGCAAGGTCCTGGGCTGCGGCTGCGGCTGATCCCAGACGCGTCAGCCTCGAACGTAACGCCTCCGGCAGCCGGCCAGCAACGCCCCGGCATCCATATCGATTATTCGCAAACGGCATGCCGCCGCGCCGGCGGCCCGGAAAGGCTCACTCGCCCCCGGGCTCGGTCGCGGCGCTGACGGAAAATCCCGGCAGTTCGGCCTCCCCGGCCGGGCGCTCGGACAGGATGTCCAGGCGCGGCCCCCCTTCGCGGCTCGGGCGCAGGGCGAAGACGCGCCTCGCCTGGCCGGCGAAATGGTCCACCGGGTGGTGGCTGATGTAGAGCACCTGCAGGTCGAGGCGCTCGGCGATGGCGGCGATCAGGCGCACGAAGCCGGGCACGAGGTCGGGCCGCAGCCAGCAGTCCTGCTCGTCGAGGACCAGAAACGGCCGGTGCGCGGCCGGGTCCAGCCGGGACAGGGCGATCAGGCGCAGGCCCACGGACAGGATGTTGCAGACCGAGCCGCCCTGGCCGGTGAGGATGTCCTCGGTGCGGCCGTCCTGCTCCATCTCGAACTCGATGCACAGCCGGTTGTTTTTGACTTCCCGGCGCGAGACGACCTTGCGGTCCTGGCCGAGGATCTCGCGCACGGCATGGGTGAGATCGGTTTCGACCTCGTCGAGGACCTCGCCGAAGAGTTCCCGGGTGAGCTCCTCCAGGCGCGCCGCCACCCGGGGCGACAGCTCCAGGAAGTCCGCCGCCGCGCCGAGGGCCTGCCGGGCGTCGAGGTGCTCGCGCACCCTTCCCTCGGCCACGCCCGACAGCCGGTCCAGGCGGCGCGTCAGCTCCCGGCGCATTTCGCCTAAACTCTCTCGCTCACTAGCAGACATACTACTCAACTTTCAGCGCGAACACTATCAGCATCCAGTGTAAGTTTATAAGTCACCCCACCAACAATCCCGCTTATCCACGTACTTATCTCCAGTTTAACGACGCACATTGAGACTTTCTCTTCATATTCTACTTTTCTATTTAATGCATCGACAAGGCCGGGCATGGCAGCAGAATCGAGTGCTACATTCACAAGGACAAAAACACACTCTTTAAACAGAGGATAACCACTCTCTATCATGCTTTTATTATGTGCATTAAAAATAATTTTTAATTTCCTAACCTCATTCTCAACACCTTCAGCATAATACGAGATATTGTCGGCCAACAATTCATCATTAACTGGGAGCATCGAAGAGCTAGCCCCCCAATCCCCCGCACAAATTTCTTTGTAAAATCCTGTTTTTAGCCCTTTCGTTGCCAAAAAATCTCCCACACTTGCAGGATTCCAACCTGTCTGGTTTTTTTTGGATTGCATTGATTGACGAGCCAACCGTCTAATTCTTTTTATAGATTTCGTAATTCCTTCAATATCGGAAGTATCTTGACAATGAATATCACTCAGCCATCTATTCAACATTCCAATGTCAAGTAAAAAATCTTTAAAAACTAGGAATTTTGCCCGAGATAAAATTGACCTATCTCTAATAAATACTCTCATTCTAGCAAATGCAGCCTCATACTTGCAATACACTGAAAATGCAAACAGAAATGGAATATAAAATACTGTCAACAAAGGTGTCACAATAAAATCATTCAATAACAATCCGTTTATTTCGTTACGAAAATTCATCACAATACAAGCCATAGAATAAATTATGAACATTATTCCAATAAAGAACAGAGCCAACCCACCAAAGTATTCAACTTTCTTATATCCATCTTTCACAGATACACTATACATAAAACTAAGAAATAAAATTATTGGAACGGACGCAATCTCTAAAGGCAAGGGCAAAACATATCTAGAAGTCAAAAACTGTATGACAGCTTCAATCCTTACGCTGCTAAAAACAAGGTTCTTAAAATCAATATTATCAGAATTCGCATGCTTTATAAAATTAAAAACTCCAAAGAACACTACCCATATAGCAACATCCTTTACCTGAGAAATGTTAAATATGTTAAACCTTGAGAGCAAAAGCAATACTACTCCGACATATATAAAAAAGAATATCAAAACCAAAGCAAATGTCGGATGAAAAAGACACTTTAGCATGCCATAAATACATGTTAAAAATTTCTTTCTCCTCGAATTAAACAAAATGCAACCCAAAAATACACTCATCCATAACAAAATCGCGATATCTCGATTTGTTACTATATTCACATCACACTCGAACCACTGCGTTTTTTTGCGAACTCATTCTGAGCATATTATTACTCCTCGAACTCCCGTTCCACGGCCGCCAGGTCGCGGCGCACGCCGGAAATATGTTCGCGGTATTCGGCCACCAGGCGGGCGTTTTCCGCGCGCATGCCCTCGAGCAGAGCGGCCAGCTCCGCCGGGTCGGCCGTGCCGTATTCGGCCCGGGCCCGGGCCTCCAGCTCGTCGAGTTGCCGGGTGAGGTTGGCCAGGTTCTGCTCGGCCCGGACCTTGTCGTCCCGTAAGCGCTCGTAGGCGGCCTTGAGTTCGGCCAGCTCGCGCTGGGCGGCGGCGTCGGCCTCGGCGGCGCGCGGCCTGTCATTCGTCGGCGGCATGGGTGACCTCCCGGTACAGTTCCCAGATGACGTCCGTCTCGGGGTTTTCGGGGTTCAGGTTGGCGCGCAGGAACTCCCCGAGCCCCGCCCCCTCGCGGGTGCGCCGCCAGGCCAGCCGGGCCAGCCCCTCCAGGAAGCGCGACTCGCCGGCGGGCGCGGCCTCCTCCTCGGGCGGGAACTCCTGGTCCGGAAAGACCTCCGCGAAGGGACGGTGGGGAACGGGCCAGATTTCGAGGTCCGCCGCCCCGGGCCGCCACGCGGCGGCGGCCGGGACGCGCTCCCTGGCGCGGCGGCTAAACTGCAAGCGCGTGATGTTGCCGGGGTTGGCCCAGCGGGTGCGCCCGGCGACCACCGTGGGCTGGGGTCGGTGGATGTGGCCGTTGACCACCCAGTCGAGGCCGGGAATCTCCCGGATCTTCACGTGCTTGTCCAGGAAATCCGGAAAACCCACGTTGTGGTGGGCGAGCCACAGGCTCTCCTCGCCCGGGGCCGTCTCCACGCTGGCCGGCAGGGGCGCGCCGTCGGGCGAGGCCCCGAGCACGGCCGTGCCCGTGGGCGAGACCAGCCTGGCGAAAAGCCCGGGCGCGTCGAGCACGCGCGCCGCGCCGGCGGCGGCCAGCACGGCCAGCGAGGGGTCGGCGGTGAAGCGCGCCGGGTACTTGTCGTGGTT
>NZ_JARKOZ010000200.1 GCF_029978005.1 Solidesulfovibrio sp. | reverse complement strand
GGCTGGCGCGTGGCCAACGCGGCCAAGATCGGCTGGGACACCGTGGACGAGGACGAGGCCCTGCGCGCCTATCCCGTTCCCCCGGACGTCGTGGTCCTGGCCTACTTCGTCAACGACATCTACCGGGCGGCGGAAAAGGCCCACTTCCCGCTGCCGTTTACCATCCAGTTTCCCAAGACCGCTTTCACGCGCTATCTCGTGGACCACTTCGCCCTGGCCAATTTCGTCTACTGGCGGCTGGCCCGCATGGGCAACCTGGACGACGCGGCCAAGGGCTTCTGGGACAGGCTGCGGGCCGCCTACGCCGATCCGGCCGTCTGGGGCGAGCACGCCAGGGAGCTCGATTCCGTGGTGGACTGGTGCCGCGAGCGCCATGTCCGCCTGATCGCGCTCATCATTCCGAGCCTGGTGGACGTGGCCGGCACCGCGCCCATGACGGCCCGGGTGGCGGCGTATTTCCGGGAGCGGGGCGTGGAGACCGTGGACCTGACGCCGGTCCTGGCCGGCCGCGACCCGGCCTCCATGGTGGTCAACAGCGTGGACAGCCACGCCAACGTGGCCCTGGACGCGGAAATGGCCGGCCTGCTGCGAAAGGCCATCCTCGCGCCCCCGCCGGCGACGCCCTGAGGCCCGCCGGCTCCGGTCCGAAAAGCGTATTCCCTCCGGCCTTTGGTCGCCGAAGGCGGCGCGACGATCCGATGGGAGGACAGGCCATGGACAAGCTGCTGCTCATCGTGGACATGCTCAACGATTTCATCGAGCCCGGGGGCAGGCTCCATTTCCCGGCCGGGGCGGGCGTGGTCGCCCCCATCGCCCGGCTGCGCCGGGCCTTCCGGGCCGCCGGCGCAGCCGTGGTCTACGACAACGACGCCCACCCGGAGGATTCCGGGGAGTTCGCCCACTGGCCCGTGCACTGCGTCATGGGCACCCCGGGCGCGCGCGTGGTGGACGCCCTGTCCCCCGGGCCGGGGGACGTCGTGGTGCACAAGGACGCCCTGTCCCTTTTCGACGTGCCCCGGGCCGGGGCGCTGCTGCGCGCCCTTGGGGCCGGCCGGCTCTACGTCGTCGGCGTGGCCACGGAATACTGCGTCAAGGAGGCGGCGCTGCACGCCCTGGCCGCCGGGTTCGAGGTGACCGTCGTCACCGACGCCGTGGCCGCCGTGGACCTGACGCCTGGCGACGGCGAGCGGGCCCTGGCCGCCATGGCCGAGGCCGGAGCCGCATTCGCCACGACCGAACGGGTGCTCGCCCGGTTCGCCTGAACTCGTTCTCCGCTGTCAGCAGACGGTCGACTCGTCGGTGGGGCGCATGGTGAGGAGCATCTTGCCGTCGGGCAGGGGCACGGCCGTGAACTCCAACGCCCGGGTGACCCCGTCGCCGCAACGCACCGGATAGACGCGCTGCCCCGTTTTCCCGAGGGTCGCCTGCCAGTCGGCCGCGATCCGGGCCCGAAGTCCCGGGTCCGGGTAGGCCTTGGCCAGCCAGGCGGCCGCGTCCGGAACGTCCGCGAGCGTGTAGCCCACGATGTCCTCGAAAGCCTTGTTGAGATAGAGCGTGCGGCCGTCCGTGCCCACGAGGCTCGCGGCGTAGGGCACGTGGTCGAGGATGGCGCGCATCTGTTCCAGGGTGCGTCGCACGTCCTCCCGGGCCTGCTCCAGGGCCGTGACGTCCTCGGCGTGGAGCATGACCGTGTCCGGCGCGGCGTGGACGAAGGTCATGTCGAAGACGCCCGGCGCGGCCGCGCCCGGCGGGCGGAAGGTCAGTCGCTTGCGGCCCGTGCGGCGGGCTTCCAGGGCGTTCCACAGGGCCAGGTAGACGTCCGGAGCCTCCTCGAAGACGACCCCGGCCGCCGCGTTGATCCCGGTGGCGATGCGGCCCCGGAAAAGCGCCTCCGCCGCCTTGTTGGCCTCGGTCAGCACCAGGTCCCGGCCCCTGAGGACGAAGGTGAGGGTCGGCAGGGGAAAATTGCGCAGATGGGTTTGCAGGCGTTCCTCCCGGGCGCGCAGCGACTCTTCCGTGCGCTTGCGCTCGGTGATGTCCTCCACGAAGCCTTCCACCACCTGCTCGCCGTCCTGCTCGACCAGCCGCACGCGCAGCCGGCCGATGAAGCTCGATCCGTCCCGCCGCTTGTTGACCACCTCCAGGCGCGCCACTTCCCCTTCGCGGCGCAGCCGTTCCACGATCCGCGAACGCTGTTCCGGGTCCACGAAGACCTGGGAGGCGTCGTGGCCGATGGCCGCGAGCATGTCCTCGGGCGTGTCGTAGCCGAAAAGTTTGGCCATGGCTCCGTTGACGGCCAGGATGCGGCCGGCGGGCGAGGACTGGAAAAGCCCCAGCCGGGCGTCGTCGAAGAGTTGGCGGAAGCGGAAGTCGAAGGCATGGCGCTTTTTTTCGGCCCGCCGTTCCAGCGTGACGTCGCGGCCGTAGCCGTTGACGGCTTCCCTGCCGGCCAGCGGGCACAGGGTGATTTCCAGAAGGCCCTCGCCCACGACGAGGTCAAGGCGCTGCGCCGCGCCGGTTTCCAGGGCGCCGCGCACGGCCGCGACCAGATGCGACGGGGCCATGGCTCCCACGGCCATGCCCCAGGCGTCGAGAAGCGGCGTGGCGGCCGGATTGGCGTAGGCCAGCTTGCCGTCCCGGCCGAAGCGCAGCACCGGATGGGGGTTGTCCTCGGGAAAGCGGGCCATGGAGCGCAGGTTGTCCAGGGCCTGCCGCTCGGTGGTCACGTCCTGGACCGTGCCGTAGATGCGCGTGGTGCGGCCCGAGGCGTCGCGTTCGGATCGGGCCACGGCCCTGGCGTGCCGCCACAGGCCGTCTCCCCGTCGGAACCGGTACTCGTAGCGCAGGGAGCCTTCCTTGGCGAAGAGCGCTTCCCGCACTTTCGTCAGGATCCGGCGGTCGTCGGGATGCGCGAGAGCGAGAAAGCCTTCGAAAGTGGGCACCGGGCTGCCGGTGGGCAGGCCGAAGATGCGCTGGAACTCCTCGGACCAGAAGTCCTGCCCCGTGAGCAGGTCCCGGCTGAAGCTGCCCACCCGGGCCAGGCGCTGGGTCTCGCGGAAGGAGGAGGCCAGGGTGCGCAGGTCGTCCCAGGGCGAGGAACCCGGGCCGGGCAGGGCGGTGATGTCCCGGATGAGGCCGGCCAGGGGCTCGGGCCGGGCGAGCAGGGCCTCGCGCACGTCGGAGGGGATCTTGCCGGCCAGGGCGAGCAGGGCGTCGGGCGGCTCGTCCAGGGCCTCGGCCAGGGCCACGATGTGGGCCTCGGACAGACGCGGCGGCGCACCGCGCTCCAGCCGGCTCAGGTAGGACGGTTGGATGCCCAGGCGCACCGCCAGTCGGCGCAGCGAATACTCGGGATCGCCGGCCGCCAGGGTCAGGCGCTTTTCCCGGATGCGGCGGCCGAACGGATGGGAGTCCATGCGTGTACCATAGCGTGCACGCAACTCTGCGGCAACGGCTTCGGCAAAATTTATGCTGCTGCGGGCGCTTCGGGCGTCAGGGCCGTGGCTTCGGCCAGGGCCTGGAGCTCCCGGCGCAACGCGGTCGGATCGGGAATGGCGCCGGCCTCCAGCTTTTCGGAGGCCTCGCGGGCGGCCTGCTCGAGTTCCGGCCGGTCCGGGTCGGCGAAGGCGGCCAGGACCAGGGCCGCTTTCTCCCGTTTGTCCAGGGCGAGCAGGGTCAGGGCCAGCAACAACTGGGCGGCCGGGACCGTTCTGCCCGAAAGGCGCAGCACGTGCTCGAATTCCACCCGGGCCTGGATGTGCTGGCCCGTGGCGTACAGGGCGTGCCCCAGGCGCAGGCGCACGGCCGCGTTGGAGAGGTCGCCCCGCACCGAGACCCGGTAGGCGGCCACGGCCGCGGCGTAGTCCCCGGCCGCGTAGGCCGCGTCGCCGGCGACGTGCCGGTCCGTGGCGGCCGCCGGCTCCTGCCGGGGCTTTGGCGTGTCGCGGCCGAGCAGGGCGCGCACGAGATTGCGGCGCGAGACGGTGGGGCGGTCGTCGCTGGCCATGGAGGCTCCTTTATTGGGGCGGATTGCCCGGGCGGGAAAAGAAGAGGGACTCGGTGTCGCGGATGCGGGCGTCGCCGGTTTCGGCCGCTTCGGCCAGGATGCTTTCCGGCAGGCCAAGGGAACGCCAGGCCGCCTCGGACAGGGCCGGCACGGGCGAGCCGCAAAAGGGCGGCCAGGCGAAGGCCGTGGCCAGGATGTCGGCCACGTGGACGATTGCCGTCTCCCGGGAAGCGGGGTCGCCGGAAGGACTGTGGTGGTCGGCCGCCATGGCGACCAGACTCTCGGGGAAGTGCCAGCTGGCCAGAAGCGCCCGGCTCACCGCCGCATGATCGAAGCCCAGCACCGCGGTTTCCGCCTCGGCGTCGGGCAGGCCCTCCACGCGCGAAAGCAGGAGCGCCCGGCCGGCGGCGGCCGGCAGCTTGCGCAGGATCACCAGCTGGCCCAGGTCGTGGAGCAGCCCCCCCACGAACACCCGTTCCGGGGAGGTGCCAGGGCAGGCGGCGGATAAAAGCGAGGCGTACACGGCGCAGGCCGCGGCATGCCCCCAAAAGGCGCGCATGTCCCACAGGCCCGGCTCGATGTCGTCGAAGGCCTGCAGCGCCGCCAGGCTCATGACCAGGGTGGTCAGCTCCTTGCGCCCGACCATGTCCACGGCCCGGGTTATGGAGTCCACCGGGGCGCGGGAGCCGTAATGGGGGCTGTTGACCAGCCGCAGGAGCTTGGCCGCGAATCCCGGGTCGCGGCTGATGAGTTCGGCCAGTTCGCGGCCCGAGGTCTTGTCCGATTGCAGCGCCCGCAGCAGGCGCACGTGGACCTCGGGCAGGGTGGCCAGTTCCACGTCGCCCGTGACGAGGCTGGACGGATCGATGCGCTGCGGCCCGAAGAGCTGGGATTCCGGCGCGAACCCGAGCAGGGAGGGTTTTTCGCAGGCGGTGTCGAGGTTGCATCCCTCGGAAAGGGCGCGGGCGGCGGTGCGGCGCGCGGCCAGCTCGAACACCGTCTGGCCGAAGGGCGAGGCGGTGTCCAGGGCGGCGAATCGCGTGGTCAAAAGCTCCCGGCAGCGCCGCGCGGCCTTTTCCTGTTCCGAGGGCGCGTCGTCGGGCAGGCTCTCCTCGGAGACGATGTCCACGTCGCGCACGCCGAAGGCGCGCATGGCGCGCAGGTTCTCCTCGGAAATGACGCCGCCTTGCCGCAGCAGGAGCATGCCTTGCTGGCCGCTGACGTCCTGGCCGACCACCATGCCGTGCTCCACGTCGTCGATGTGGACCTTGACCACCGCTACCGCCTCCGGGCTGGGCCGTCGTCGCCACCATGGCTTGCGACGCCTGGGATTAAGATTGTAATAAAGCTAATCGAAAGAAAAGTCCGCAGGTTGCTTCTTCGGGATGTTTCTGTTGCCATAGGTTTGGCATATGCTGTATCTTGTTGAATTTAATTATGAAAAATTATATCTCCCGGCGTGGCGGCGTTGGCCCGGGATTTGCTCAAGAAAGGGCGTGAGTGCGGTGGGCGCAAGCCGAAACCACACCGCAATAAATCACCTGGCCGTGGCGGCCACCCCCTAGCCTCCTCCCCCAACACGCCACCACGGCCTTTTTAGGAAGCCGCTTGGGCCACTCCCTGGGCCTGGGCGGCTTCCGCTTTTCGGCGACGTCCCGGCCGGAAGGTCTTGAACACGCCCCGATTCCTGGATATAGCCTGAAAGGACAAGCTTTGGCGGCTCTCGCCTCCGGCGTTGGTCACGGGCCGGAAGGCCCCGGACGTATCTCAATCGGAGCAGTTTTTGGAAAACAAGGATTCGGGCCCGCAGGCCTTTTTGGATTTCGTCAACCAGCGGTTGGCCAAACGGCAGCGGGAACTTGACGGAGCCGTCAAGTTCTCCAGCCACTACATGCAGGTGGAATCGGTCGTCATGGAACTCAAAGCGATTCGGACCAAGTTCTTGACCCTCATGCGGCGCGAGGGGCTCCTGTGAGGCGGCCCCTGGCCGCCGTGGCCCTGTGCGCCCTGTTGTGCCTGGCGGCGGCCCTGCCGGCCCTGGCGCAGGCGCAGGCCCCGGCCGGCAAGCCCGACATCGCCGGCGACTGGACCGCCGTGGTCCTCGGCCAGGAGGTCACGGCCACCTTCACGCGACAGGGCGATATGATCCAGGGCGTGGTGGTCATTCCCGACGTCGGCGGTGGCAAGAACACCTACCACGTGGCCGGCGTGATCCTCGGGGCCGACTTCGCCGCGCAGCACGGCAGCGGCCATCTCCTCAAGGGCACCCTCACCGGCCCCGACGAGGCCGAGGCCGTGTTCTCGCCCAAGACCGGCCCCAACATCCCCCTGCACCTCAAGCGGCGCGCGGGCTCCTGAGGCCGACCGCCGTCTGGGCGCGACGCCCGCGCCCAGACGGCGGTCCGAAGAGGGTGATCAGCTTCCCGCGACCTTCTTCTGGCCCGCCGGCACCACCGGCAGGCTCTCGTCCTTGGCCCGGTCAGTCCAGGCGCGCTTGATGGTCTCCACGTCCTCGGGCGAAAGCGTGGCTTCCACGGCGTCGAAGACGCGATTGCGGAAGAACACGAGATCCTGGTAGCTTGGCGCTTGCTGGATTTTTTCCAGGTAATAGGCGAGCCCCTTGTCCTCCATGCGGCGCATCCTCCCCTCGCCTTGTCGTTCGTGGGACGAGGTGTAGCCGAGGAGGCCCCCGCCGGCAACCTCAGTCGACGGCCGGACTGTTGAACGCCCCGCACTTGCCGCACACGAATCCGGCGTATTCCGGTTCCCCGTCGTCGCCGATCCAGACTTCCACCTCGTTGCGCTCCGAACAATTGGCGCAATAGATCAGGGCGATATGCGTCTCGGGGTCGTAGTCGCATTCCACGCCGCCAAGGACCATGCTGTCGATAAAGGCCATGGCCGCCTCCTTGCCGCGCGCCTGGCGCGTTTTGCTTCCCTTTACCATGCCCGGCCGCCAGGGCAAGGCCCGGGTCGCTCATCGACCACCATCGCCCGCCCATTGCCCCATTGCCAGACGCCGCCGGCCACGCTATCCCCGACCGGCCGGCCGACGCCGCCAAGGAAAAGCCATGACCCGGACCCCCGACCACCGCCCCCTGGTGCTCCACGACGCCTTCGCCTTTCCCGGCGGCGGCGAGAAGGTGGCCGTGACCCTGGCCCGGGCCTTCGGGGCCGACCTGCTGGCCGGGGAATACGACCCGGCAGCCTTCCCGCCCGATTATTTCGACGCGCCGCCGCGAAGCCTCGACGCCGCCCGCCGCCATCCCCTGGCCGCCCGCCTGTCCCGGACCCTGGCCATGCGGCTGGCCTTCGCCGGCCTGCCGCGCCGCCGCGCGCCCCTGGCCCTCCACAGCGGCTCCCTGTGCCTGCTGTCCCAGGCCCGCCTGGACGCGCCGCAGATTCTCTACTGCCACACCCCGCCGCGCATCCTCTACGACCACCGCGACTTCTACATGCGCCGCCAAAGCGCCGCGCGCCGGCCCCTCTACGCCCTGCTCCTGGCCGGCTACCGCCGGGCCTACGAGCGCGCCGCCCGGGCCATGGACGCCATCGTCGCCAACTCCGAGACCGTGCGCCGACGCATCGAACGTTTCCTGGGCCTGCCCGCCGTGGTCGTCCATCCGCCCGTGGACACGGCCGCCTTTCCCGACCTCGGCCAGCAGCCCTTCTACCTTTCCACGGCCCGGGTGGATGTGCTCAAGCGCGTGGACGTCATCGTGCGCGCCTTCCGCGACCTGCCGGACAAGCGGCTGGTCGTGGTCTCCGGCGGCTCGGAACTCGAGCGCGTGCGCGCCCTGGCCGCCGGCCGTCCCAACATCGACGTCCGGGGCTGGACCGCCGACGCCGACCTCAAGCGCCTCGTCGGCACCTGTCTGGCCACCATCTACATTCCGCGCGACGAGGATTTCGGCATCTCGCCCGTGGAATCCATGGCCGCCGGCAAGCCCGTGCTGGGCGTGCGCGAAGGCGGGCTCACCGAGACGGTCCTGGACGGCCAGACCGGCATCCTGCTGCCCCCGGACCCCGGCCCCGAGGACGTGGCCCGGGGCGTGGCCGCCCTGGACGCGGCCACGGCGCTGGCCATGCGTCCGGCCTGCCTGGAGCGGGCGCGGGCGTTCGACGCGGCGGTGTTCGTGGAGAAGATGCGGCGGGTGGCCGAGGGAGTGATGACGGCAGGGGGAGAGGCGGAGGGAAGATAGGGAAGATTGGGGCGTTGCCCCAAGCCCCATCGGGGGGGATGATCCACCCCGAACCCCGTCGACGGTGCGGGTGGTGGAGAAGCGGGAACGTCGGTATGAGGTGCCCCGGACCTGTTGGCGGCGGAATCGGGGGCAAACCGCAGGCCGCAAAGCCGGCCAGAACGTTTCCCCCG
>NZ_JARKOZ010000199.1 GCF_029978005.1 Solidesulfovibrio sp. | reverse complement strand
GAGCGGCGGGCGTGGGCGCGGACGTGGCGGCCGCCGCCGGCACGGGCGGCTGACCGGGTGCGGATTGGGCAACGGCCGGAACCTGGGCGCTTGCCGCCGGCGTGGCGGGAGCCGGGGCGGCCGGCGTCTGGGCGGTCATGGGCGCGGCCGGCGCGGGAGCGGGCTGGACCGGGGCCGAGGATTGGGCCGGAGCCCCGATGGGGGCCTGCACCGCCGGCACGGGCGCGGCGGCCGTGGGCGCGGGGGGAACGGAGGAGACCTGCGTGGTTGCGCCGCCGGAAAAAAGCCCGGGTTTCTTGAGGATGGCAAGCCCCGCCACCACGGTTGCGGCCAGGGCAACCGCGCTGATGATGATCATTTTGTCGCCGCGCGTCAGAGCCATGCGTCTTCTCTCCTGGGTCGCCGTAAGCCTGGGCGTCCGGCTTTCGGGTGGGAACGCTACCCGAGCTTGCCGTTTCCCTCAAGGGGCGGCGGGCCGGCTCCGCCAGACCTTCCGGCGCGGCGGACGCGTTGACAATCCGCCGGCTTTTCGTGTTTCGTTCCGGAAACGGGAGGATCGCATGCAAAACAAGGTCCGATCCGTGCGCGTGCCGCCGGAAATCGAAACCCTCGACCTCTCGAGCCTCGTCAAGGAATGCGCCCGGCATCTGCGCGACCTGGAGTCGGCCAGCCTGCTCTCCTCCCAGGGCAACGCCGAGGCGGCCGAGGCCCTGGTGCGGGCGCGCCAGGCCGACCTCGGCCGGCGCATCGGCAAGCTGGTGTTCGAGGCCGGCAAGCGCGGCCGGGGACAAAAATGAACCGGCCTTCACTTGCCCCGCGTCCCCCTCGGGCGTAGGGCAGCCCCGATGGCCGATCGCCATCGAGCCGCCATCCGGGAGGACGGACGTCATGACGCGACCGTTTCCGTTTATGTTTGTTATAGTGTGGGCAATGTTGTTAACCGCCGGCCCGGTCCGGGCCGGGGTGACGCTCGAGGGCGACACCTGCCGGCAGGTGTTCGACGATCCCCGGGCCGAGCGCATCGCCTGCCGCACGGGCTTTCGCCTGGACGCGGCCACCCGGGCCAGGCTCGAGTCCTCGTCCTTCGGCCTCGTTTCGGACATCGCCTGCGCGGCCGACCTGTCGGCCAGCCGGTCCGAAGTGGTGGGCCGGGTGCATGCCGGCGGCGACGTGGCCCTGCCCCAGCAGGAGGTGCGTTGCCGTCTCGTTTCCGGCGGCGATCCGTTGGACGTGCGCTTCCACCTCGCGCCCGTGGTGCGCATCGACAAGAAGACCAACCGGGCCGTGGACGCGCGCCTCGGCATCCGCGACCTGACCGGCATCCCCGAGCCCCTGGCCACGGCCGTGGCCGAATTCCTCAACACCGAGCCGACGCTTCGCAAGAGCCTGGTGCAGGCGGCCAACGAGATCATCCCCAACCTGCCCAGGAAATAGGGCCGGCCGCGCCGTTACGGCGAGCCGGCCTCCCGGTCGGCTTCAGTCTTCGCCCAGGGCCTTGCGCAGGCCGGCGATGGCCGCTTCCTTTTCCCGCGGGGTCAGGCGAGGGTCGGTGCGGACCATTTCGATGCGGGCCTCGAGGAAGGCGCGCCGCGTCGCCGCGTCCACGGGATGGGCGGCGGACCATTCGGCGAACTGCTTCCGCCTGTCCCGCGTGGGGGCCGATTCTTGCGCTTTTTCAGTGGGCTTGTCGCCCGGAACGCTGGCCATGTCGCTTCTCCTCGGCGCGGCCGCAGGCTTGCCGGTCGCCGCCTTGTCGCCCACCTTGCGCGGACGCCCGGTGCCGGTCAACTGTCGACGGCCCACGAAAAATGCGGGTCGTCGAAGATGCGTTTGAAGCCCTTTCCGTCGTCGCGTGCCGTGGCGTCGTTGGCGGAGAGCAGGTGCGGGGAGCCCCAGGTCCCGCTCGGGCCCTGGCTGAGAAGGTTGGTGAGGAACGCCCCCATGGGCTCGGTATGCGCGTAGCTGTCCTGGAAGGTCTCCACGATGGGGCCCCAGGAGCCGACCCAGCCCGCCTTCTGGGCCGCTTCGGTCGCGGCGTAGTCGAAGGAATAGACCAGGTCGTATCCCCCGCGCACGGTGTTGTAGAGGCTGACCGTGTTGCGCCATGTGCCCGGCTGCACCTGGAAGGTGGCGTTTTCCAGCGCCAGGCCCGGATACGTTTGCCCCCTGATGCCGATCGTGGCGAAATACTCGAGGAGATTGCCGTAGGGGATGCTGACCTGCCAGGGCTCGACCGGCTGGGCCCAGTCGTAGACCAGAAAGCTCATGGCCTGCTGTCCGTTGTAGCACACGAGAGCCTCCACGCCGTGGGAGGCGCGGTTAGTGGCGGTCAGGTAGAGCCAAGTGGTCACGTTGCCGCCCGGCTTGGGCGGGCAGAGGTAGAGGAACTGCAGCTTGGTGCCCAGGTCGAAGGCGTTCCTGAAGGCGTCCGTGTAGAACATTCCATAGCCCACGCCGCCCGGCACGGGCCGGGTCGCCGCTGCCGGCCCCCCCGGCCTGACGGCCAGGAGGTCGTGGGCCGACTGCTTCTCCTCGGCGCTCAGGGCCGGATGGGAAGCCATCATCTGGAACCGGTTGGCGATGAAGGCCTGTTTGGCGTCCTCGGGCACCGGGTTCTCCCTGGTGATCTCCTGGAAGTGTCCGGTGCAGTCCTCGGGAGCGGCAAGGGTGGGGTCGCCTGGGAAAGGCGGGGCGGCGTCGTGCGACATGACCGTTCTCCTGGGGTTGGTTTCGGAGCCCGTTGCTGATGTTGGGATCGCAAGCGAAAGGCGAAGCCCGGAAGAGAGAGTCCCGGAGAACAATGTCATAGATTCGCTTGAATTATCAACCATAAAATATTTACGAGCGCATGTTTTGTTTTTCCTTTGGTCGCCCTCGAAAGCGCATTCCCCAAAGCGTCGCCAAGGCGGCGAAATGAAAGGCCGCGGGCATGCGCCCACGGCCTTCGGTCGGACAGTCCCCGGCGGGGCGTCCAGGCATCCTGCGACGAACGGTTCCCTTCGGGCTCCGTCCTCGGGATGTTCGGTCGCGCTAGATGACCTTGTTGAGCGCGTATTCGATGATGCCTTCCGCGCCCAGGTCGTGGAGCTTGGGAATGAGGTCGCGCACGATGCCTTCGGACACGACGATCTCGATGGACAGCCAGTTCTTGTTGTAGAGATTGGCCACGGTCGGCGAGGTCAGGCTCGGCAGGAGGGACATGATCTCGGGCATCTTCTCCTCGGGCACGTTCATCTTGAGGCCGACCAGGCCCTCGGCGCAGAGCGCCCCTTGCAGCAGCATGTTGAGGACCTCGATCTTGCGGCGCTTGAACGGGTCCTCCCAGGCCTTCTTGTTGGCGATGAGCTGGGTGTTGGTCAAAAGCAGCTCGGAGATGATGCGCAGGCCGTGGGCCTTGATCGTGGTGCCGGTCTCGGTCACTTCCACGATGGCGTCGGCCAGGCCCTCGACCACTTTGGCCTCGGTCGCGCCCCAGGAGAATTCCACTTCCACGGGCACGCCCGCGCCGGTGAAATACTGCTTGGTGAAGTTGACGAGCTCGGTGGCGATCTTCTTGCCGGCCAGGTCCTCGGGCCGCTTGTAGGGCGAGTCGGCGGCCACGGCCAGCACCCAGCGGGCCGGGCGGTTGCTGACCTTGGAGTAGACCAGGTCCGCGACCACGACCACGTCGGATTCGTTCTCGAGGATCCAGTCCTTGCCGGTCAGGCCGCAGTCCAGGGTGCCGGTCTCGACGTAGCGGGACATCTCCTGGGCGCGGCACATGGAGCAGGTGAGCTCGGGGTCGTTTATCTCGGGGAAGTAGTTGCGGTGGTGCATCCGTATCTTCCAGCCGGACTTCTCGAACAGGGCGATGGTGGCGTCCTGCAGGGAGCCTTTGGGGATGCCGAGCTTGAGGACGTTGTTGGTGTTGTTGGCGGACATTTATTTATAGACCTCCTTGGGATCGAAGACCATGGGGGAGCAGGTGCGCTCCCCGCCGTCGCGGGTGATTTCGGTGTAGAAGCAGGATTTGCGCCCCGTATGGCAGGCCGCGCCGCCGACCTGCTCCACGAGCACCAGGATGGTGTCGGCGTCGCAGTCCAGGCGCACGGACTGGACCTTCTGCACGTGGCCGGAGGTGCCGCCCTTGTGCCAGAGTTTCTGGCGGCTGCGGCTGTAGTAATGGACCTCGCCGGTTTCGAGGGTTTTGTCGTAGGCCTCCTCGTTCATGTAGGCCATCATGAGCACCTCGCCGGTGCAGGCTTCCTGCGCGATGGCGGGGACGAGGCCGCCGCACTTCGCGAAATCGGGTCGTTTCATGGAGAAATTCCTTATCCCATTTTTTACGCGAAAAAGGAGAGCTAGCTTACATAAACGGCAAATGGGTGACAAGCGCCGCGTCGTTGGCCGAATTTTATGCGCCGCCGTCCGCGGGACAGCCCGCTTCCGCCCGCAACTGGCCGCAGGCGGCCGCGATGTCCGCACCCTTGCTCTTGCGGATCGTGGTCGTAATCCCCTTCGCCTTCAGGATTTCCTGGAACGCGAACACCCGCTCCGGGCTCGGCTGGCGATACGGCAGACCCGGCGTCGCGTTGTAGACGATCAGGTTCACTTTGGCCTTCACGCGAGACAAGAGCCGCACCAGCTCCCGGGCGTCGGCGTCCGCGTCGTTGACCCCGGCCAGCAGCAAATACTCGAACGTCAGCGACTCCCGGGGTTTCAGCGGATACTGCCGCAAAATCTCGATAAGCTCCGGCAACGCCAGCTTGGCCGCGCCGGGCATGATCTTCTCGCGCTTCTCCTGGGTCGGGGCGTGCAGCGAAATCGCCAGCGAACACAAGCCCGTCTTGCCCAAGTCCAGCAGATGCCGCCGCACCCCGGCCGTGGACACCGTGATGCGCCGGCTGGAAAAATCGAGCCCCTGCGGATGATGCAAGGCCTCCAAGGTCTTCACCAGATTCTCATAATTGAGCAGCGGCTCGCCCATGCCCATGAAGACCAGATTGCGCAGCGAAAGCGGCTCGCCCTTGTCCAGCAGATACTGCCGCGCCACCAGCACCTGGCCGAGCATCTCCCCGGGCGTCATGTTGCGCCGAAACCCCAGCATGCCCGTGGCGCAAAAGCCGCAAGCCATGGCGCAACCCACCTGCGTCGACAGACACGCCGTGTAATGGTCCCGCTCCGGAATGAGCACGCACTCCACCGCCTCGCCGTCGGCAAGCCCGAGCAGAAACTTCACCGTGCCGTCGGCGCTCTCGCTCACCCGCAAGACCCGGGGCCAGGCGATGACCGCCGCCTCGGACAGCCGCGTCCGCAAAGCCTTGGAAACGTCCGTCATCAGCTCGATGTCGCGGCACAACTTCTGCCACAGCCACTGCCAGACCTGGCGCGCCCGGTACGGCGGCTCGCCAAGCGAGACGATCAGCGCCTCGAGTTCGTGGAAGGTCAGGTCCGTCAGGTTGATGGGGGTGGTCTGGTTGGTCATGCGGGATGGGGGTGGGTGGGATGGTGGATGCCGGTGTGCGTGGTTGGTGGTGATTGTTGGTGGTTACGGTGGTGGATGCATGGTTGTCCCGGCCGAGGTGGGAAGATGCCTCCGGCGGCCGGGGGGCATGATGCCCCCCGGACCCCCTCGCCTGCTTGGCCGGATGGAAGTCCGTCGGCAGGCGGTTGTCCGTCGTTGGGGCCGGAATTTCCCCCGCTGCTGCCGCCGCTTCGCGGCAGGATCAGCAGGCAAATTTCCGGCCCCACAGGGCCGTCGCCCCTTCGGGGCGAATTCTTGGAATTTTTGCTTTGAAAGCCTCTTAAAGGCAATCAAGGAATTTTTTTACAAGACTTCTTCAGATGCGGCGCTTCGCCGCTGGCGCCCGTGGTCCGGGAAATGGGCCGGGCGGTGCTGGCCGGCTTTGCGGCCTGCGTCGCCCGG